>CAYQOQ010000082.1:0-21558 GCA_964419175.1 uncultured Occallatibacter sp. | reverse complement strand
CGGGTGCCCCATCCTCGGCGCGTCTTTGTTTTTGCGCCTAGGATGGGTTCGCATCAACCTGCATGCGCTTACTTGTTTTTCAACAACTTACGCACTTGTTTCTTTTCAGGGCACGACGGGGTACCCTCTGGTTCACGGGCCGCAAATGTCCCAAAACGAACTCGGGCTTTAGCCCCTGCCTAATTCCCTTTCGCGCCGCTTTAGCCCCTGCGAAAAACGTCCCCTTCGCATAACCTAGGCGCGCAAAAACTCACGCCGCCAAAGCACCTCTACAGCATCAACCACTCGCCCTCATCTTCAAGCACTTCTTCCAGTTCCTTGCCGCTGCACGGCGAAGGCACTGACGATCTGCCGCATTTCTTGTCCACTGCCTTCATACGCGTGATGAACTGATCGTTCTTCTTCAATACCTCGTCGTGACACTTCTTGGCGACCGCCATCACCTGCTCCCAGTTCCCTTCCAGAACCGTACCTTTGCTAGTCGTCTTATAATGCAAGCCGCTGGCGTCAATGATTCGATTCAGATCCAAGGAAGGATCGCCTGCCTGGCCGTGCTTCCCCTTCACCGACACGCTCAACTCAAGAAGCATAGGGATAATTCCTTTCGATGTAGTCTCCATCAGACACGGCCAAGGGTAGGTCCAGACTGTGACCCGCAACACACGCCCCTGTGCCGTCAGACCCTCGGCCCTCTCTCTCCAGCACAAAAACATCCTAGTGTCCTGTCTCATAAATTCGCAGCAAAACTCCGGCTGTCATCCTGAACTCCCCCGAGAGCTGTCATCCTGAGCGAACGGGGCCCCAAGCGCTTTCCGGGGTCCCCAAAGAGCGCTTTTGCTCTTTGGGGTGGAGCGTGGGGGTGGTGAGCGAAGAATCTGCTTTTGCATTCCCCCCGATTCTTGCTCTAACTTCTGACTTACCACACCGGCGGCGCATACAAACGGGTACCGTGATTTAAATCGCTCGCGGAAGTACGCCGCGCGACCCGAATGTCGACTATCTCCCTGCCCTGCCAGAACAAGTGACGGAAATCACTGACCCCCTTCAGCTTTGACCCCTAACTTAATGGTCTGACCAGGTTCCGCGTATTTGGATATTCTTCGACACGCGACCTAATGCGGCTCCGCCGACCGTGCCGAATCAGACACTTACAAACCTACTTCCTTTGCTCGGGAAGAATTCAGAAGGGGATGCACTATGGCAGCTAACGATTCTACGCAGCAAACTTCCTTTGGCCTGGCCGAACTGACCAGAATGTATGACTTCACCGGCCTCGTTGCCGTCGTCACCGGCGGCGCCGGCGTGCTCGGCGGAGAAATGGCCAGCGCCCTGGCTGGTTGCGGCGCAAAAGTCGCCATCCTCGACCTCAACACCAAGCCTGCCGAGGCGCTCATCGAGAAACTAGGAGAAACCGGCAAACGCATCTCCCTCTTCCAGTGCGACGTGCTCAACCGCGAAAGCATCGCCAAGGCAACCCAGGACGTCATCGCCAGCCTCGGCAAAATCGACCTCCTGATTAACGGTGCGGGCGGCAACAAGCCCACCGCCACAACCAGCCCCGACCTGAAGTTCTTCGATCTCCCCACCGACGCTTTGCGCTTTGTCTTCGATCTCAACATTCTCGGCACCATGCTCCCCTGCCAGGCCATTGGAAAGATCATGGCGGAACAAGGCTACGGAACCATCCTGAACATCTCCTCGATGAACTCCTTCCGCCCCCTGACTCGCATCCCCGCCTACTCCGGTGCGAAGGCCGCCGTCAGCAACTTCACCCAATGGCTCGCCGTCCACATGGCCCAGGAATACTCCCCGAAGATCCGCGTCAACGCCGTCGCTCCCGGATTCTTCCTCACCAACCAGAACCGTTTTCTGTTGACCGACAAGGAAACCGGCGAACTCACCAAGCGCGGCAACCAGATCATCGCCCACACCCCCATGGCCCGCTTCGGCGAACCCAAGGACCTCTTTGGCGCCATCCTCTGGCTCCTCTCCCCCGCCTCCGAATTCGTCACCGGCACCGTCATTCCCATCGACGGCGGCTTCTCAGCTTACAGCGGCGTCTAATTTAAATAGAGAACCACGACAAACAACAGCGGCCCGAGGAGCTTCACTCCCCGGGCCGCTGTTGTTTGCTCAAATCCGCCTGCCTGCCAGCGTGTTTTGAGAGATACCGTCGCAATCCAAAATAATTCGCTGACTTTGTCCCACCCTACCGGCAGCTAGCGTTCTCCGCCTTCGGCAAAGCCAGAAACGTAATGCTGGCCGGCGCAAACGTCACCTGCCCGGTGTGTACGGTCTGCCCTTTCAGCTGCGGCAAAGCATCCCCAGCGCCCAGCTTCAATTCACTCCCATTCAGCTCCACCTGTGAACTCTGCAAATCACTGGCCGAAAGCGTGTACCGCTCCGCTCCTGTTGGAATCGCAAGCGTCTGTGCAGCGGTCTTGTCCGCATTAATCGCCAGCACTGCCACCCCACCCGGCTTGCCGCGCAGGCATTGCGCATGGAGATGCAAATTCGCTGACGGTGAAGTCCCCGGATCAAGCACAGCGGTTCCCATCAGCTTGCGCCAAAGCAGCGCCGCCCAATAGTTAGGCCGCGGTTCGAATGTCTTCTGATCCAGCAGCCCGTAGTCGCTCGAAGCCAGCGTGTTGTGCATCTGCACCTGCACGCCGCGCCTGGCCAGAATCCCTAGCTGATTGAGGTAGCGAAATGTATCCAGAAACGTCGAGGCCCAACGGTCGCCGCCGCAGGCTGCTTGCGCCGTCTCTGTATTCCACATCGGCTTGCCCGGCTCAAAGCGATCGCGCAGTCCCCGGTAGAACTCCTCGGTTTGCTCTGACCGCGAAAGCCACTGCTCTGAAAGCGCCGCCTCTGCCGAGGTTGTCGCCGCCGCGCCAAACATGCCGCACCGGCTTGAGACGGCCCCGTAGGAGTGGTAAGAAATCGCATCGAAAACCGGCCCAGTGGCCGTAAGCAAGTCCGTGCTCGCCAGCATGTGCATGGCTCCGGGAACAATCAGCGTTCCCTCCCCCGCGGCTCCCGGACCAAGAAACACCATGTCCGGAAGAGCCTGCTTCACGAACGCATGAAAAATGGCGACGTCCTTGCCATACGCCGCCGCGTCATACCCCTTCGGTGTTCCGCCGCCCTCCGGTATGTTTGGCTCGTTCATGTATTCCGCCGCGGCAATACTGCCGCCAATCGACTTCGTGTACGCAACAAACTGTTGCGCCTGATCTGGAGTCCACACGCCTGATGCATCGCGTGTCCCCAGGCTGGTCGCGAACGAGGTCACGATCTTTGCATCCACTGCCTTTGAAAAATCGACTACGCCCTTCCACTGCTGACGCGTCAATACGCCTTTGTAGCCTTCCGGCGGAGTTGCCGGCGCTGGCGCATCGGAATTCTGAAAGTACGTACTGTTGGCCCACGTCCCGCTCACCCGGACATACGCGGGTCCTAGCGCAGTTGCCAATTTGCGCAGCCGCGCATTCGAGAGATCGATCGGCGGCCGGTATTGAAACAATGAGGAATCGAGGCCCGCCAGCTCTTTCGTGGCCGCCGGCTTTGCTTCCGGATTGCTGGAATACGGAGCCCAGAACCTTCCCCCTGTCACTTCCACCATCTCGATGTTGTACGACTGAAACCGCTCATCAATGGTTCCAATGCGTGCCATCGTAGCCGGCACAATTGCAGCAGGCGCAGCGGCTGCCGTTCCACCCTGTCCGGCGGAATTCACCGCCGCACACATCATCAGCAATGCACCACAACCCAGAATCACAGCCGTCTTCTTTCCGTTCATAGCTTGCCTGCCTCTCTAATCCCTGTCGTAACGACGCACAATTATAGGCGTTCAAGGCCACGCCAGACAGCACTCCCTTGCCTACGCTGGCCCCGCCTGCCCCGGTAGCGTATAACGCTGAAATGGGGGCAAGCAAGCAAGCTGGACCAACTCCGGAACCCGAGTCCGGTCAACAAGCTGAAATCTCCGCATGGCTGCGCTCCGGCGGCCTCGTCGTTGCCGCCAGCGAACGCGCTGCCCGCGCCCTTGCAGCCGCCTTTCATCGCGCCCGCCGCGCCGAAGGCCTCACCGCCTGGCCCGCGCCCGCCATCCTCGACTGGCAAACCTTTCTCCACACCGCCTGGAAGGACCATTCCGCAAGCAGCGACGCCCGCCTTCTCCTCGACCCCCTCCAGGAGCAATCCATCTGGACTGACATCGCCGGCTCTGACCAGCACATGGCCACTCTGCTCGAAGGCCCGTGCAACCGCATGGCCCGCCTCGCCATCAATGCCCACAAGCTCCTCTGCTCCCACGCACCTCAGTTCCTGAATGAGAGAAACCGCGCCGCCTGGCAGCAGGACGCGGCCAACTTCAGCGCCTGGCTCTCCACCTTCGAAAAAACCTGCCGCTCCGCCAACCTCCTCAGCCCCGCCCGGCTCCCACTTGAATTGATCCCGCTCCTCGAAAACTCCTCGCCCGGCTCAGCCCGCCCCCCTCTGCTTCTCGCCGGCTTCGACCGCATCCTCCCCACCGAGCGCCGCCTCTTCAACGCCTGGGGACAATGGCAGGAAGCCTCATCGCACCTGCCCGCCCGCGAAATCCGCTATTACTCCGCCGCCGGCACCCAATCCGAACTAGCCGCCTGCGCCCTCTGGTGCAAGCAAAAACTAGCCGACAACCCCAACACCAGCCTTATCGTCGTCACCCAGGACATCACCGAGCGTCGCGGCGAAATCGAACGCGCCTTCCTCAACTTCGCCGCCGCCTCGCCTTCTGAAGCCCCCCTCTTCGAGTTCTCTCTCGGCATTCCCCTCAGCCAGGTCGCCCTCGCCAAGGGAGCCTATCTCTTGCTCCGATGGCTCTCCACCCCCTCCAAAGAAAACGCCATCGCCGAACACGAACTCGATTGGCTCCTCTCCACCGGCCAAACGGCGGCAGACCCCCAGGAATCCATCGCGCTCCAAGCCTACATGCGCACCCTTCGCCGCCGCAACAAAGAGCGCCCTCGCTGGCCCCTCAACGCATTCCTTGCCCAGCAAACCAACTCGCCCCTGCCTCCCGCCTGGGTCGCCCGCATCACAGAAGCACAAACCCGCCTCGCCGCTGAAACCCGCAAACCGCAAAGCCCCCTCGACTGGGCCGAACTCATCCCGCAACTGCTGCAAACCGCCGGCTGGCCTGGCTCTCGCCCCCTCTCCACCGCCGAGTACCAGTCCCGCGACCGCCTGTTGCAAACCGTCGAGTCCTGCGCCTCGCTTGGCTTCGATGGCCGCCGCATCCGCTGGCACGACTTCCTCTCCGCCCTCGCCCGCGCACTCGACCAAACCCTCTTCGCCCCCGAATCCCGCAATGCGCCCATCCAGATCGCCGGCCCCGCCGAATCCGCCGGCCTCACCGCCGACGCCGTCTGGTTCATGGGCGCAAGCGAAAGCGCGTGGCCAGCCGCCGGCGCAACCCATCCGCTCCTGCCGCCCGAAGTCCAGCGCGAAGCCGCCATGCCCCACGCTACCGCGCAGCTCGATTGGGAACTCTCGCGCGTCATCACCCTTCGTCTTCTCCACTCCGCGCCGCAGGTCAACTTCAGCTTTGCCCGCCAAAGCGAAGACGTCGAAACCCGTTCCTCGCGCCTCATCGCGCACCTTGCCGTCCCGCCGCAGCCCTTGCCCGCCGAACTCACTGCGCCCGCCGCGCCCGCACCGCTAACCATCGCCTTCGCTGACGCCAGCCGAATTCCCTTCACTCCCGGCAAAGTCGAAGGCGGCGCAGCCGTTCTCACCTCTCAGTCGCAGTGCCCCTTCAAAGCCTTCGCCACATCTCGCCTCGCCGCCCAAAGCTGGCAGCCCGCCGAGGCCGGACTCACCGCCTCCCAGCGCGGAAGTCTGCTCCACGCCGTCCTGCACTCCATCTGGTCCGGCCCGCCGCAGGGCATTCGCTCGCTCAAAGACCTCCAGGCCCTCAGCGATCGCCAGGCATTCATCTCCGCCACCGTCCACCGCGTCCTCGAAGAAGAACTCCGCCCCGCCCTCCGCGACCGCATGTCCCGCCGTTATCTCGAGCTTGAAGAGCAGCGCCTCATCCGTCTCGTCGGCGAATGGCTCGACTACGAGTCCGCGCGCATCGAATTCGAAGTCATCGAAACCGAAGCCAAGCGCACCGTCTCTCTCGCCAACCTCACCTTCGATCTGCGCCTCGACCGCATCGACCGCCTCAACGACAACACCCTGCTCGTCATCGACTACAAAACCGGCACCGTCACGCCCAAATCCTGGCAGCTTCCCCGCCCCGACGACGTGCAACTGCCCCTCTACGCTGGCTTCGCTCTCGGCGAAGATGAAGTCCTCGGCGGTCTCGTCTTTGCCAAAGTCCGCAGCGGCGAGCAAAAAGGTTTTGCCGGCCACGTCGGCGACGCCAAAGCCACCTTGCTCCCCACCCTCTCCTCCTCAAACGGCCTGATGAAAAGCCCGTTCAGCGCGGAGATGCTCATCGATTGGAAAGAAAACATCGAGCAGCTTGCCCGGGACTTCCTCTCCGGCCACGCTGAAGTCGACCCTAGCGACTACCCCAAAACCTGCCAGTACTGCGGCCTTGAATCCCTCTGCCGTATCGCCGAGAACCGTGCCCTCCTCGATCCCGACGAAGACATCGAAGCCAACGAGGAGTCCGCCGATGAGTAACCTCACTCCTCCGCCCGATCAGTCCCAGCGCGAACAGGCCCTGAATCCCGCCGCCTCCATCCTTGTCCAGGCCCCCGCCGGCTCCGGCAAAACCGACCTGCTCACCCGCCGCTTCCTCTGCCTCCTCGCCGAAGTCGAAGACCCCGCCCAGATCGTCGCCATCACCTTCACCAAGGCCGCCGCCGCCGAGATGAGCCACCGCATCCTCTCCAAACTCGAAGCCGCCGCTGCACACGCCGATGCCGACCCAAACCCCGACCCCTTCTCCATGGAGTTCCTCGCCCGCCGCGCCCTCCAGCACGCCGAAGCTCTCAACTGGAATCTCCTCGATCAACCCGCCCAGCTCCGCATCTCCACCATCGACTCCTTCTGCCGCGACCTCGCCCTCCAGCAGCCTCTTCTCTCCGGTCTCGGCGACGGCCTCGGCATCTACGAGCAGCCCGAAGAGCTTTATCGCCGCGCCGCCCGCCAGGCCCTCGAACAGATCGATGGCGCCGACCCCACCCTGCGCTCCGCCATCGAGTCCCTCCTCCTCTGGCGCGACAACAACTGGCAGGAGATGGAAACCGAGCTAGCCAAAATGCTCGCCAACCGCGACCGCTGGATGCACGACTTTGTCCTCGGCCGCGAGCAGGATTGGGAAGCCCTCCGCGCGAGTCTCGAACGCCCCTTCGCCAGAGCCGTCCAGCAATCGCTCGCCACACTCAGCAACCTCCTCGATCAGGTCCCCGGCTCCCGCGACGAAGCCCTCACGCTCGCCCGTTTCGCCTGCGAACAAGGCGCTGCCTCGCGCTTCCAGTCCCTCGCTGAACTCGCTGACTTTCCCTCCGGAAACCTCACCGATCCAGACGCGCTCGAAGAGGCACGCCAAGCCTATTGCTGCCTGGCCGATCTCCTGCTCACACTCGACGGCAGCTTTCGCAAGCAGGTAACCAAGACCATCGGCTTCCCCTCCGAGCGCAAACGCGAGAAGACTCAAATCCTCGACCTCATCGCGCGCCTCGCCGCCCTCGAATCCGCCCTCGCCGCCGTCCGCTCCCTGCCCCCCGCCCGCTACACCGACGAAGACTGGCAGATCGTACGCGCCTGTTTCACTCTTCTCCGCAACGCCGCCGGCCAGCTCAAGGTTGTCTTTGCCGAAGCCGGCGCCGTCGACTACGTTGAAGTCGCGCAGATCGCACTCTCCGTCCTGCAGGGCCCCGACGGCCTGCCCACCGACGCCGCCATCTCTGTCGCCGACGGCATCCACCACATCCTCGTCGACGAGTTTCAAGACACAAGCCGACGCCAGCACGAACTGCTCCGCCGCCTTATCGCCGCCTGGCCCGACCGCGAAGGCCGCAGTTGCTTCGTCGTCGGCGACCCCATGCAGTCCATCTACTTCTTCCGCGACGCCGACGCCGAACTCTTTCCGCGCGTCCGCGAAGTTGGCCTTGAAATCCCCTCAACCGACCCGCTCCTCTTTGAACCAGTCGGTCTCACCGCAAACTTCCGCAGCGCCAGGCCCCTGGTAGAAAATCTCAACGAAGTCTTCGAGAAAGTCTTCGCCGCCAACGACGGCAGCGGCGTCACTTTCTCCAAAGCAGACCCAGCCCGCAACGACGCACCTGCCGCAATCATCTTGCTCCCGGAGGGAGCCGCGGAAGTTAGCCCAGGGCAAGCGGAGCGCAGCCCTGGGGACGCATCAAGATTTAGGACACCAAGCCCCGTAGGGGCGGCGGAACGTCCAGCCGAGTCCTCGTCAAACTTCATGTTACACATCAATTTCGTTCCGCAAACATCTAGAAATAAATCCGTTCCACCAGATTCGGAAGGAGACGTCAACCATTCACAATCTGCTCAGATCGAAGAGATCGTCTCTCTCATCCGCAGCCACATAGGCCAGATCGATGCAGCCCGCGCTAAGGGTGATAAATACCGCATCGCCGTCCTCGGCCGCACCCGCAACGCACTCGCCCCCATCGCTCAAGCCCTCCGCGAAGCGCAAATTCCCTTCCGCGCCGTCGATCTCGAAAAACTCTCCGCCCGCCCTGAAGTCCTCGACGCCCTGGCCCTCGCCCGCGCCCTCCTTAACCCTCTCGACCGCGTATCCTGGCTCGGCATCCTGCGCGCCCCGTGGTGCGGACTCTCGCTTGCTGACCTGCACGCCCTCACCAGCGCCGACGCCCCCGACCTCCTCGCCCGCCCCGTCCCCGAGTTGCTCTCTGAACGTCTCGCTCTCCTCAGCGAAGACGGCCGCCTCGCCGCAGACCGCGTTCTTGACGTCCTAGCCGCGGCGCCCAGTCTGCGCTTCGCTCAACCCGCCACCTCGCTCGGCGCATGGCTCCAGCAAGTCTGGCTTCGTCTCGGGGGTGCGCACTGTGTGGACGCAGCAGCCCGCGCCAATCTCGACCTCTTGTGGCAAAGCCTCGACGGCCTCCGCAATGGCGAACAGGATCTTCTCGGTCCCGCCCTCAATGCCGCACTTGAAAACCTCACCGCGCAGCCCGACCCCGCCGTCTCCAGCGATTGCGGCGTTCAGCTCATGACCATCCACAAATCCAAGGGCCTGGAATTCGAAGTCGTCCTCGTTCCCGAACTCCAGGCCGGCTCCCGCGTCGGCGAACTCAAAATGCTCTCCTGGCTCGAGCGCGGCCTGCCTCCGGACGAGACCGCCGCCCCCTACGGCGAACAGCACGAGATCACCGAATTCCTCGTAGCGCCGCTGCAATCCAAAGGAGCCGGCAAGGGCACCACCAAGCAGTGGGTCGACCGCATCTATCGCGACCGCGAATCGCAGGAGATGCGCCGCATCCTCTACGTAGCCGCCACCCGCGCCCGCGAAGAGCTCCACCTCTTCGCCCAGCCCGCCTGCAAGCAGGACAAAACCGGCTCCTGGCAGCTCGCCGAACCGAAAAACAGCCTGCTCTCCACCGCATGGCCAGCCCTCGCAGCAGAAGTCCAGCAACAATTTGAAGCCTGGAAATCAACCCTAACCGAACCTCAAGCCGAGCCCGCCACTCTGGAATCCCTAGCCGCCTCCGCCGAAAGCAATCTTCTCGTAATGCCGTCTCCGCTCAAGCCGACACTCATCCGCCGCCTCCCGCCCAACTATCTCTCCACGCAAGCAACAACGTACTCTTTCGTTCCCGAACCAATTATGGGTGCCCCAGGTCCCGATTCTGGGACCTGGGAATTCACACTCCACCAGCCGGGTGCCCTAGGTCTCACTTCTGGGACATGGGATGACAAGCTCTATCACCGTCACGAAGGCGGTCTTCTCTCCCGCGCATTAGGCATCGCCGTCCACGCACTCCTTGAGCAACTCGCCCATCTCCGCAAGTCAAACGATTGGGACGCCGCCCGCGCCGCACTCAAACACTTCGAACCCCGCACAGCCGCACAAATCCGCAGTGCAGGCATCGACCCGCACAAAGCAACCACCCTGGCGGAAGAAGCAATGCGCATAGCCCTCGACGCCTCCCGCGAACCAGCCGGCAATTGGATCCTCTCCCCCCACCCCCAAGACGCCGCCGAAGCCCGCTGGACCGGCGTCACCGCCGCAGGCATCCGCACCGTGCAGGTAGACCGCCTCTTCCGCGCCAGCCTCGACCCTCTCTCCACCGGCAACCAGGCATGGTGGATCATCGACTACAAAACCGCCCACGCCGACAGCCCCGACGCAACCGCAGCCCTGCCCCAGTTGCGCGCCCTCTTCGCCCCCCAGCTAGCCGCATACGCCGACGTCCTGCGCAAACTCCATGGCACAGACGCACCCATCCGCGCCGGCCTCTACTATCCGCGCATGTTGCTCTTCGATTGGTGGGAGATTTAGAGCAGTTTCGCTTTTACTGTAGACCGGATTTGAAAGGGCATGGCTTTAGCCGTGCCGCAAAACGCCAATAAAATCAATGGGCTTTAGCCCCTGAGGGAAAGCCCTATGGTCTACACCATTTCCGAATCTGCTCTAGAGTATTTTCGCCATTGGAGCAGCGCAGCTTTGAAGGGTACGGGCTTCAGCCCGTACGTCCAATTCAGCAAAAGCATGCGGGCTTTAGCCCCTGAGGGAATGTTCATTCATCCCTCTATTCGTTTTTGAAACTGCGCAAAGCATTCATCTTTTTGACATCAGAATAAAGAAAGGCGCGGGCTTTAGCCCGCGCCTCATCCTCACCTCAAACACTCAAGAGCCTTACTGCAGATTCGCCATCAAGCTATCCAACGCCGACTTCGGAGGCCGTGTCAGCGACTGCGGAAGCGTCGCCAGCGGCTCATCCACCATATTCAACTGGTCGATGAACGTCTCCTTCTGCGTATCGATGTAGAACACGCCGGTCAGAATCTCTTCCTTCTCCTGCGCCTCCATCAGCGTACGCACAGCGTTGGCCTTATCGGTCGGGTCATAATCTTCCAGCAGCTTGCGCAGCCGCAGGTTCGATCCGTCGTGCATCTCAACGTCGTACACCTGCCCCGAATCGTAGTCCACTTCGATATCGTCGAAGCTTGCCACAAATCCGATTTCGTTGATCGGCTCGTCGTTCTCCTGCAAAAATTTGTAGCTCTTCGTCGATCCCTCGTGGTCGTTGAACGTCACGCACGGGCTGATCACATCCAGCATCACCGTCCCCCTGTGCGCAATCGCCGCCTTCAGCATCGAAAGCAACTGCTTCTTGTCCCCGGAGAACGACCGCCCCACGAACGTCGCGCCCAACTGGATCGCCAGCGCGCAAGTATCGATGCCCGGCAGTTCGTTGATGACCCCAGTCTTCAGTTTCGACCCAAGATCGGCCGTTGCGGAAAACTGTCCCTTCGTCAACCCATAAACGCCGTTGTCTTCAATGATGTAAATCATCGGAAGGTTGCGCCGCATCAGGTGGACAAACTGCCCTATGCCGATCGACGCAGAGTCGCCGTCGCCGGAAACGCCAAGCGCCGTCATCGTGCGGTTGGCCAGCACCGCGCCCGTCGTCACCGAAGGCATGCGCCCGTGCACGCTATTAAACGCGTGCGCTCGATTCAGAAAGTAAGCCGGGCTCTTCGACGAGCAGCCAATGCCGCTCATCTTCATCACCCGCTCCGGCTGCACGCCCATCTCGTACATCGCGTCCACAATGCGCTCGGAGATGGCGTTATGCCCGCAGCCGGCGCACAGCGTACTCTTCCCGCCGCGGTACTCAAGAATCGGAAGGCCGATATGGTTCACTTTAGGTGTTGCATTTGCGGTTGCCATTAGAGGCCCTCCTTCGTTGCAAACTCTTCTGTAAGCGTGCGCGCATCCACCGGCAGTCCGCTGTAGTGCAGAATGCTGCGCAGCTTCACCACCTGATCCCCCGCAAGATCCAGCTTCAGCAAGCTCGCCAATTGCCCGTCGCGGTTCTGTTCCACCACATAGACGCGCTCGTGCGAAGCAACAAAGTCGTGAATCTCGTGCGCAAACGGATAAGCCCGCACGCGCATGTAATCCACGTCCGTCCCGTACTCTTTCTTGATCTGGTCCATGCTCTCGCGCAGCGCAAAATCCGTTGTGCCGTAGGCAATAAAACCAATCTTCGACGTGCCGTCCTTCACTGCTATCGGCCCCGGAACCAGCTTGCGCGCGCTCTCGAACTTGCGCGTCAGCCGCTCCATCACTTCCTGATATTCGTCCGGCTTTTCCGTATACCCTGCCGCGTCGTTATGTCCCGAGCCGCGCGTAAAGTACGCCGCCTTGGGATGGTCCGTTCCCGGCAGCGTCCGCCACCCGATCGCATCTCCATCCACATCGCGATAACGCGCGAATCCGCCCAGCCGGTCCAGATCTTCCTTCGTAAGAACCTTGCCCCGGTCTTCCGGTTTCTCCGGATACACAAACGGATCGGACATCCAGTTATTCATGCCAAGGTCCAGATCGCTCAGCACAAATACCGGCGTCTGCAACCGCTCTGCCAGATCGAACGCCACGCATCCAAACTCGAAACATTCCGCCACCGAACCCGGCAGCAGAACCGGATGCTTCGTATCGCCGTGCGACAAGAACGCAACCGACAACAGGTCCGACTGCTGCGTCCGCGTCGGCATGCCTGTCGCCGGACCCGTCCGCTGCACATCGAAGATCACGCCCGGCAGCTCGGCATAGTAGCCCAGCCCGGTAAACTCCGCCATCAGCGAAATCCCTGGCCCCGAGGTCGCCGTCATTGACCGCGCGCCAGCCCAGCCCGCGCCCAGAACCATGCCAATCGCGGCCAGTTCGTCCTCGGCCTGCACCACGGCAAAGGTTGCCTTGCCCTCAGGCGTCACGCGAAACTTCTTCAGCAAGTCGGTCGTCGCCTCCACCACGCTCGTCGAAGGCGTAATCGGATACCACGCAACCACCGTCACCCCGGCAAACACCGCGCCCATGCCGCACGCCGCGTTGCCGTCAATAATGATCTTGCCCTTCGTCTCGTCCATCCGCTCGATGAAGTAGGGGTCCTGCTTGGTAAACGTAGCTTCCGCATAGTCGAAGCCCGCCTTCACCGCGCCGAAGTTCAGTTCGAACACCTTCTGCTTCTTCGCAAACTGCTTGCGAAGTCCGCTCTCCACTAGGCCAAGATCGATCCGCAGTATCTGGGCTGCGACGCCCACATACACCATGTTCTTCACCAGCTTGCGCAGCTTGGCTTCAGGGCACACCGCAGCCGTAATCTTGTCGAACGGCACCGGGTAGAACACCAGATCGTCGCGATATTGCTTCAGGTCCAGCTTCTCTTCGTAGATCGCCACGCCACCAACGGGCATTGCCAGCGCATCTTCGCGAGCCGTATCCGGATTCAGCGCCACCAGCACTTCAGACTCGCGCTTGCGCGCAACATACCCGTCCTTGCTCGCGCGAATTATGTACCACGTGGGTAAGCCGGCAATGTTCGACGGGAAGAGATTTTTTCCGCTGACCGGAACTCCCATTCCGAAGATGCTCTTCAGCAGCACGCTATTGGCGGATTGCGAGCCGGACCCGTTCACCGTTGCTACGTTGATGCTGAAATCGTTTGTCACGCGCGGGCGCGCGCTCAGTTGACCCTGCTCTTGACCCAGGGCCAGGTTTCCAGTCGCCATTTGGCGGGATTCCCTTCCAGTAAATTCAAAAGACGCGACGATCTTTCACGCCCAGATGTGATTATAGTCACTTCGAACGTTCCCCGTCCTGCTTCTTGCCCCGAAGGTAATCCCTTTGAGTCCCATTAAATGTAATCCATATCACTCGACGAGCCAACCCCGGATGCCGGATAGAACCGGTGCCCCCGTATCGGTGCGACCTCATTGCGCCTGAAGTGGGATAGATCAATCTATCTAATGCGCTTTCTAGCTTCTGCACTTAGCGACTTTTGCACTTTATACCTGGGTGCCCCAGGTCCGGGCTCCCCAAGGATAGGTCTTCGTCCTTGGGGTGGAGATCCCCATTCTGGGACCTCCGATTGCATGAATCCCAAGTACGAAATCATGCGGTCACAGACATGGTTCTGTTGCAACCAAAAAGTGCTTGTCATCTTGAGCGGAGCGAAGTCGAAAGATCTGCCGTGAAAATAGGAATAGCCTTAACGTGGAATCAATAAGTATCCTCCGGCAGTGGGGTACCAGACCGATGGTCTGGACAATAAGGGAAGGAGCAAACGGATTTTGCTCCTTGAGAGAGCCGGAGGCTTTACGGTTTGTGGCCCCACAAAGGGGCCAAGCTGCGCACAATACCAAGGGAAGCGTAGTGCTTCACGCCAGCCTGAAATCCGCGCCGGAGGCGCAGTGTTGGTTAGCCCCGCGCTTCAGCGTGGGGAAAGCGTCCACACCAGGACAGTGCCGGAGTCCCGGAGGGACGGTGCCTTCTCATCGCACACGTTCTGTTGACTCTTTCGCAAAAAAGAATGGAAAGACGCAAAACCGGGGGCGACTCCCGCAAATGTCAAACTCCGACTGTCGCCCCGGCAGAGCCGGGGGTTTTCCCGGTTGTAATAATCCAGATGTCATCCTGAGCGAACGGAGCCCCAAGCGCTTACCGGGGTCCCCAAAGAGCGCTTTTGCTCTTTGGGGTGGAGCGTGGGGGTGGTGATTCGAAGGATCTGCGGTTGTTTTTCAATCGGCTTCTAAGACACCCCACCAGTGCGTCGGCGCAGCAAGAGCAAATAAGTCGCCCTTGCTGCCCAGATGCATGTCTCGATAAAGTGGATGGTCGTTAAAGGGGGGGAGGGATAAAAATGGGTAACCACAGATCCGTTCTCGCGGTAAAGCCGAAAAGATAAAAAAGAGGAGTTCCCAGGCATCATGAAAAACATGCGGCCTGGGAACTCCTTTCCCCAGATCTGCGTTGTTTCTGTAAACATCTTGTGGAAATTGCACATTCCTAACAAGAGTACTTAAAGGTTGTGGCCATAAGTAACCTACAGATATAACTACTTAGTTAACAGGATTTCGGCCTCGCTCTCCAACGCCTGCACGATCCGCTGACTTATGCGGCAACTTGAAAAGCCTCCGCGCAGACATCGACAGCTTGATGCGGTTATCTACGCCTGCTTTGCGCATCAGCCGCGCTAAATGCGCGCGCACCGTGCGCTCCTCGATGCCAAGCTCTGAGGCTATCTCGCGGTTGGAACGGGCCCTCATGATCAGCTCAAGCACCTGGTGTTCGCGAGCCGTCAGTTCGGGAATCGCAGCCGCGCGATCCGGTCCTGATGATTTCAGCAGACCGTCAATTAGTTTGGTAAGCAGGCGGGGAGGCGCCCAAATGGACCCTTCGGTAACCGCATCGATCGCCTTGCGCACCATCTCAGGGCCGTCCCGCACGTCAAGATATGCCCTGGCTCCGGCTCGGATCGATTTCATCACCAGTTCGTCGTTGTCCTCAGGCCCAATCACGATCAGCCGGATGTCCGGACGCTGGCGGCGAATCGTGTCGACCGTCTTCAGGCCGCTCGACCAGGAATGAAGATCGACCACCATGTACCGCAGCGTTGCATCGGACAGAAGTTCTGCCAGGCTGCCCGTCACCGGATACAACTGCGCCTCGCACCGCCGCGCGGGCAGGTCAAAGACACTCACCAGCCCAGCCAGACGTATCGGCTCGTTGGTTACCAACCCGATGCGGATTGGATCAGAATTGCCTATTGCACACATCATGCGTCTCCCGTCCATTGTCAGGAGAGCTGCATTCCGAGCGGCACGTGCAGCGCACACGTCGCTCCTCCAGGTACACACGTTTCCTGTCGCGTATCGAACACGTCCGCCCCGTTCGCCAGTCACAAATGCTAAAGTTTCGGAAGCACAATCCCCTGTTGCTTCTGGTACTTGCCTTTGCGGTCGGCGTAGCTCACTTCACAAGCCTCGTCGGAACGGAAAAACAGTATCTGGCACAGCCCCTCGTTGGCATAAACCCTGGCCGGTAGAGGAGTGGTATTTGAAATCTCAAAGGTCACAAATCCCTCCCACTCCGGCTCGAACGGCGTTACGTTCACTTGTGATTCCGCAACGCGCGTAGGTCGACTTGCCAACGCAGATCGTTAGTACATCCCTGGGAATTCGAAAGTATTCAACCGACCGCGCCAACGCGAACGAGTTGGGCGGAATAATCACTGATTCGGCCTGTACCGAGACAAACGACCCCTCGTCAAAGGCCTTCGGATCGACAATAGTGCTATTTACATTCGTAAATATTTTGAACTCGTCTGAAACCCGCAAGTCGTATCCGTACGAAGAAAGCCCGTAGGAGATCGCGCCGCTGGCCACCTGTTTCTCGCTGAACGGCTCGATCATCCCATGCTTGATCGCCTGTTCTCTGATCCAACGGTCGCTCTGAATCGACATCTATCTCCTGGTACCGGAAAACATCTCCCCGTCGGAACAAATGGCTTGTGCGCGTATCCGAACTGAAAATTGATCTTACGAAAAGCACAGCCACCTTGGCAAACAAAACGTTAACGATTAACTACCCCTCTATGATCGCTTACCAATCCGCCAGGAAAAATGACCGCTTTTTCCTCAGAACAAAAACAACCCTTTTCAAACCCCTGTTCCATATTCTCCGCAAAATCTGTAACATCTCCATTGGAAGTCGTAGTAAAGTCAATACCAGTCGCGCCAGCGAGGATACCCCATTGATTAAACAGGACATCGTCCATCAAGTAATCGAACGCACCGGCCTACCGCGCACCAAGGCAGAGGCTGCCGTGGACACGGTCTTCGAAGGCCTCAAACAGGCCTTGGCCGCGGGCGAGCGCATTGAACTGCGCGGATTTGGCGTTTTCAGCGTCCGCGCCCGCAAAACAGGCATCGGCCGCAACCCTCGAACCGGAACTGAGGTAAGCATCGCCCCAGGCAAAGCTGTGCGCTTCAAGCCCGGCAAAGAACTCCATTCAATCGACTCCAACGGCGCCTCCGGCTCCTGACAGCGCTTCCCCCAGCCAGCCTTGCCGGCTCTGGGCGAACCTCTACCCCTTGCCCACAATGCAGGCTCCGCGTGCCCTCGCGCCACGGGGGGGCGTATACCCTCCGTGAATCATCGCGACGCGCGATCGCGAATCCTGTGTGCGCAATCTCCCAGGACGATGCCTGCCCGGCAACCACCCTCACCCGTGGCAGCCTCCTCCTGGGCCTCGTCCGCGCTTCTTCCTCCCCACCTTTCACCCGCTGACTCGCTGGCTTGCTCTCTCCGCGCAGCGGAGGCTGACTTGCCGCCTGTGTCCTCCCCACTCCACCCACCCCGCCCCGGAACGATACAATCCCCTCTAGGCCACCTCAGTTCAAACACAGGCCTCAAGGAGCGCGTTCACTCATGGGTTATCAGGTTCTGGCCAGAAAATATCGTCCGCAGCGCTTCGCCGACGTCGCCGGTCAGGATCACGTCACCCGTACCCTGATGAACGCCCTCACCCAGAACCGCATCGCCCACGGCTACATCTTCTCGGGCCATCGCGGCATCGGCAAAACCACCATCGCCCGCATCCTCGCCATGGCCCTCAACTGCCGCACTGAAGTCGGCACCCCCGAGCGTCCAGACGCCGAGCCATGCCTCCACTGCGTCTCCTGCCGCGAAATCTCCTCCGGCGGAAGCTCCGATGCCGGCAACGAGGCAACCCACTCCTTCGACTTCATCGAGATCGACGCCGCCTCCAACCGCGGCATTGACGACGTGCGCTCCATTCGCAATCAGGCCTCCGTTCAGCCCGCCCGCGACAAGTACAAAATCTTCCTCCTCGACGAAGCCCACCAGATCACCGACGCCGCCTTCAACGCCATTCTCAAGACCCTCGAAGAGCCGCCCGAGTGGACCATCTTCATGATGGCCACCACCCAGCCCGAGGACATTCCCCAGACCATCCGCTCCCGCTGCCAGCACTTCAGTTTTCACGCGGTCAAGTTCGACGACATTCTGGCGCAGTTGCAGATGATTTCCGCCAAGGAGCTGGTGGAGGCCGAAGACGGCGCTTTGGCCCTACTGGCCGAGGCCGGCGACGGCTCCATGCGCGACGCGCTCTCGATCATGGACCAGGCCATCGCCTCCGCGCCCCTTGAAGATGGCCGCGCCGTCCTCTCCGCCATCCAGATTCGCGAGCTCATGGGCTCGGTCCCCAACGCCGTCTTCGAGCGCCTTCTTGAAGCCGTTGCCGCCGGCCAGAGCGCCGAGCTAATGGAGCAGTTGAACCTCCTCGTCAACGCCGGCCACAACCCTTCCTCGCTCGCCCGACAGATGGTCCGCTATCTCCGCAACACCCTCATGGCCAAAATCGGCGGCGAACAAACCAACCTCCTCCAGATCTCCACCGACGAGCGCGCCCGCGCTGCCCGCACCGCCATGCTCTTCTCTGAAGAAGAGATCACCCGCAATCTGCAAATCGTCCTGCGCACCTTCGACGATCTCAACTACCGCCAGGAGCAGCGCTTCCATCTCGAGCTAGGCCTCCTCAAGCTCATCCACGCCCAGCGTCTGCTGCCCATTGAAGAATTACTCAGCGGCGTGTCCAGCGCCCCCCGCATCGCCACGCCCGCCGCGCACAGCACTCCGCGCCCCAGCCCAGCCCCAGCCCGTCAGGCCGCGCCCCCCACGCCCCCTGCTGCTCCTCCGCTCTCTCCCTTCGCCCCCAACAGTTGGAGCTCCGGACCTAGCCTCAAACAGAGCGCCGCATCCAGCCCCGTCGCCCAAATGGAGCGCCCCGCGCCCACGCCGGAAGCAGCGCGCACACCGGAACCATCAGCCAGCCAGCATCGCGAGCCCGCGTCCCCCTTCCCAGCCGCCTCCACCCCCGCCATTGGCTTCGCTGAAGCGGTAACCCGCACCGAAGGCGCTCTGGCCGTTGCGCCGGAAACCTCCACCCCGCGTCCACCCACATCCGCTCCCACCGTCGACTCGCTCCGCCACGCCGTCGGCTCCGCGCTGGTCAACGCCGGCCACAGCACCGCCGCCACACTGCTTGGCTCCGGCGCTTGGATCCTCGAACCCACCAGCCTCCGCATCGAAGTCCCGGGCGTCGGCAAAAAAATGCTCACCCTCACCGTCAACGCCGCTGCGGAAAAGATCATCCGCCAGGAGCTGCAGCGCCTCGGCGCGCCCGCGCGTTTCATGGTCGTCCCCGGAGAAGGCGACGCCCAGGCCGCAACTCCCATGGCCGCCCCCCTCGCTGGCAGCGTCCAGGAAGCCGCTCTCGCCCATCCCCTCGTCCAGCGCGCAAAGGAAATCTTCAAGGCAGAAGTACGAAGCGTGGTCGACCTCCGTCAAAAGTAGTCAAATGATAGAGGCAACAGAATCGGCAAAAAGCCGGAGAACCCGCGCAGGAGAACACCCATGATCAACCCGCTCAAAATCTCCGAAATGCTCTCCCAGGCAAATCAGATGCAGGAGGAAGTTCAGCGCAAGCTCGGCGAGACCGTGGTCGAGGCCTCCAGCGGCGGCGGCGCCGTCACCGCCACATTAAACGGCAAAAAGCAGCTTCTCAAACTCCGCATCGACCCCTCCGCCGTTTCCAGCCTCACCAGCGGCCAGCCCGACGTCGAAATGCTTGAGGACCTCGTCGTCGCCGCCGTCAACGAAGCCGGCCGCAAAGCCGATGAAGCCCTGCAAGCCAGCATGAAAGGCATGTTAGGCGGCCTCAATATTCCCGGCCTCACTTGAGCCGCGAACCGCCACCAGCGCTCCGCGCAACAATGAGGTAGTTTTGGTTGAAGTCAGAGCCGTGGTTTCATTTGGTTGAAATCAGAATCGTGGTTTCATTTGGTTGAAATCAGAATCGTGGTTTCATTTGGTTGAAATCAGAATCGTGGTTTCATTTGAAGGGTACGGGCTTTAGCCCGTACATAAACCAGTTCAAAATGGACTTGGGCTTTAGCCCCTGAGGGAATGACCAGCCCACTTGATCCCCCATCCATTCGCCGAAGTTCCTAGGAGGCGCATCCCGTGACCCGTTATGCCGAGCCCATGGCCCGGCTCATTGAAGAGCTGAAGAAGCTGCCCGGCGTCGGCACCAAGAGTGCCCAGCGCTTCGCCTTCCACATCCTCCGCTCCACCGACGACGACGCCGCCGCGCTCGCCGAAGCCGTCCGCGGCCTCAAGGCCAACCTGCGCCTCTGCTCCATCTGCAACAACGTCACCGACGTCGACCCCTGCGCCTACTGCTCCAGCCCCACCCGCAACCAGCGCCTGGTCTGCGTTGTCGAGGAACCCACCAGCATCGAATCCGTCGAGCGTACCCGCGGGTATCAAGGCATCTACCACGTCCTCCACGGAACCCTCTCCCCCCTCCACGGCGTAGGCCCCGAGCAGTTGCGCGCCTCCACCCTCGTCGCCCGCGTCGAGCGCGGAGAAATCGACGAAGTCATCCTCGCCACCAGCCCCACCCTCGAAGGAGAAGCCACAGCCAACTGGCTAGCCTCCGCTCTCCGCGCCTTCCCCGTCCGCATCACCCGAATCGCCACCGGCGTCCCCGCCGGCTCCGACATCGAATACGCCGACGAAGTCACCATGGCCCGCGCCCTCGAAGGCCGCCGCGAAGTCTAGCACCTGAACTGAATCGACATAACGACATCATGCAAGCACCCAAACGGAGGGAGCAGGAGCCTTCAGGCTCCTGAAGAATGACTCATCCATCCTGGGCCTTCAGGCCCAGCCCTTTGCCTTTCTTCCCAAAAGCCGCAACCACACCTGCAGCCCACCCTAAACCAGAATCGAAATCCGCGTAGTCAGGTTATTCTCCGCCGCCTGCACACTCGCCCCGCTGGCTTCCGCGCCCGCCAGCTTCGAAGCCTGCGCCGTATACTCTCCATCCGAGTAGGTAACGTCGGCACTGTAAGTCTTCCCCGCTACCGTCGTTGAATACGCAACGTCACTCATCAGTTGGCTGACAGCCGAAGCCGTGATCGTCGATATGCTCCCCATGGAATCCTCCTCTGGGTCTACCAGTGCCCATGCTTCCTTCTATCAATCAATCGGTCGAAAAACGAAAACCTTGAATACGAGCACTGCGAAGAAATACCGTCGAGAAAGGCCCGGACCGGTTGGTCAAAGCTTTACAGGCTGCGGACAAACTCGTTCTTGGCGCTAAACCTCAAAGGCTCTGGAACAGTCGTCCACCGGCGAAGCCGACCCACGGGGGGATGAAACCTCTTCGTCGCATTTCACCAGCTAACTCGCTGACTTGCTTGTCTCCGCGTAGCGGAGGCTGACTTGCCGCATTTGTCTAGAGCGGATTCGATTCTAGTGCTGCCATTTGAAGATCATGCGAGGGGTCATTTTCTTGAGAAAAATGACCCTTGGCGCCTACGTTTCTGTAAAGTTCCCCACCGGCTTCACCGACCCGCGGGGAATGAAACTGTGCCCCATCCATCGGACGTCTTTGTTTTTGTCCGATGGGTGGGACTCCGTAGAACTTCATGACGACATCGCGTTTTGTTGAACTTGCATTTTTGTTTCTT
>CAYQOQ010000081.1:0-21565 GCA_964419175.1 uncultured Occallatibacter sp. | reverse complement strand
ACGATCGATTGCCAGATTTCGCGAATCAGATTCATCGTTACACCATCAACCGGTAGCTGCAAGGCACGATCTTGTCCTTGTCGATGTTCAGTTGCCCATCGCGCGCCAAAGTGACTTCAAACCAGTTCAGCGGCCGCGGCGCCGGACCGTGCAGCACTGTGCCATCGGGACCAAATACACTGCCGTGGCAGGGGCAATGGAATTTCTGGTCGCTGGCGAAGTGCGCAACCGTGCAGCCAAGGTGCGTGCAGACCGCGCTGGCCACTGCAAATCCCTTGTCCCGATCGCGAAATACAAAGATCTTTTCGTCCGCCATGAATGTCGGAGGTCCAAATGGAAAGTCGGCGGGGCTGCCGATCTTGAAGGATTGCGGCGGCTCATAGAAAACGCTCGGCACCAGGAATCGGCCAACCGCCGCCATGCTGACTGCGACCGCGGAACACAGTGCCCCCACGCCCACCGTTCCCCAACTGAGAAATGCTCGTCTGTTCATTCCCATGCTCCCTTATTCGAAGACTTCCCGCTCCTGCTGCTCCAGGGCCTCCATGGTGATGGCCCCGGTTGGGCATCGCTCGGCGCAGAGTCCGCAGCGAATGCACTTCTCTTCGTTCTTGATGATGGCTCCGGCCTGGCCTGCTTTCAGTTCGCCGGCCGGAACTCCATAGCGATGCTGAATCAATGCGTCGTAGCGCGCATCGCCACTCACCTGCACCAGGTCCACCAGGCGCAGGCAGTTCTCCGGACAAATGTCCACGCAGCCCGCGCACAGAATGCACTTCGATCCGTCGAAGATCGTGTTCACCTGGCAGTTGAGACAGCGCTTTCCTTCGAGGCGACCCTGCTCCTCGTCAAACCCCAGTTCCACTTCCGCGATGCCGATGCGACGGTTAGCCGCCAGAACAGGCATCGTCTGCCGCGGAATAGTCAGAAATCCGCGCGGCATCTCCCAGTTAGGTAGGATGCGGAATCGGCTAAGTACCGTCTTGGTGGTTTTGCCGCTGAGATAGACATGAATGGAGCGCGCAGACTTGTGGCCATTGGCCACTGCCTCAACAAGGATGCGCGGCCCGAAGGCAACGTCACCACCGGCAAAGACGCCTGGGGCTGTGGTCATCAGGTTCTCGTCGATCTTCAGGATTCCGCGCGGCGTCACCTGCACGCCCTCTTCGCCGCTGAGGAAAGTGAGGTCAGCCTGTTGGCCGATGGCCAGGATCACGCTGTCACAGGGAATGATCTTCTCTTCATCGCTGAATACCGGGTTGAATCGGCCGTTCTCATCGAAGACGGTGAGGCAGCGGCGAACCTTCAGACCGGTGACGACGCCGTTCTCACCGACAATCTCCTTGGGCCCCCAGCCGTTGTCCACCACGATGCCCTCGTGCTCGGCTTCGTCTACCTCGCCTTTCCATGCCGGCATCTGTGCGCGCGATTCCAGGCTGACCATGTCCACTTCTTCAGCGCCCGAGCGCAGAGCCATGCGCGCCGCATCAAAGGCGGGCTGCAAGCCCTTGGCATCATCGTCTTCAGCAAAGTCCACCGACTCATGCACCAGGCGTACGGCTGCACGCGCCACGTCGATGGCCACGTTGCCGCCACCGACCACGACCACGCGCTTGCCTAGTTCAATTTCAAATCCGAGATTGACGTTAATAAGGAAATCGATGCCATTGTAAACGCCTCGAAGATGCGCTCCGGGAATGTTGAGTTCGCGGCCTTTGTTGAGCCCGGTGGCCAGCAGAACCGCATCGAACTTCGACCTCAATTCGTTGAAGCTGATGTCGCGTCCCAGCGTCATGCGGGTATGAAGCGTGACCCCCATGGCCAGAATGTTGTCCACTTCCATCTTGATGATTTCCCGCGGCAGGCGGAATTGCGGAATACCGAGATAGAGCATTCCGCCTGGCACCGGGGCGGACTCGAAGACTTCAACCGTGTAGCCAAGCAGGGCCAGGTCATGAGCGCAAGTAAGGCCGCAGACACCCGCGCCGACGATGGCTATCTTTTTATTGCGCTTGGGAGCCGGAGACAATTTCTTGCGTGCTGGATCGTGTCCAGTGCCCAAGTTATGGCGATCGGTGGCGTAGCGTTTCAATGCACAGATAGTGATCGGCTCATCGATCTTGCCACGACGGCAGTTGTCCTCACATGGATGCGCACAGATTCGGCCGAGTACATATGCAAATGGATTAGGGGCGCGGGCCAGCAGGTACGCTTCCTCATCCTTCGAGATCCCGATGGCCTGCACGTAACGCCCGCATTCGGTATGAATCGGACAAGCAGCGCGGCACGGGATATTCTTGTCGAAGTATTCCCGGTCCGGGACCGTGATGGTGTATGGCATGCGTTCCCCACTCAGGCGATTGAATATGAGCTAGCGTAACCCGAAAACTCCGTTAGCGATTTTCAGAGTTCCTGTAAGAAAGCCCAGCGAGCGGGCCTGACGCTCGCTGGGATCAAGGAAGAGTCGCTTGGCCCTTGCACACATGGCAGAGGAAACCGCGATAACGTCCTAGTGCTGTTGGGCTTTCAGCTTCTCAATCTCCTCGTCACTCAGGGACTTGGAGAACGCCGACGGATTCTTGTCCTTGCGATTCTCCTGGTCATAGGCTACGAACTCGAAGATCGTCTTTCCCTGACTGTCGCTGATGCCCGAGTTCGGCTTGTGCATCATGCGCTTCACATAGCGCTCCCACTCTGGCCGAGTCATGGTCGTGTTGATGGGCCGCGCGATCGTATGGCATTTCGAACATTTGTCCGCAAACACCTTGTAACCCTTCTGCTGTTCTGCTGGATAGCTTGATACATCGATCTTTGACGGCCCCTTGTCTTGCGGGAGGGTTACGTTGCTGCTTTGCGCAGCAAGCAAGAGCGGTAAAGACAAACCAGCGACGGCTGCTATGAGAATTCCCTTGTGCATTTTTCTGTCTCCTCTTACCACATGAATCGAAAATCGAGTTTCAACAACTTGTCGGTTGTACCCAGAAGGGCGAGCGGATCGCCATCATGCTCCTGGTTGTAGCTGACACGGCCCACGATGTTACCCAACGGAGTTAGCGCGTGTTCGGCCCCTATCGCCCAGGCGCGTGTATGCATAGTGGGCTGGGGTGAGATGCTTGCCGTCCCGCGATCAATGCGCGCCATGATCACTGTCCCGGTCTTGAGGTAGTAATCCGCCTCTCCGCGGTAGGTATTTGCGGTGTAATGATCCATCGGCACACCCTGCGTCCACTCCCAATCGTCCTGGCTGCGGATGTAACCGCCGAGTAGATCCAGCTTGTCGAAAAACAGATAATTGCCGAAGACGCCTGCCCGGTAGAAGGTCGGGCGATATGTGAACTGATTCGAAGCGCCAGAGTTTTGTATCTGATCCTTTGACCCGCGATACATCATCACCGTGACCCCACCATCGGGGCCAAACCAGTAATCCGCTTCGGCCCACACATCCTTGGAGTTCTTGGTGGAGGCATTCAGAATCTCGCTGCCGTCGGCATTCAACCCGTTGGTAACCTTGGCGGAGACGGCAAAGATGTTCTTGAAGTAATTCGATGCGTGCGTATAGCCGAAGTCCACGCCGACTGGATGCTGATCGAGAGTAAAGTTGATGGGATCGGTATTCGTAAGGGTGGGTGCGGGATCGGGGAAGAGATTGTAGAACATGGCTGCGCGCGTCCCCTCGCCCTCCTGCATGTGCATCTCGCCGGCTTTGACAAAGTAGCTGCTGTTGGCCTTGCCGCCCGTCCAGACGCCGAACCCCTGCTCAAGATTGTTGCTTCCGTCCTGGTACATCTCATAGTGGCCAAAGTAGGAGAAGCCGGAATCAGGTACAGCTCCGGCAACAAACAGCGCAGCTTCATCCAAGTTGAAGCTGGAGGTAGTCGAAGAAGTTGTTGCCGGCGTAGCTCCAGTTTCCGCGACGTTCTTGTCGTCGGTAACGCTGGCTTGGAAGATCACTGCAAAGGAGTTGGTGAGGCTGAACTTGATGTCCTTGTCCAACTCGGAGATCTTGGGCGCCGGCTTGGTTCCGTCCATCTCGTCCGGCGGCATCCGGTAGCCGAGTCGCTTGAACATGTAGCCGTTCTTGTTCAGCGCGGGCGGAATCGTGTGGCAGGTGTAACACTTCACACCAAATTTGCGGGCAAATGCAGGAATAGCTCTTCCCGGCTGAGGCATGAGCAGGATCAAGCCGAGCACCACCAGAACAGCCTTTACGCCTGAGGTCCAGAGTTTCATGTGCAGGAGCTCCTGCCTCCTGCTTCAGCAATCGAGGAGCCAAAGGACGCATCCTTTGCAATCAAATACTTGCCCGGATGCTCCCTGGACAGCTGGGGATTTCATTCCCCGCTTTCCAGCTCAGTCTGGGGAATGAATTCCCCAGACTGCTGGTCTCGTTCCCGTTTCAGGAGCGCGTAAAAAGTCTTGCGGTCCACACCGGCCTCGCGTGCTGCGGCACTCACATTTCCGCCGCAGCGGACCAGCACGGCCTGCGCATAGGAACTTTCAAAACTCGACAGGTATTGTTCCCTGGCATCCTTCCAGGGAAGCGCGGAAAGACCGCTCACCGTTTCCACGTGCGGCGCGTCCTCTTCCAGATCTTCCGGGACGAGCACGCCGCCCGGATGCAAAGCGGTCAGCCGCTCCACTACGTTTTTCAGTTGGCGCACGTTGCCCGGCCAACGCTGGCTCATCAGCGCGTCGTAGAATTGCGGCGAACCGGACAGGCTCTTGCCGTAGCGCCGGGAAAAGCGTTCAAGGAAAAAGCGCGCCAGTTGGGGAATATCCTCCGGCCGCTCCCGCAGTGGCGGCAGCCTGACCGTCACCACGCTTAGCCGGTAGTAAAGCTCCTCGCGAAAGGTCCCCGCCTTAATTTTGGCTGGCAGATCCTGATTGGTCGCACACAGGATGCGGCAATCCACGCGCACCGGAGTAAGCCCGCCCAGACGACGCAGCACCCGCTCCTCGACAAAGCGAAACAGGCGCGTTTGCAGTTCCACCCCAAGGTCTCCGATTTCGTCCAGAAACAATGTGCCGCCGTCGGCCGATTCGATCAAGCCTTTCTTGGTTTTCTCCGCGCCGGTAAAAGCGCCGCGTTCATAACCGAACAACTCGCTTTCGATCAGCGATCCCGGCATGGCACTACATTCGACCGGAACAAAGGGCCCGTCCTTGCGCCGGCTCTGGTTGTGGATGAAACGCGCCGTCACCTCCTTGCCGGTGCCGCTTTCTCCCAGAATCATCACAATGGCGTCGGTGGGCGCCGCACGGCGACACTTCTCCATCTGGTCCAGCATGGCAGGGCTGCGTGTCTGAGCTGCATCTGCCTCACCCAGGGCCTCAAGCCGCCCCTTGAGCTCTTTTACTTGGTGCTCAAGACTGGCGAGGGAGAGAGCCCGCTTCACTACAAGCAACAGATCCTCGCGCTTGAAGGGCTTCTTCAGATAGTCGAAGGCGCCATTGCGCATCGCCAGCACCGCGCTCTCCACTGACCCGAAGGCGGTGAGGAAGACGATGGGGAGACCTGGATGGACTTCGTGCATCCGGGCAAACACTTCCTCTCCCGACATGCTCGGCATGCGTACATCCAGCAGAACCAGATCGGGCGGGTTGGAAAGGCATTCGGATAGCCCCTTGACGGGGTCCACAAAAACTTGGACCACGATGCCCGGCGCCCGCAGCATGCGCTCAATGTTTTCACCCAGCGCGGCTTCGTCGTCGATAACCAGAATGCGGCTCACTCGGTCGTTCCTCCAGCAAACCAATGGTACGGCTGGCCGCGCGTGAAACGTGCCGGCGGCAACTCGATGACGAAGCTGGCACCACCGCCATATCTCATTTCATACCGGATGCGGCCATCATACATATCCAGCAGGCTCGCGGCCAGAAACAATCCCAGACCTAGCCTCTCTCGCCCCGTGCTACTTGATATGAACGGCTCGAAGAGATGCTGCTGGATACTCTCCGGAACGCCTGGTCCGTTGTCTTCAATCCGTGCCACTACTCTGGCGCCGGCCGTGCGATACGGCTCAAGACGAATCCAGATCATGCTGTCGTCTCGCCCTTTCAATGCTTGCAGGGCGTTGCTCAACACGCCGCGAACCACTTCGCCGATGACGTGCTCGGGCACGTCTACCCGTGGCGCTTCCCCGATCTCCTCCACCAGCGTCACTCCCTGGCGCTTTGCCGCAGGCCGCAACGCTGCCATTGCATCTTCCAGGGCCTTCTGCGGGGCCGATGCCTCATAGACTTCTCCGGCACGCTCGCGCCGTAGCGCCTGCAGCAGCGTGCCGGCGATGTTGCCCATGTAGCGTGTCTCTTTGAGCATCTGCTCGAGGTCCGCACACAGCGCGGCATCGTGCTTGCGTTCCTCGAGAAGAACCTCGATGCGCCCCGCCACAATCGCCAGCGGATTGTTGAACTCGTGCATGAACCCAGCCGTGAACTGGCCCAGCAGCGTAAGTTGGTGGCTCAGCCGCGCCTGCCGGTCCGCGGCCTGCAACTCTTCCCGCAAACGAGTTGTACGGAAGCGCACCGTGTCCAATTGCAGTTTCAACTGAGCAGCGTCCTCTTCGGCCTTTGCCGCGCAGGCAATAAGCCTGCGCCGTTGCTTGACCCCGTAGAGGAGTGCGGGAATAGGCGCCACCAAGATGGCAAGAAGGGCAAGCGCCATCCTGACCGAAGGAAAGGCAGGGAGCATCCAAAAACCAATGCCGAACAGGGGCAGAATCCAGCCTCCGCTCACCCAAAGTGGTACGCTACCACGTGTCGGCGCGGAATTGAAGCCACGGTCTTCCTTCAACTGTCCTTTCATATCGCTCAAGTGTAGTGCTTAATGCGGGTTGATCCGCAATTAGAGTCTCTTTCTTGCCGGATCGCTCTGTCAAAGTCACTCGAACCTTTGGACTTCTGAATTCGACCCCAGAACGCAAGGTTCGCCGATGCCCGAATTGAGAAACGCTGGCTGACTTCTGAAGAGGTTGATAAACTTCTGAGCGCCGCCAAGCGCATCAACCAGGAGTATTATCCGATTTTCCTTTTGGTAGTCAGAGCCGGCCTTCGGCGTGGGGAGTTCGTTGCACTGCAATGGGAAGACATTGAACTCGGCAAGGATGACAAGGATAGCAATCGCTTCATTCTGGTCCAGCACAACTACGTCCGTCGAGAGCACACGACCACAAAGAGCAAGAAGAGTCACAGGGTGGAGATGTCGCGTCAACTGCGCCAAGAGCGAGACAGCGGACGCTGACGGCGCGCCTTCTCCCTGCAACATGCGCGCGGAATGGGGTTTGCGGGCAGTTTGAGGGCGATGAGGTTCATTTTTGGGGCAAAATCCTGCAAAATCCGCTGTTGGCGCTGGGGGCTTGATCTGTCTGTAAGTCTTTTTGTTTGTGCTGGTTAATGGCTTGATCCGGGGCGGTCACTCGTGACTCAATGGTAACGGGTCTAATGGGCGTAAGTTGTTTATTTTCTGTTTGTTTCTCGGAATGTCACAGTTTCACAGGAAAAAGGGGGGAGGGGGGAAGGCAGGGAACAGGGAACAGGGAATAGAAAAAACTGCCGTGTGGGGTTCACGCTTGCTGGCCCTGCCCGAAGAGATTTGGATGGAGGTTCCCATATATTGATTGTGCGCTCGTTGGGGGTAATTTTCGGCAAAGGGTGGCTTTTTGCTTTTGGGCCGCTATTATTTTCGTTCAACCCGATACAGTGCGGACCGCATCGGCGAGGACGGAAGCGAACAAAGCAAGGGGCGGTCCCTGTACGATCAGACCTTCTGCGCGCCAAAGTCAGTCTCTGTCCAGACGCTCGCCGGTGGAGACGAGCATCTGATAGCGGCCCATGACAAAGCTGTTCGAGAAGCACTTGCGGAGACTGAGAGCCATGCTGCCACACGGGTTCGCATGCACGGCGCAAACGAGGATCGAGCGACGGCAAACTTGGTAATTGCCACGTACCTCCACGACACCAGCCGCGAACTCGATCCACAACTGCACACGCACGCGGTCGCGGCCAATCTGACCTATGACGGTACGGAGGGGCGCTGGAAGGCGCTCCAGGCATCGGAGCTGTATGAACGGCAGGCGTATCTGACGGAGATTTACCGAAGATGAATATCAATCTTGTTCAGGCGAATGAATCCAGAAGCGAAAGATTGCGGCATTGGAAGAAATTTTCCCTCAGGGGCTAAAGCCCACCATTATTTTTCAGCCATTTTCGGCCCGACTAAAGTCGTGCCCTGTTACAAAGCAAGAGGCTGATCGGCGAGTTGAGAGTATGCCGGAGCTACCTTGATATTCATCTTACCGAAACGCTCTACCCTCCGAGTGGCCGACCAAAACGAAGCCTCCGGCGCCAACAGGGATCTCCATTTCTTCAGAGCTCCCGCACCGCGCAGGCTCAATTCATCGTAAGGGGATTACCAGCATTTGATCTAAGGTCTGGTTTGCCGAAAGTGCCCACGCGGACCTTGGCGAGGTTCCGCGATTGCAGAATAGAGAACCGGGCGGGGCATCTCTCGGCGTAATCATTGCTCAGGCGTGGATCAGCTCTTCATAGAGTTCGACAAGAAGTGTATGCAAGTGTGATTTTGGAAGGAGTTTGGGCCGGAAGTGGCTTTCCAGGATTACCGCGCTCAGAACAGCGCCCATGATTGCCAGCCTGCGCTCCAAAGCCACTCGCGATGCCTTGTCAAGATTTGGGCCAAAAAGCAATTCAATGAAATCGTTACCGGAAGTCTTGAACATCAGGTCATACATGTTCAGCAGCTTCTCGCGTGATCGCGGGCGCCGCAGCGCATACAACTTGAATTCCAACATCAGCGTGCCCCAAGAGAGGTCTCCGACCTGGGCAGCGATCCAGCGTTTGAAGAGTCCGAGCCGCTTGGATACGTCAGGCTCGGCCTCGATTACCTGGCGGATGATAGTGGATTTTGTAAACACGCGCTGCTCCACAAGCGCCAAAAAGAGGTCCTCTTTACTGGAATAGTGCGCATAGATCGCGCCGCGCGTGTAGCCAGCGCGAGATGCAACTTCTTCGAGCTGCGTTTTTTCAAAGCCCTGTTCGGAGAAGATCGCCTCGGCCGCATCCAGAATCTTTCCCAGAGTCTCCTCGGTACGAACCTGATGCTTGCTCTTGTCCTTACGTTGCACTTTGGGCATGCATAGTCCTCTTGACAAATCCTACAGCTATCGTCAATATAATACAAACGCGTATGTATTTTTCAAAAGTAATTCGTCTCCTCTTCGGCGCAATGGCGCCTTCGACCCACCCACGCCGGCAGGTCAGGAAAGCATCCCTAATACTGCTCGCGACTGCTATCGGTCTCGCCTCGGGACAAGGCCAACAGGCGGGGTCAGGTTCGCGAGCCATGCAGCTTCCACTGTCCGGAGCCCCCCAGGGCGGCGCTTCTGCGCAGCAGTCGGCTAATCCCCCCAATGCCGCAACAGTGAACACACTGAACACGCGGGTACTTGTACAGGGCGCCTATACAGGCAGCGTGCTCGATCCGAGCGCGCCTTCGGGCTCTCTCACGTTGACCTTGCCCGAGGCAGTACGCCGCGGCCTGGAGTTCAACCTGGGCAAGGTTGGCGCCGACGCGGCATCCCAGCAGGCGCAGGCGCAGCGTGTGGCCGTCCTCAGTTCCCTGCTTCCCAACTTGAGCGCAAGCGTCTCTGAAAATGCGGCCAAGGTAAACCTCGCGGCTGAGGGCTTCAACTCCAGCCTGTTCGGCAGTTCCTTCGGCATCAACCTTCCGAACACGGCAGGCCCGTTCCACTACTACGACCTGCACGGATCGTTCCAACAGGACGTAATGGATTTCACGGCGATTCACAACTACCGGTCGGCTCGTCAGTCGGCAGACGCGGCTAGCCTCGGCGCCCGCCAGGCACGCGAGGAAGTGGTACTCGCTGTAACAGGCGAATATTTGCAGCTGATGGCGACGACTGCTTTGATCGATGAACAGCGCCAAGAGGTGCAGTATGCCGAGGCCAGTTATAAGCAAGCGCGCGCGCAGGCAGATGCGGGAAACAAAGCTCCTATCGACGCCAATCGCAGCCTTGTGGAGTTGCAGACGGAACAGCAGCGCCTCCGCTCTCAGCTTGGCGACCAGCAGAAGCAGAAGAATGCTCTGGCCAGGCTAATTGGATTGCCGCTGGGCCTCGACGTTTCACTCACAGAAGAGCTGAAAGCACTTCCGTACGATATGGCGCCGGTTGAGGAAGCTGTGCGCCGCTCCTGGCAGCAGCGGCAGGATCTGAAAGCAGCGGAGGCGCAGCTCCGCGCAGCAGAAGAAGCACGCAAGGCGGCTGGAGCGGAGCGCCTACCCACCGCAGGTGTCAGCGGTGACTACGGCATCCAGGGCGTGAATCCAAACAAGGGCAACGGAGTGTTTCAAGCCTCCGCCTCGCTGAGCATTCCTCTTTTCACCGGTGGTCGCATTCATGCGGATACGGTGCAGGCGGACGCTGTTGTGACCGAGCGCCGGGCTGAACTTTCCAACGAGCGCGGCGCGGTAGAACTCGATGTTCGCAATGCCTACATCGACCTGACTGTAGCCAACGACCAAGTGACGACCGCGGAGAACAACCGGAAACTCGCGGTGTCGATCCTGCAGCAATCCCAGGACCGCTTTGCAGTAGGCGTGGCGGACTCCGTAGAAGTCGTCAATTCGCAGGAGACGCTGGCGTCGGCAGATCATGACTACGTCAGCAGCCTATTCGCACAAAACCTGGCCAAGATTGCCCTTGCACACGCGATGGGAGAGGCCGAAAAAGATCTTCCCGCCTTATTCAAAGGGAGTAAGTGAATGAGCGTAGAAACACAGACAAAATTGGAAACACCGTTACAACCTGAAGCAGAGGTTCTGAACGACTCCGCGGCCGCTGAAACAAAACTTGGTCGGCGCTTTAATCCCTTCATAATTGGCCTGATCGCACTCGTGCTGCTGGGCGTCGGGGCCGGCTGGTACTTATACTCCAGCCACTACGAGGACACAGACGATGCCCAGGTGGACGGCCACCTGAATCCCATAGCAGCACGCATTGACGGTACCATCAAGGCTGTCCATGCGGACGATAACCAAATTGTCCACGCGGGCGATCTTCTTGTGGAGCTTGATCCAAGCGACGATGCGGTGGCGATGCAGCAGACGCAGGCGCAATTTGACCAGGCAGCCGCAATGCTTGGGGCTGTGCATCCCAACCTGCCAATCACGCAGGCCAACAACCGCAGCGATCTTGCGTCCCAGCAGGCTGCAGTCGTCAACTCCGAGGCTGCACTTGCCTCTGCGCAGCATGATCTTGATGGTGCCATAGCGAGGCTGAAGGAGTCGCAGGCTCTCAACGAGCGAAACCAAGCCGACTTTGCCCGCTACCAGACTCTCTATGACAAACAGGAAGTAGCGCGTGCAGACTACGACCAGTACAAGGCCACTGCCGCGGCGGAATCGCAGGCGGTTTTGGCAAACCAGTCCGCAGTCGCCTCCGCGCAGAAGATGGTTGAACAGCGCATGGCCCAACTCGCACAGCAGCACAGCAATCTGCAGAAGACCGAGAGCAATGCGCCTTTCCAAGTGGCCATTCAGGAAGCCGATATCAAGAGCCAGCAAGCCAGCGTGGAGGTTGCCCAGGCCGCGCTGGAGAAGAACCGCCTCAATCTTGAGTACTGCCGCGTCAAAGCTCCAGTTTCCGGTGTAGTGACGCAGCGCAGCGCAGAAGTGGGCGCACGCATCTCTAGAGGCCAGCAACTCTTCATGGTCGTGCAAACAGATGACCTGTGGGTGACCGCCAACTTTAAGGAGACGCAATTGGCGCAAATGCACGCTGGCCAGCATGTGCGAATTCATGTGGATGCTCTGGGGAAGGATTTTGACGGCACCGTGGAGAGTATGCCCGCCGTTACCGGCTCCCGTACCAGTGTGCTTCCGCCGGAGAACGCCACCGGCAATTACGTAAAGGTGATTCAGCGCCTTCCAGTCCGCATCCGTTTCAACAGTAACCAGAAGGATCTAGATAAGCTTCGTCCCGGCATGTCTGTCGAGCCCAAGGTGCATTTGGACTAGATGATGACAGAGGAAAACAAAATCATAAAATCAGCGTCCGACCCCGCGATCGAGCAAACAGTCATCCCCCAGATCAATCCTTGGGTCATTGCCATGACTGTCACGCTGGCCACCTTTATGGTGGTGCTGGATTCATCCATTGCCAATGTCTCTCTCATGCACATTGCTGGAACCCTCGGCGCCAGCCCGACAGAAAGCACATGGATCATCACCAGCTATCTGGTTGCGAGCGCCGTTGTGCTGCCCATGAGCGGATGGCTTTCCAATGTCATTGGCCGCAAGCGTTTTTACATGACCTGCGTAGCCATCTTTACCGCCAGCTCGTTTCTCTGCGCACTTGCGCCCAGCTTGCCCATGCTGATCTTCTTCAGAATCTTGCAGGGTGCCGGAGGTGGAGGCCTGCAGCCCACCGAACAAGCTATACTCGCGGATACATTTTCAGCCAAGGAACGGGGCATGGCCTTTGCAATGTACGGAGTCGCCGTCCTCGTCGCGCCCGCCATCGGCCCGATGCTCGGCGGATGGATCACGGACAACTACAGTTGGCACTGGATCTTCTTGATCAACGTCCCCGTCGGAATTCTCTCGTTGCTGCTAACGCAGCGAATTGTGCATGACCCGGCGTACCTCAGGAACATGCGAAAGTCCAACTTCCGAGTGGACTATATCGGTATCGGTCTCATCATCATCGGTGTAGGCTTCCTGCAGTACGTGCTCGACAAAGGACAGGAAAACGACTGGTTCTCTTCGAGCATCATCCTCGTCAGCTTTATCATCGCCCTTGTCGCGCTCGCAGCTCTGGTTGTGCGCGAGCTCACGCATGAAAACCCAATCATGGACTTGCGTTTGCTCAAACTCCGAAACTTTGCAACAGCGGTAATCTTTGGTTTCATTCTCGGCATGGTTCTGAACGGCACCACGGTTCTAATCCCGCAGTTCCTCCAGAACTATCTTGGCTACAACGCTCAACTCGCAGGCCTGGCACAAACTCCCGGCGCGATCGTTCTTCTTTTCATGATGCCTCTTGCCGGAGTTCTAGCCAGCAAATTCGATCCCCGCCTGATCATCGCCACCGGGTTTGCACTCACATCCCTTGGGCTGTTTCACGTGACAAGTCTTCACTACGGCGTGAGCTTCAATACTATGGTGAGTTATCGCGTCTTTCAGGTCATCGGCATACCTCTGATCTTTATTCCAATCAGTACACTCAACTATGTAGGAGTTCCGCGGGAGAAATTCAACCAGGTTTCAGGTATCAGCAACTTCATTCGCAACCTTGGTGGAGCGACCGGCATTTCGCTGCTAAGCAATTTCATCAACCATCAGAGTCAGACACACCGTACGGCGTTAACAGCTCACACCAATCTCGCTAACCCGTTCTTCGCGCGGCAGCTTCAGGGCATGACGCAGAACTTCATATCCATGGGAGCCAGTCCCAACGAAGCCGCGCATCGTGCCCTGGCGCAGATTTCCGCACAGGTAGACCTGCAAGCAGGGGTCCTCAGTTTCGCCAACTCATTCTGGGTAATGGGTGGGATTGTGCTGCTACTGGTACCGCTCCCGTTCCTCATGCGCCGCCCAAGCGCAGCGGAAGCGAAGGCTACCGCAGTAGTACACTGACGGTCCGCCAGGCTGATCCGGCAAGAAACTTCCGGGCATTCTACGTAAACCTACTCTCGGAATTCACACTGCCAGATCCGTTTCAGGATTTGTCGAGAATCTTCTTCTGCCATTCTGTTGGAGTTATACCTGTTCGCGTTGAATAGAAAGGCGGCAGGTCACGCGAATCCTTGTCCTTTGGCGCGATGCCTGTCGTATTGACATAGTGATTGAGTAACTTAGTATGCAATTCGGCCTGCGTTTCAGCTATGCTCCGTTCTCCGTAAAGATTGTTTATCTCCTGCGGATCTTCCTTGTAGCTGTACAGTTCACCTTGCCCCTGCCGGGAATTGCACATGGCAATTGGAGAAGCGCGCTCACTCGCTCGTCAACCGATCAATGTTAATCGCAGGATGCCCAATGGTTATTTTAAGCGTCCTCGCTGCTGAACAGGGCGAGATTACTGCGCAGAACGATATGCGGAGCGAGCCGGGTTACTGTTTTTGGCATGATGCCATCGACAAGGTAGCTCACCAGAAGATCGAGCGCTGCTTTGCCTTGTGTAAAGGGCCTCTGATAGAGCGTGGCCAGAACCTGCCCGGATTGTATGTAAGGAATCAGCTCAGCAAACAGATCAGTGGTAATGACCAGAACTTCACCGAGGAGCTTTCGCTCCTCAAGCGCACGAAGCACTGGAAGGCTGTTGGCCGTGCCGATGTAAATCCCTAGCGGAAGCTGTTTGCCTGCAATCAGTTTCTTGGTCTGGAGAAATGCCTCCCTTGGTTTTCCGTGGGTTTCGATGGGCGGGAGGAAGGTGAGGTCTGGGGCAAGAACGGCTAAGCTGGCAGCAAAGCCGCGAAGCTTCTCAGAGTGATCGAGGATAGCCATCGTTCCAGTGATCGCAGCAATTTTTCCGCTTCCCTGAACAATACGAGCAAATAGTTCTGCGGCAACTGCCCCACTCGTGTACGCGTCAGTGGTGACGCATGCGAGACGCTCGCTCCGTGGAGAGTCGTCGGCAACGCAGACAATCGGAACGCCTTTGCGCGCCAAACTCCGAATCATAGTCTCGGTATGTGCGGGGTTACCTGGGGTTATGAGAATGCCGTCATATTTCTTCATGACATCCGCGGCCAGCAACTCCACATCTCCCTCATCGAGTCTGGAAAACGTCCTGAAGACGAGTTCGAGATTCACGCCGTTGACTGCCGATGCAGCCGCGCGCACACCGGCACGCAGCGGATCGAAAAATGAAGCGATGTGGCGCGGAGAGTAGACCCCGATGCGCAGGGTTCGATTGAGTTTGAGCGAACGGGCCACAACATTCGGGCGATACCCCAGTTGCTCGGCCTTCTCTAGCACGCGAGCTCGGGTCGTGGGACTTATTCTGGAACGCCCATGTAAAGCGCGGTCCACGGTTCCAATCGAGATGCCCAACGCTTGCGCAATACCTTTAATGCTGGACTGCTTCATGCTGATTGCCTAAAAGATCGATTGTACGGCAGAATCGGAGGGAGCGCCGGAGATGAAAACTCCATGCCGCGCCTCCCCGAGTGTGGCCTTCTGCTACAGAAGCTCTCGTCAATCTTTCCCATTCCATTTGCGTCTTCGACTCGCAGTCTGAGGGAGATAGCAGATCGTGGCGGCCGCCGCTCGCGCGATTCAAACCATTTCGAAACGGCTCCCGGAAATAGTTCTTGACTTGTTTTCACAATTGGTACTACTATTCGTTGCGTTCGTATGCGTGTACGTTAACGCATTGGTTGTCCTGATTGCAAATGTCGCCACCCCCCAGGGATAGTTTTCCTGCGGCGATGGCAGTTCAACACAAAATGACTCGTTTGGTCATGGAGGCTTCTCATGGGATTCTTGCAGCGTCTTGGAATCAGAGATATAGTCAACCGCCCACTCTGCCGCGTCTTTAGAACTCCGGCCCTCCGCATGGAACGGGCAATCATGCGCGGCTGCTTCATGGCACTGCTGGTTTTGGCGAGTTCAACGGCGCGTGCTCAGGTAACCGGAATGGGACAGATTCAAGGCACCGTCGTGGATACGACGGGTGCCCTTGTCGCCAATGCAACCGTGACCCTCACGAATACGGCCACGCAGCATAATCGAGTCGCCGTCACGGACAATGCCGGCACCTACTTGTTCGCGAATATTCCCGTCTCCACCTACAACCTGAAGGTAGCCGCCCCAGGTTTTCAAACGTACTCGAGAACCGGCATCGTGCTTGAGGTCGGAAGCAATATCGCCGTCAATGTAACGCTAGCCGTTGGCCAGGCGGATGTGACCGTGGAGACGCGCGCCGAGGGCATGGCTCTGCAGACCGAGGATACCTCGTTTAAACAGACAATCGATCAGGCAGCAGTCACTGAGATGCCGCTCAACGGCCGGCAGATGACGGCGTTGATCACTCTCTCAGGTGGTTCCAGCCCGGCGCCCGGCGGTGACTTTACCGGCAGTAAGTACTCTTACCAGACCGTCGCTGTTTCGGTTGCCGGCGGCATGGGCAACACCACGGAGTGGAAACTGGATGGCGGCGACAACAACGACTATATGGGCAACGGCAACCTGCCGTTTCCCTTCCCTGACGCGGTAAGCCAGTTCAGCGTGGAATCGACGGTGCTGGGCGCGCAGAGCGGCAGCATGCACTCCGGCGGATTGGTCAATGTGGTTACCCGCTCGGGAACGAACAGCTATCACGGCTCGGCTTTTGAATTCATCCGCAACAACTATATGAACGCGACCAACTTCTTCGCTACCTCGAAGGACACGCTGCACCAGAACCAGTTTGGCGGCACCTTCGGCGGCAAGATCATCAGGGACAAGCTGTTTGCCTTCGCCGGCTATCAGCGCACCATAGCCAAACAGGCTACGTCGAATGTCAGCATGTACATTCCCACTGCTGCAAATATGGCAGGTGACTGGTCCGTTACCGACCCGCCTCCCGGCTCACCCGCCAACACTTGCGGGAACCCGCAGCAACTCTATGACCCGATTACCGGCGCGGCGATACCCGGCAATAAATATGCGACTGCTCCGAGCTACAACGCACAGGCACTCGCGCTGTACAAATATCTGCCCGCGATCAGCTCATCGATTGACACCGGTAACTGCGGACGGGTGTCCTTCGCTGTTCCGTCTCAGGTGTTCGACAACCAGTTTGTAACCAGGGTTGACTACAACATCAATCAAAAACATAACTTGTATGCTCGCTACATGATCGACGGGTATCAGGCTCCATCATTCTTCTCGCCAACCAACATCCTGATCACCTACCTAGCACCCGGCAACTATGAGCGCGTGCAAACAGCAACCGTGGGTGAGGCCTGGGTGATCAATCCGCGCCTGGTCAACTCCTTCCACGTCTCGGGCAGCAAGCGCGTCGATCTACGCCAATCGGCCCCAGGCATCAACGCCACTAACATCGGAATTAACTTGAGTACGACGGTGCCGACGGGCCTGCAAATTACGGCGTCCACATCCGGCAAGAACCACACCTGGAGCGCCTACTGCGGCACCTGCTCACCCGGACACTTCAATGTGGACAGCGAAGGGTTCTCCGACGATCTGACCTATATCAAGGGTCAGCACCAGTTGGTGTTCGGCGGAGAGTATGTGCGGGTTCAATTCAACGAAATCGCAGCATACGAATCCAACGGCGTCTTTACGTTCAACGGTCAATACAGCGGAAGCGGGCCGAACGGAGGAGGCACTCTGGGTGACTCCAACCTGGACTTCCTGATGGGATCGATGAGCAGCTTTGCGCAGAGCAAGCAGCAGCAGATCTTCCTGCGCGCGCCCATTCCAAGCATGTACGTTCAGGATACTTATCACGCCAACAAGAGGCTGACGCTGGTAGCTGGCCTGCGTTGGGCTCCGGAGTTTATGCCTTTCGAACACGACAATCGGGGGGCGGCCTTTGACGTGGCATCGTTCCAGGCGAACAAGTTCAGTTCTGTCTTCCCAAATGCTCCCGCTGGCGTCTTCTTTTACGGAGATCAGGGCGTTCCCAGAGCGTATACCAAGAGTTCTCCGTGGCAGTTCAACCCCAACTTCGGAGCGTCGTTTGACCCATTCGGCAACGGAAATACGGTGATTCGTGGCGGCCTGCAGTTGGCCTATGACGAAGCTAACTTCTACACCGCGGCGCACATGAACATCGACGCTCCCTTTGATACCGCAAGCAGCCCAAACACAGGCGCGCAGCTATGCTTCAGCACACCGTGGCTCATTGGCGGCACCGGCGCCGGATGCTCTCAGGTCGGCGGAACGAACACCAGCCCTTATCCACAACCCACGATCCCGACCCAGGCCCAGGCGGTTTTCCCTGCCCAGTCAGGGTGGACTTTTGTTCCAACTCAGTTTCACGTTGCAGATACGTTGCAGTGGACGCTGAGCATCCAGCACGAGTTTCCTCGCGGCTGGCAGGCGCAAATTGCCTACATCGGCAACAAGACGTCCAACATGCCGATTGGCACGCCTATCTCGCCCGCCATTTACACACCCGGAGTTTGGGGAGCGGGCGGCACTGGATGCGGTAACGTTGTCACCACTGGCTCCGCCGCGACCGCTGCCGGCACGCCGGGCGCAGTCGGGACCGCTTGTTCGACCACCAAGAACCAGCAGGCGCGCTTTTCACTTACAGAAGCTAATCCCTCTCAGGGCAATCAGATCCTGGGCGGCGCCGGCTCCTACCTGGTCAACGACACAGCCTGGGCCAAATACAACGGCATGGTGGCCTCTTTGCAGCATCGCCTTTCATCCACCTTCAGCATGCTGTCAAATTTCACATGGTCCAAGTGCCTGGATGTAGCCGACGGCAATGGCGACATCAACGCCGTGGCGGAGGAGAATCCATACAACCTTCGCATGGACTACGGACGCTGCGGGTCCGATTACCAGAAGATCTTCAACACAACCTTGGTTGCCAAGAGCGCGTTCCGACTCCATGGCATCGCGAAATATGCCGTCAACGATTGGGAACTGGCGCCGCTCTTCCATATTCTGAGCGGTGCTCCTTTCAACATCACCCAGGGATCGGATGAATCGCTGACCGACCTCGGCACCGACCGTCCAAATCGGGTGCCCGGAACTCCAGCAGTCAAATGGGTAACGATGCGCTCAGGAACGGGAGAGGCAAACAGAGGGTATTTGAATCAGGCCGCCTTCACGCTGAACATCGTACCCGGCACTTATGGAAACCTAGGGAGAAACGTAGTGAGCGGTCCCATGACGTTTCAGTTCGATTCCCAGATCTCTCGCATTTTCCCGATCGACGAGAAGCTTTCGCTGGCGTTTCGCATAGAAGCGTTCAACGTGCTGAATCATCCATCCTTCAGCAATCCAAGCGCAAGCAACCCCTCGTCCGGCAGCTTCGGACAGATCTCCGCAACCAGCATCGGCGCCAGAATCTTCCAGGGCTCGTTCAAGGTCATTTTTTGAGAAGTGCTTGAACCAATCTTTGGAAGCAGTCCCTACAAACAGAGTGCCCTGGTTCAACGGGGCACTCTGCAGTCGTTATTCATAAGCGCTCTTGGAATCACAAAACAAGGACAGGTATGATTTCTCGAAATCGCAGTCTCCAGTTCCTTGCTCTATTGCTGGTCGCCGCTTCTGTTCTGACCGCTTCGGCCGCTTCCCCTAATCACTGGGTGGGCACCTGGGCCGCCGCGCCGGTCTCGGTCAATAACTCTGGCGCTGAATTCGGCGCGGTGGACACCACATACCGTGAGATCGTTCACGTCTCACTTGGAGGCGCCCGCGTCCGCATCATACTCACCAACGAGTTCGGCACAGACTCACTCACCATCGGCGCCGCCAACGTAGCGCTCAGCGCCGGTAAGGACGACGTCAACCTCGCCACCGCCAGCGCGCTCACTTTTGGCGGCAAGTCCTCCATCACTATCCCTCCCGGCGCCCTCGCCATCAGCGATCCGGTCGATCTAAAACTTCCTCCGTTCGCCGATCTTGCGGTGAGCCTTTTCGTTCCCGCCCAGCCTCTGCAGCACGTCTCCATCCACACTTTCGCCGATCAGACCAACTACGCAGTCGCCGGTAATGCCGTAGGCGCGGCTAGGCTCGACACTCCCCAAGAGGTCTATTCCTGGCCATTCCTTAAGGGCGTCGATGTTTATGCCGACGAGAATGTCTCATCCATTGTCACGTTCGGTGATAGCATTACCGACGGCGCCCACAGCACACGCGATGCTAACGTGCGCTGGCCCGACATCCTCGCACGCCGCCTACAGGCCGACAAGAAGACAGCCGACCACAGCGTTCTCAACGAAGGCATCGGTGGCAACCGCATTCTCCACGACAACGCTGGCCCCAACGCTCTGGCCCGCTTCGACCGCGACGTTATCTCCCAGGCCGGCGTCAAATACGTCGTCATCCTGGAAAGCATCAACGACATTGGCCACGCCACTGCGCCCGTCAAAGCCTACGACCCGGTTACCGCCGAAGACCTCATCCAGGCTTTCGTCCAGATGACTGAACGCGCCCACACGCACGGCATCAAGGTCATCGGCGCCACCATCACTCCCTACACGGGCGCCGCTTATGCCTCGCCCGCAGGCGAAGCAATCCGCGAGGCTGTCAACCAGTGGATTCGCACCTCCAACCTGCTGGATGGTGTCATTGACTTCGACAAAGTTACGCGGGACCCGGCGAACTCTGCAGTTTTCTCCCTCACCGCTGGATCTGCCGACCACCTCCATCCGGGTGACTCCGGCTACAAACTAATGGGCGACTCCGTCGATCTCAAGCTATTCGAAAAGTAGCGTAAAATTTCCTGATCGCTAACATAACGCTTTCATTCTGAGCCCTCGTTAAAGTCTGTACCTAAACCCACACTTTTTGACACGGCCGGATCGGCGCTTGCGGCCGTTGGTTTGATTGGGGTTTACGGGGCGGATTTTTGGACCCCTTTTGTCACAGGGCAAAAGGGGCTCGGTTCATGCCGATTTCTCGAGTACTCCCAGTATCTGGGCCGGAGGCTTTCGCAGCACACGTTGTATAGTGGCCGTTGAGATGCGGTGGCCTTTAGCGATCTGGCGAAGGCTCTGGCCATGCTGGCGGTCTCGTTGGATGGCGGCGTTGTCCAGGACCATGGGATTTCTGCCGATGTGCTGGCCTTCAAGGCGAGCGCGCCGCATGCCGGCGCGCTCGCGCTCGAAGATCAGGTTACGTTCCAGTTCGGCAACGGCGCCGATGATGATCACGATGGCCCGGCCCAGCGGGCCGCCGGTATCGATATTTTCCCGAAAACTGACGTACTCGATCTGGAGCCGGTTAAGCTCGTCGAGGACATCGAGGAAGTGTTTCACCGATCGGGCGATTCTGTCCGACGCCCAGACCAGGACAACGTCGAACTGACCGTGGCGGGCATCGGACATCATGGCATCGAGTCCCGGTCGCTTGTCCTTCGTGCCGCTGATTCGATCCGTGTACTCATGAACGATATCGAGGCCGCGTTGGGCGGCCATCTGGCGCAGGTCAAGGAGCTGCGTCTCCGGGTGCTAATCGAGCGTTGATACCCTCATATAAAGGGCGGCGCGTGTCATGCGCGCCGTCCCTTCTTCTGCGGAGCGATAGATTCATGCTTGGCGACGTAGTTCTGGATGAACTCCTGAAGCACGACCGTCATTTCCAGGCCCTGAGCTGCGGTTGAGGCCTTAAAACGATTGTGAAGCTCGGTTGGGGTACACGCATCTGGTGACAGCAGACGATGTTCGGGTAGCCGGAGAACTCGGAGCACTCTTGGACAAGGGATTCGTTGCCCAAGATTTGCCTAAGTTCCCTCCAAACGTAGAAACGACCTCCGAACTCATATCGGAAGTCGTTTAGAATCAAGAAATTATTGGTTGCGGGGGCTGGATTTGAACCAGCGACCTTTGGGTTATGAGCCCA
>CAYQOQ010000080.1:0-21733 GCA_964419175.1 uncultured Occallatibacter sp. | reverse complement strand
AGAAGGCCGTCGATTTCATGTTTCCCTTCATTCAGGACAAGAGCAAGTGGCCCTATGCGCACGATGTTGAGTACTTCGACGATCTGCCCAATCGCCAGCCCAGTCTGCTCTTCGCGGGCCTTGCCTACAATGAGCCGAAGTATATTGCGCTCTGGCGCACACTGTCGCCCGATCCCAAAACCGCGGAGATCATTCGCAACTTTCCCGTTCGCCAGCCACTGCTCTGGGTCACTCCGGTTTAGAGCATTTTTGCATTTGGTGTAGACCGGTTTTGAAAGGGCACGGCTTTAGCCGTGCCGCAAAACACCAATAAAATCAACGGGCTTTAGCCCCTGAGGGAAAGCCCATCGGTCTACACCATTTCCGAATCTGCTCTAGCAACTGGGGAAGCCCCATCCTTGCGGCTGTCAACGATGCTGCGAAGTTCAGCAGCAAGTTCAGCGAGGCGGTTGGCCACTGCAAGACAGGGAGTGTCTTCGCTTGCCAATGCGAGTTCAAATTCGCGGGCAAGATCGGTGCCTCGATCAAGAGAAAAAGTTCCCAGCGTGCCTGCTAATTTGTGCGCGGCGGCCTGGGCGGCATCGCGCTGTTCGGTCGAGAGCTTGTTGGCTGCACATGCCGTGGCTGCGGCATCGAGAAGGTCGACACGGTTGCGAATCTCAGGCAGGAAGCGGGTCCAGAGCTGGTCCAGTGCTGCGGCGAGGTTGGAAGCTGCGCTGCCGGCGGGCTGTGGCGTGGAAGTCATCGCGAAGAGTGAAGTCAGTTCCAGCCCAGCACGGCGGAGATCTGGTCGGCCAGGGTGAGGGGATCGAAGGGCTTGAAGAGGACGGACTCAACTCCAAGGTCGGCGAAACGCCGCTGGTCGGAGCTTTGCACCTTGGCGGTGAGCAGCAGCACGGGAATTTTGTCGGTAGCGGGATTCTTACGCAATTCGCGGAAAGTGGTTGGACCGTCCATGCCGGGCATCATAACGTCGAGGAGGATCGCATCGGGCCGATGCTCGATGGCGCGGGCCAGGCCCTGTGCGCCGGAACTAGCCGTGACCACTTCCCAGCCGGCTATGCTCTCAAGGCTTAGAGCCGCAACTTCGCGAATGTCGTCTTCGTCGTCGATGATGAGGATTTTGCGGGGCACGTTTCAGTTACCTCTTGAATTCTATTTTACCGGTCCGCAAATCCGTGGGCCGATTTATGGATTAGGCAAGACCACTTCTTCCATCTGACGCGAACTGCGCAGCATCGTCAAGACAAGCGCCTCGAGCTGTTGGGGCTGGACTTTTGCCTTGGCAAGAAAATGAGTGGGACCGAGTGTGAGGTGGCGGCGCTCGGCAGGCGAGAGATCGCGGCCAGAGTAGACCACCAAGGGCAGGTGCGCAAGCGATTCATGCTGGCGCAGCCAATCCACCACGTTGAAGCCGTCGCCGTCGGGCAGGCCGATGTCGAGGACCAGAAGATGAGGCCGGAATTTGAAACATGCTTCCAGAGCCTGATCGAGCGTATGTGCCTGTTCGACGTCGATGTTATCGCGGGAGAAGACTTCGCTGATGACTGTGGCCAGATCGCGGTCGTCTTCGACGATCAGGATGCGGGCCTTCTCGCCGGGGCCGCAGAGAACGCGGGCCAGTTCGCTCATAAGTGCATCTTCGTTGAGCGGCCGTGCCACCCAGCCGGCAACTCCAGCCGGTTGGCCTTGGCTCAGTTCGCGGGCGTTTTGCGGAGCGTCGACACTGAGCAGCACAACCGGCGTGCGCGCTTCTGGGTCGAGCTTGCGCAGCAGCGGCAGAATCTCCCAGCCGTTCATTCCATCCAGCGAGGTGTCCAGCAGGATCGCCTCGACGCCGTTATGCGCGGCGGCCAGTGTTTCCTCCACGGTGGCCGTCTCGATTACGCGGTAACCGTGGCGGGTCAGCGGGCCTGCAATGCGGAGGTGGCCATCCCCGCTGGCGCCAGCCAACACGACGGTCCCGTGTCCAGGCTCATTGTCGATCGCGCTTGCTGGCGACTCCAGCGGAACCGGGTGGTAGGGCAGGAAGACGCGGAAGGTGCAGCCCCGGATGGGATTGCGTTCGGCCCAGATACGGCCGGAGTGTTGCAAAACAATCGTGCGGCAGATTGCGAGTCCCAGGCCGCTGCCGCCCTTCTGGCGGGAGTCCGAGGCGTCCACCTGCTGGAACCGGCCGAAGACCGCTTCCAGCTTGTCGGCCGGGATGCCGCGACCATGGTCGATCACAGACAGCGTGATGCCGCTGATGCCGGGGCGAATCATGATGGAGACTGTGGAGTTGGGCGTCGAGAACTTGACTGCGTTGGAGAGCAGGTTTGTGAGCACCTGCAGAAGGCGATCGGGGTCGGCGTCGATCTCGACCGTCGTGCTGTCGTGAATCAGTTGAACCCCGGCGGCGTCGGCCACGGGTTGCATGTCTCCAATGGCCTGGTGGATGATGCCTGAGAGCTCGACCGGGCGGAAGGTAAGCGGCTCACGGCCACTCTGGATTCGTTCCAGGTCGAGAATGTCGTTGATGAGCCGGACCAGGCGGTCCGAGTTGGTCAGGGCGATGCGCAGCAGATTCGCGGCCTTCTCGTTGACCTCGCCCAGTATTCCCGAAGAAAGCAGGCCCAGCGCGCCGCGGATGGAGGTAAGCGGCGTGCGCAACTCGTGGCTCACGGTCGAGATGAACTCGTCCTTGAGCCGGTCGAGTGCGGTGCGCTGGCTGATGTCGCGGAAACTGAGAACGGAGCCGGAAAAGCGGCCCTGGTCAAGGATCGGCGTGAGCGCATATTCGGCGGGGAAGAAACTGCCGTCGGCGCGGAAGATGGTTTCTTCTCCGGCTGCGGCCGACTGCTTGCCCGTTGCGCGGAGAAGGGCGCAATCCTCGGCGCACTGCCGGCTTGCTGGTGCGGAGCCATGCAACAGATCGTGGACAGGTTTGCCGGTGAGCGAGGAGGCGGAATCGCCGAGAAGGCGGGTGGCGGCGGGATTGGCAAAGCTGACCATGCCCTTGCGGTTGATGCCGCAGATGCCGTCGGCTACCGAATCCAGCAGGATCTCCCGCTGGCGATAGAGCTCCTCGGCCCGGCCACGTTCCTCTGAGCCGGCCATCATCTGCCCAAGCGAGGTGGCCGCGGATTCGATGGCGGCCATTGCTTCGCGGTCTTCGCGTAGATTGAAGTGGCAGTAGAACTCGAGTACACCCAGAACATTGCTGCCAACGCGCACCGGAACCGCCCAGCCGGAGGCCATTTCTTGGCGCAAGGCGGCCTGCGTTCGCGGGCTGACGGGAACGGATTTCAGGTCGGCGATCCAGATCGGCCGGCCCTCTTTCCAGGCGCGTCCTGGCAACTCCGTGCCCCTCGGAAGCGTGAGCCCCAAACTCTCCTGGATGAGTGTCTCTGCGTGATGGCCCTGAGTGCCCCACGCCGTGAAGAATTCGAGCTGGTTCTGCTTGGAGTCGACCTTCCATTTCAGGGCGAGATCCCATCCCTGGGAGATGCAGAGCGCCTCCAGAATGCGCATCGAGGCTGCCTCGGGGGTTTGGTTTTCGCCGATGATCTGACTGACGGCGAGTTGCAACGCCAGGCGGTGTTCGCGCTGCTTCTCGTGGGTTACGTCGCGCAGCAGGCAGCGGACGGCGAGTGGATTGCCTGCCTTTTGGCGCTGGCTCAGGTTCAGCTCGAATTCCATCGAGCGGCCGTCATGGGCGTGAAAACGCAGCGGCGCGCGCTCAATTTGCTCACCGTCCAGGGTACGGCGGAAAAGGGCTGCCACCTCGGCGCGGCAACTCGGCCCGAACAGTTCCTCGAATGTATCGAGCGCCAGAAGTTCCGGATAGTCGAGGCCGAAGCATCGCTTCCAGGCGGGATTGGCGTAGAGGAATCGCCCCGCCGGGCTGAGCGTGGCAATCATCTCGCTGGAGCTTTCAAATAGATCGCGGTAACGCTCCTGCGACTCGCGCAGATCCTGCTCTTTGCGGATGGTGGCGCTCTGGTCAACAGCTACGGCCACCAGCCCGGTCACGGCGCCGGAGTCATCTCGCCGGGCCGAGATGTGGAGAGTGGCTGGGAAGACAAGGCCGTTTTTGCGGCGCAACTGCGCGCTGAAGCTGGGCACCATGCTGGGTGGCAACGCGCGGACGCAATCGAAATAAGCGCCCATGCGGCCTTCGGGCGTGGGTTCGTGTGGCTGTTGCACACCGCTGAGCCGCTGCATCTCCGCAACCAGGCGCGCGGCTTCGCCCGGCGCAAGAAACTCCGACAGGTGCGGTTGGTTGATCAGATCGGCGGCGTCCCAGCCCAACATGCGCTCGGCGGCGGCATTCACATAGGTAAACCGGCAATCGAGGCCGATGCCCGCGATTGCCGGGCCGGCCGAGTCCAGGATCTCCTTGAATAGTTGTGTATCTGGCGCGGGCTCGGCTGGAGCCGCAGTGCGTCCTCGGCTGGGCATGCGAAAAGCCAAAAGTACGGCGGCGCCGCAAGCGGCCAGCATCAAAAGCCCATCGAAGCGGGGACCAGCCAGCAGACGCACTGCAACCGCGCCGGCTGCCAATACGAGAGCCAGAACCGCCAAGGCCGGCCAGAGCAGGGAGACACCGCTCGAGACCTCTCTTGCTGGGTGCGAGTTACCGGCTACTGCAATCTCCTCTGATGGGTCCCCCATGGTTCCCCCAAGTGCTCAAACAATGCCACGATTCACAAAAACCTAAGGCCCCAGCCCAAAGCACTGTTTGCCGTTAGTATATGCATTTAATTGCACTTCCTCTACGTAAATCGGCAGGGTGTGCCCTGGGGTGCACCGCTCGATGGAGGTCCCGTCCGCTCGCTCAGCGGCCGGATGGCGCCGATTCATGAGATCGGCGCGGGAGAGGCGGCTTATCCACAAGGAAGCGTCGACTCGATATGCGCGGAGGCCGCCGTATACTGGCAGCATGTTTTCAACATTCGTTTGCTCACGTCTTCTTCGCGCATCCATGGCCGCAGCCGTGCTGTTTTGTCTTGCTGTTCATCCGCCCGCCGCTCACGCCTGGGGCAATGAAGGGCACCGCATGATCAATCGTCTCGCGGCTACCAACTTGCCAGCCGATGTGCCCGTTTTCCTGCATGCCGAGACGGCAATCGACGAGATCGAGTATCTGGGCCCCGAGCCGGACCGCTGGCGTTCGCCGTCTGAGCCGGAACTGGTCGCCGTGCAGGCTCCGGAGCACTTCATCGACCTGGAACCGGCCGATGCGTTGGGCGCTTTGCCGCGCAAGCGCCTGGACTTTGAGGCCAAGGTTTTTGCCGCGGGCGAACGGCCTGAGAAGGTTGGCTTGCAGCCCTGGCAGACAACCGAGGTTTGGGAGCGGCTCAAGGTCGCCATGCGCGACTATCGTGCCTTGACCGCAAACCACCAGGACACGAAGCCGGTCGAGCAGGCGATTCTTTTCTACGCCGGCTGGCTTGGTCACTACGTAGGCGACGGATCGCAACCGCTTCACACCACCATCCAGTACAACGGCTGGACGGGCCCCAACCCCAACGGCTACACCACCGGCCACCAGATTCACTGGCAGTTCGAAGGCCCGTTCGTCGGCGCGAACATCCACGCGCCCGATGTGCAGGCAAAGATGACGCCCGTCAAGCCTATTGACGGAGACATCTTCGATTCATACGTGGCTTACCTGCGGCATTCGGCAACTTATGTAGAGAAGGTCTACCAACTGGAAAAGGCCGGCGGGTTTGTGGGCAAAGGCACGGCGGAGTCCGAGGAGTTTACGGCCGAGCGGCTGGCTGCCGGAGCGAGTATGTTGCGAGACATGATTTACACGGCCTGGCTCGACAGCGCCAAGCCCGTTCCCGATCCGTACGCGGCTAAATGAATAGAGATAAAGTTTAGTCGCCGGTTCCCGCTGCGGCGAGGGCGGGAATCCGGCGCAGCATCTGAGTGAGCGTCAGCGTCATCAGCGCCACCGCCGGGCCGGCCACAATCACCCACGCCAGTAGGGCGTGCACGGCCATGCCGCTCGCCAGTGTAATCAGGTTCGTGGGCGAGTTGTGCAGAAGCCCATCCGTCGCCAGAGTCTGATGGGGGCCGAAAGCGAAAAGCCATCCGCCCAGCCGCACAAAAGGCACAATCAGAAACAGTTGCAGAGGCATGGCCGCGTAGTTTGCCGCTTGAATTGCCGGCTGATTGAGCCTCAGCGCCAGCGCCAGCCCGGCGCACAGCACCGTGGGAATGCCAATCACCGGAATGCAACCGATGGCGAATCCCAGCGCCAGCGTGAGAGCCAGGCGACGGGGCGAGATTCCCTGCCGCAGCCATATCACCGCGTTGCGCTTCATCGAACTGGGGGAGATTCGCGCCATTACACCTGCACCTATCTATACGATAGGATGCTTTGACTTGTTCATTGATGAAACTTTCGTGTGATTTTCGATGAGACTTTCGTGAATGAACCAAATCCAGCAGCAGGAGTGCGCCAGTTTCATTCTGAAAACCTGCCCCGTATCCATCGGGCGCAAACGCGAAAACCATGCAAGCAAAAGAGTAATGGGCCGCGGTGGGTCGGGCCCGCGGTCTAGGGTTCTGAACTATCCTCAACTGCGGTACACTTGGACCCGATGCGGGTGTTTGGAATCGATTGCGGAACTGAGATAACGGGATATGGCGTCGTCGATTCCGACGATGGCGGCCGGGAACCGCGGTTGGTTTTGAAGGCGATGGGCGCGATCCGGATGAAAAAGACGAAAACCACCCCTGAGCGGCTCGAGCAGGTGTTTCGCGAACTGACAGAGCAACTGCAATGCTGGCAGCCCGATGCCGTGGCCATCGAAGAGGTTTTCTATTCGGTGAACGCCAAGTCTGCGCTCAAGCTGGGGCAGGTTCGTGGTGTGGCGCTTCTGGCCGCTGCCTGTCAGGGGCTGACGGTGGCAGAGTATGCCCCCCTCAAAATCAAGTCCAGCGTCGTCGGCTACGGCCTCGCGAAAAAGGAGCAGGTTCAGTTTATGGTGGCCCGGCTGCTCGAGCTTGCCGAGGTGCCCCAACCCGCGGACGCCGCCGATGCTCTGGCGGTCGCCATTTGCCACATCCACACCGCGCAGACGCTGTCTATGCAGGGTCCGGCGCAAGGAGCGGCGCGATGAGGCAGGCACGGCTTGCAATCCTGGTGTGCGCCTTGGCCGCCGTGATGCAAGCGGCGCAGGGCCAGGGCGGTTCTGCGGCCAACGCTGTGGTTGTGGCCGATTTCTCCAATCCGGAATTATCCCCTTCGCACTGGACGCTTACGCTCCACCGGGACGGAAGCGGTCATTTCCGCTCCGAACGCGGCGATCCTCCCCCGGGAGGGCTCAAGGAGATGGATTCTCCCGATGTGGATCGCCCTGTCCAGTTGAGCGCGGCGTTTGCCGAGCGCGTCTTTCAGATCGCGCAGCGTCACAACTGGTTCAACCAGAAGTGTGAGAGCTATCTGAAAGTCGCCTTCCAGGGATGGAAGAAGCTCAGCTACACCGGCCCCGAAGGGCAGGGAACCTGCACCTTCAACTACTCGCAGAACAAGGAGATTCAGGCGCTCGGTGACTCGCTGGTAGGCGTGGCGGAAACTCTGCGGGAAGGCGCGCGGCTTGAAATGCTGATGCAACATGACCGCCTGGGGCTGGACAAGGAGATGGAGTACCTTTGCGATGCCGCGAAAGATGGCCGGATGAGCCAGATTTGCGCGATCAGAGAGATCCTGGAGCGGCTGGCGGGGGACGATGAGGTGATGGAACGTGTGCGCAAGCGGGCGCGGATTCTGCTGGCGCAAGCGGGAACTTAATTCTTCGGCGAATGTGGATTTGACGCGACTTTTATGTGACCATGGGTGTCGAATAAATGTCGGGGTTTATGCATGCGCTGAACCGCGTTACGGGATACAGGTTGTTCAGGAAGGCGAAACACCATGAATTGGATGACGAAGCGCGTTGGAAGTGGTTGGTGGCTTGGATTAGCGGCTACGGCGCTTGGAGCCATTCTGCTGTCGCAGGCGGCCAGAGCAGACGATACGGGACAGCCGGCTGCCGGGGCGGCGCGGTTAAGCAGCGTCGACGGGCAAGTGCGGATTTCGATGGGTGGTCAGGTCATAGCCGATCCGGCCGTCGTGAACGCTCCGCTGTTTCCCGGAACGCAGGTGGAGACCGGCGACGACGGCAAGGCCGAGATCCAGTTTGAAGACGGCAGCGTTGCCCGGCTCTCGCCCGACAGTTCTCTGACGCTCACTTCTCTCGGCGGCCAGGGCGGCGCTGAGGTCATTCTGGCGAGCGGCCTCGGCTACTTTGAACTACAGGGCGGCGCCCAGGGCGGCCCGATGCGCGTGCGCTTTAGCGGTGCTGTTGCCACCGCTACCGGATTCACGGTCATGCGCGTCAAGCTGGACAACCAGCCTGGAGAGCTTGCCGTGTTCTCAGGCAACGCGCACCTCGAGAGTGGAAATTCGCTGGCGGTTGACGTGCACGGCGGCGAGAGTCTGGCGCTGAACGGAACCGCCTCTGGCCGCTACAACCTGGCCGAGACCATCGAGCCGGACTCCTGGGACGCGTGGAACTCTGACCGCGACCAGGCGTTGAACAACCAGGCGACCGAGCAAACCACCGCCTCCAGCAGCTTTGTCAACAGCAACAATCCCAACCCGGCCTGGAACGACCTGGACGCCAATGGAAACTGGTACAACGTGCCGGGACAGGGATACGTCTGGTCGCCTTATGAGGCCGCAAATGCCGGCTGGGATCCCTACGGGAACGGAAACTGGATGTGGACGCCGGGCTACGGCTACATCTATGCATCGGGCTATCCCTGGGGCTACATGCCCTACCAGTGCGGATTGTGGAACTATTACGACGGCTTCGGCTGGGGCTGGGCGCCGGGCATGGGCATGGGCATGGGCATGGGTATGGGCACAGGTATGGGCGGGTGCCATCCCTGGTGGGGCCGGGGTGGTTACGGCATCAACATAGGCCGTACACCCGCGGGGTATCGCCCCATTACTCGCCCGATTTTGCGCGGGGGGGGCGGAAGGGGCGAGCCGCCCAGGATAATCCCTGTGAGCAGGCATCCCTTCGAGAATGGCGGTGGACTGCCGCCGCGCAGCAGGAACACGCCGGCGCAAATTGGCGGTTACACCGTGCAGCCGTTGCGCCCAATGCCATCGCATCAAAAGTATGAAAGCTCGCCCTCGGGATTTGTCTATCGTCCCGCGCAGGGCTACCAGGGGACAAGAACGGTGGGTGGAGCCTCGGGCGCCCCGCAATCCGGAAACAACGGCCGGCCGGGCTATGTGCAGCCTTCCGCGCCGGTGTACGCGCCGATGCGCACCTACACGCCTCCTACCCAGAACAACGCATCGCCGAGCGGCAATAATCCTTCGCAGACCCCCGGTCTGCCACCGGGCGGCCGCGTTGGCAAACCGCCGCAACCGGGCCCTGGCGCCTATACGGGCGGTGGATCGTATGTCAGACCATCGGGCGGAGGTGGCGCCTACAACGGCGGAGCATCGGCCAGCAGGCCCTCCGGTGGCGGTGGTAATCCTCCCAGTGGTGGCGGATCGTACAGCAGGCCCTCGGGCGGCGGTGGCAACTCCAGCGGTGGTGGTGGTTCGACGAGCCGTCCGTCCGGTGGCGGCGGTGGTGGCAATTCCAGTGGCGGCGGTTCACACACAGGGGCCGGCCCCCACTAAAACGCCAACTTCGGCGTAGTCTCACACAGGCAATTCAAGCGCTCCATCTTCGGCTCGCAATCCGGGCGGAGGGTGGGGCAGGGCAATCGCATTTGGATTTTTTTGAGATGTTTTGAAAGGGCACGGCTTTAGCCGTGCCGCAAAACACCAATAAAATCAACGGGCTTTAGCCCCTGAGGGAAAGCCCATCGGTCTACACCATTTCCGAATCTGCTCTGATAGTTGACGTGCTGATGCAGGCGGATGCCTACATCAGCCTCTTGCGAATCAGATCCAGTGCCTGCTGTGTTGCCCACTCGCGCACGCGTTGCCGGTCGCCGCGGAAGGTACGGTCCATGATCTCAGTGCGCTGCGAATCGGAGAGTGCAATATAGACCAGCCCAGTGGGCTTGGTCTCCGTTGCGCCGGTGGGGCCGGCGATGCCGGTGATACCCAATCCCAGCGTCGCGCCGGTGCGCTGACGGATGCCGTTGGCCAGCGCTTCGGCAACCTCGGCGGAGACCGCGCCTTTCTGCTTGATCAACTCCGCGGGAACGCCGGCAAACGCCGTTTTCAGTTGGTCGGCATAGACGATGGCGCCGCCAAGAAACGAGCGCGAACTGCCGGGGACAGAGGTTATGCGCTGCGCGATCATGCCTCCCGTGCAGCTTTCGGCGATGGCCAGCGTCGCCTGGCGAAGCCCCAGATAGTAGAGAACGATCTGTTCCAGCGATTCGCCCTCCGAGGAGTAGAGCCAGTCCTCAAGCGCTTCTTCCAGGCGGCTGGCGAGCTCGTCCACGCGCTGCTGCGCGACGGCCAGGTCCTTCTTGGCGCAGAGCAGCGTGAGCTGGATGTCGCCTGCGTGAGCCAGGATAGTGGTTTCAATATCGGGATAGGTCGTGTAAATCGGCGCCAGCAGCTTATCGGCCTGCGACTCGGGAATCATGGCGGCGCGCAAGGTGCGCTTGGCGATAAAACGCTGAGGCACGGTCGAGCGCAGCCGCGGCAGGCAGGCCTCATCGAAGAGCGGCTTGCATTCGTTGGGAGGGCCGGGCAACAGCAGGACTAGCTTGCGGTAGCTTTCGAATGTCGTGTCGAGCCACTGGCCGGGAGCGCTGCCGTTGGCGTTGGGCAGCACGGTTGCGCCCTCCAGCACATCGGCCTGCTTCAGATTGTTCGGCGGCATGGGAATGCGCCAGGTCGCCGCGCGCGCGTGCAGAGCCGTCACCTGTTCGCCGTCGCGGCGCAGCGTGAGCGAAAGCGCTTCCGCAACGGCCTCGCGCGTCAGGTCGTCTTCCGTGGGGCCCAGGCCGCCCATAATCACCAGTATGTCCGTGCGCTCGAGCCCGGTGCGGATGGCGTTGACCAAGTCCTTCAGACGGTCGCCAACGATGGTCTTGAAAGCGACGCTGACGCCGATCTCGTTGAGCTTCTCAGTCAGGTAGAGGGAGTTGGTGTCCTGGCGCCAGGGGGTAAGCATCTCGGAGCCAACGGCAATGATTTCCGATTTCATAGAGACAGCTCTTAGCTCCTGGCTTCCAGCTTCGGTGTACTGGCACTTATGGGACTGGCCCCATTCCGCTTCGGCGCCTGGTTAAGAAGGTTCCACCATTGAACAGGCTAGAAGCTAAAACAGACTCAGTCCTTCTACTCCCAAGTCCACATCATAAACGGCTTCGTTGGTGGCCAGGATGGTAGTGCCCAGCGGCGAGAAAGCGACGCCGACCAGGTTCACTCCCGAGAGAACCAGCGAGGCCTCGCCCTCCGCCGTTACGCGCACCAGTCCGCGCCGGCCTTGGAGGCAGGCGGCCAGGTAAACATCGCCGTCTTTCGAGAGCGCCAGGCCCTGTGGGCGGCCCAATCCGCGATACCAGACCCGCGTGTCGCCGTTCGGCTCAATGGCCCATATGGCGTCGTTCGAGGAGAGCGAGGGTGCGGTGGCGAATACGGTTCCCGCCTCGTTCACGGCCAGATGGTACGCCGCCGCGCTCGGTTCCAGCGTGGCGTGCACAAAGATCTGGCGCTCCGTATTGATCTTGAAGATGGTGCCGCTGCGGTCGCCGACAAACAGATTGCCCTCCGCGTCGAAGGCCGCGCCCGTGGCCACGCCCATGCCCTCGGCGTAAACCGTGGACTCGCCGGCCGCATCGACGCGATAGACGTTGCCCTCCGCGCGCGAGGTCACAAACAGGTCGCCCTCGGGCGAAAAAGCCAGACCGGTAGCGTTCAGAATGCCGGTAACAAACGGTGTTCCGTGGCCCCCAGGGCTGATGCGCACCACCGAGACCGGCGTCTGCTTGCCGCGCTGCCCGGAGATGGTGGCGTAGATCATGCCGGAACCGCTGACGGCTGGACTGGTGACGGGATGCAACCCGTCGGAGAGCTGCCGGGCGATGCGCAGAAGCGTGGCGTTGCTGGTGCCTGCTGCGTTGCGGACCTCAACCAGTCCAGTCGTTGCCTCGGCCGGGACCGCGAAAGCCAGCCGCGTCGGCCGGCTCATCAGCACCTTGGCGGGTATGCCGTCCACCAGCACCGCCGGTGCGCCGAAGTCGTTCGGCCCCAGCCACGTTCCAAGCAACTCCACCTCGCCAAGCGGCAAAGCCGCGGCGGGCGCTACATCGTCGATGTGGGGCGCAAGAGGGGCTGCGGGAGCGGGTTGGGTAGGCATTTTCGGCATAAAAGATTAAAACCAGATGCGGAGCAAGGCTCCTATACCCCAAGCATACAGCCCGGCGGCCACGTCATCGAACATGATGCCCCAGCCCTCAGGCAGGCTCTCAAGTTGACGCGCCGGAAAGGGTTTGGTGATGTCGAAGAGGCGAAAAAGAATTAGCGCGATCAGGGAGTGGCGCAGGTCGAAGGGGCACCCGATCAGCGCAATCCACTGTCCGGCAACCTCGTCGACCACGACGAACCCAGGGTCCTCGCGGCCCGACTCGCGTGCGGCAATGGTCGACGCCGGAACGCCAATCAGGATCGAAAGCGCGATCCCAACCAGTAGTACGATGAGCAGCGTTTGCGGCGCGGGATGAAGTCCCCACGCGTACCCAGCCCAAAGCAGCAGAGCCGCAACCGAGCCCCACGTCCCGGGCCCTGGCTTGCCATAGCCTGCGCCGAAAAAAGTCGCGACAACAAATGCCCACTTCGTGCGGTTCTGCTCTTCGACAGGAGCGTGGGTAGAGCGCCGATCATTCGTCATAAGAGTCCCCACGGTCGCTGCCGGCCTCACCCAGGTCTTCCAGCACTTCCGGGTCCAGGACAGGCGAACTGATTTTGTAGACCCCCATGGCCCACTTGCCCAGATCGATCTTGCGGCAGCGGTCGCTACAGAAAGGGAAGTCCTCGTCCGACATGCGGACCAGCATCCCACAGGTGGGGCAGCGGTATAGCTTCACGGATTTTTTCTTCGTAGCCATGGTGAATGTTGCTGCTCTTGGGCAGCGGTCCGTACTTATGGTAGCGCGCCGGGATGAACGGCGCCTCCAGCATGGGTTTAAGTCTAGAGCGGTCCTGAAACAATGCGCGCCACCACATCGTACTCGTGAGCCTCGGTAATCTCCGCGCGATAAAAGCGCCCTGCCTCCGGAGCCTCCAACTCGCCAAAGTCGTTGATGTAGACCTTGCCGTCGATCTCCGGCGCGTGAAACTCGGTGCGACCTTCCCACAAGAGCGGCGTCTCTTCGCTTTCGCCTTCGGCCAGCAACACCAGTTCGCGTCCCACCCACTGCTGCTTGGCGCGCTTGCTGATCGCCTGTTGCAGTTTCATCACGCGGCGCTTGCGGGCCTCAATCGTGCGTTTTGGCACCTTGCCTTCGAGCGGAAACGCGGCCGAGCCCTCTTCGTCCGAATAGCTGAAGACACCCAGCCAGTCGAACCTTGCTTCAGCGATAAACTCCTCCAAAATTTCCAAGTCGCGGAGCGACTCGCCGGGGAAGCCGACGATGAAGCTGGTGCGCAGAGCAATGCCCGGCACCGCCGCGCGCACCTTCTCCAGCGTCTTCAGAAAAATCTCCGCGCCTGCCCCGCGCTTCATCCTCTTCAGCACGGCGGGCGAAGCGTGTTGCAGCGGAACGTCGAGGTATTTGCAAATGTTGTCGTGTTTGGCAATCGTGTCTAGAAGTTTGGCCGTGATGCGGTTCGGGTAAGCGTAAAGAAAGCGCAGCCAGCGCAATCCTTCAATGCCGGCCAGCGCGTCCAGCAGCGAGGCCAGCCCGTCCTTTAGCCCCAAGTCCTCGCCGTAGCAGGTCGTGTCCTGGCCGATCAGCGTGATCTCTTCGACGCCGCGCTCGACAAGCTGCCGCGCCTCGGCGACAACGGACTCGAATCGCCGCGACCGGAATTTGCCGCGCAGATTCGGAATCACGCAGAACGTACACGGGTGGTCGCACCCTTCTGCAATTTTGATGTAGGCCGAAGACTTGGGAGTGGTCAGAAAGCGCGGAGTCGCCTCGTTGTAAAGATACGTCGGCAGCATGTGTGCCGCGCCCTGCCAGTCGTCCCGGCGGAAGCGGCCTTTCTGCTCGCGCGCGTCCCCCTCGGCTCTATGTGCGGTCTTGTGCGTGCCCGCCTGCGACTCCTGCCCGGCCCTCGTCTCCGCAGCCTTGCCGCTCAGAATCGTAAACGGCGACGTGGACGGCGTAGCGGCAGGCATCGAGAGTCCGGCCGCTTCAAGAATGGATTCCAGTTCGCCTGTGCCCACCACCGCGTCGACCTCCGGAATGCTCTTCCGGATCTCGTCTCGATAGCGCTCTACCAGGCATCCGGCGACGATTAGCTTCTTCGCGGAGCCGGAAGTCTTGAAGCGCGCCATCTCAAGGATGGTGTCGACGGATTCCTGCTTCGCCGTATCGATAAACGAGCAGGTGTTCACAATCAGGATTTCGGCTTCTTCCGGATGGTTGGTGAGCCGCGCGCCGGCACGGTCCAGCAGCCCCATCATCACCTCGGAGTCAACGAGGTTCTTCGGGCAGCCTAACGAAATAAAGCCCACGGAAGGGGCCGTGGGTGGGGATGGCTTAGTCACACTTCTATTGTATCGGGAAAGCGATTTGAAGGTGCGGACGCTCCTCTTTTCGATGGCACGAAAGGAACAGCAATTGGGTCCCCGTCCATGGTGATAAAATCAACCAGTGCCGGGTCCTACGCGACGTAATCCCGCCAACCCCGCCAGGTCCGGAAGGAAGCAACGGTAACGGGCTAGTACGGGCGCAGTAGGTCACCCGGTACTTTTTTGCGCGGCGGGCGCAGTTGATCTTCGCTTCCCGCCCTCCCCACCGTTTCCGCAAAAAAGCGCTGATAAGACAAGCCACACAGCTTATTCCGCGGCTCGATCATGCTCCCTGCAATGGTAGCGTTTGCTCTGTGCCGGGGATACACTCGTTCAGGTTGACCGCCACTACGAGCAGCAGTGCGACGTAGAGCATGCTAAGGTCGCGCAACTCGCCCGGTGCGCAGAAGAGAAAGTAGAGCGGGATATTGATGGCAGCCGCGATTTGGGCGTGGCGCTTGACCGCGAGTGGCAGCTTTTTCCAGGCGCGCCACACTGTCCAGACAAGCAGAGCTATTGGCAGAACTGAGAAAGTATTGATCAAGCGCACACCATAGGTTTCTTGCGTACCGAGAATCAAAGCCCGACGGTCGGTGAAGAAGGCCAGTTGATCGAGCCAGTGCATTTCGAGGGTAGAACCCGGGTTGTGCGCAAACCGTAGGCGTATCGGATAGTAGACAGCCAGACATGCCCCACAAAGAACAGCTACGCCGATCAAAGAGGCAACGCGCGAATGGCGCCGCCGGATGAACGGATAGAGCGTGAGAACGACCAACAGGAAAGACTCCTTGTTCCAGGTTCCCAGCGCTACTAGAGGTATGGCCCACCACCAGTCGAATTTGAGTGTGATCCAGATAGCCAGCGACATTAGGGCTAGTTCGGGGTAGTCGTAGAAGTGTCCGCTGCCCTGGTAGCTGTTCATGAAGTAGGGAAGGATGAGAATGACAATGATAGGAGCGAATACCGCCGATATTGCCGGCATCTCGAGTGCGTTGCACACAAGATACATGCTATAGACCGCCAGCAAGGTGAACAGAAATGTGGTGCCATAAAAGATGACATAGCGGAAGAAATAAACCTTGTTCTTTGCCGCCGGGGAGACGGTTATGGCATTGATATATCCAATACTGGAACTCCACTGGCGCCGATACCACTTATCCTTGACATCCTGGGAAGTCGCGCTGTCTATCCAGTTGGCAATCTCCGGCAGCATTTGCCTGTAGATATACGGCCGGTCTGCCGTTCCGTCGACCATCCGTTGAAAACTGGTGGGTTCCCAGCCGCCCGAAATCCCGACTTCGTGGAAGTGGCATTGAGTATAAAAGCCCTGGAACGAGGCCGAGGCAGCCACAAAGAACAACACAAAGCGCCAGACTCTGCTGTAAAGGTTGGAGCGGGGGGTTTCTCGGAGCATGACTTTCCTGAGCCTCCTGATGTTTCCCGGATGCAATGCTGTTCTCCGTCTGACGCTGACGGGATGAAGCGGCCGTGCACTCTGTGCGAATTGCTGATGGACGCCGCGAAGCCGGCACAATCTAGTTTGTGAGTTCATATTATTAGCGTCAATGACTCTAAAAGGTCAAGGTCTCCGTTTCGCGCGAAAAACGTGCGCACCCCGAATGCAGGACGCAAGGTCTTCATCTTGCGTCCTCGTACACGCGAGAAAATTGATCGGTTGTGCCTTGGTGTTCTGTTGCGGAATTGGCGGCTGGGATTGTTGAACGGCCCACGTGATTCCTGTTTCCAACCGGCCGATTGCTCTTGGGGGCGGTGAACTGGAGCAGAGCCGTTTGCTTTCACTGGCCAGCCTTGCTGCGATAAAATGTTCTTTAGCTATCCGATTCGGGCGGGTGTTCTAAAATGCAAGTTGTTTTTATTCTGTAATTTGCATCGCTAAAGGCGCCGGTTGCAGCGGCTAGGCGGTGTGTTGATAGGCGCGCTAGGCGCGGCCCGGTATCTTTTGTGCCGATCCGATTTTTAACGATTTAGAGTGGCGTTCCCCCGTTCTCTTGAATGGAATCAGCGCCGCAAGGAGAAGTCCATTGAGTCTTACCGTTCGTCCCGTAGTTGGCCGGCGCTCAAAAATTACAGCGCTCGGCACCTATGTCCCTCCCGAAGTGATTACCAATCAAGACCTCGAAAAAATGGTGGATACCAACGACCAGTGGATCATGGAGCGCACCGGTATCAAGGAGCGGCACAGGCTGGCCAAGGGGCTGGGCGTAAGCGATATGTGCACCGAAGCCGCGAAAAAATGCCTGGCGGCCCGCGGCATCGATGCCAGCGAGGTTGAAGTCATCATCGTCGGCACGGTTACGCCCGACATGATGTTTCCCTCCACGGCCTGCCTGGTGCAGAACAAGATCGGGGCCAAGGGAGCCTGGGGATTCGACGTTTCCGCCGGCTGTTCCGGCTTCATGTTCGCGTTGCAGGCGGGCGCCAAGCTGGTCGAGAGCGGGGCGCAGAGCAAGGTGCTGGTCTGCGGTGCCGACGCCAATACGCGCATGACCGACTACACCGACCGCACCACCTGCGTGCTGTTCGGCGACGGCGGCGGAGCGGTGCTGCTCGAGCCGGCCGAAGAGGGCGAGATCGGCTTGATCGACTTTGTGAACGAGATTGACGGCTCCGGCGCCGCGGCGCTCAACATGCCCGCCGGCGGCAGCCTCAATCCCTCCAGCCACGAAACCGTGGACAAGAAGATGCACTTCATTCATCAGGACGGCCCCGCGGTCTACAAGTTTGCCGTGCGCAAGATGGCCGAAGCCACATCCAGGCTGCTGGAGCGCAATGGCGTCACCGGCGCCGACCTCGGTTGCTTCATCCCCCACCAGGCCAACAAGCGGATCATCACCGCCACGGCCGACCGTCTCGGTTTAACTCCGGACCGGGTCATTATCAATATCGAAAAGTACGGTAACACCTCCGCCGGCACCATCCCTCTGGCCATGGAAACGGCCGTCGAAGAAGGCAAGCTGAAGAAGGGCGACCTGGTGCTGCTGGCCGCTGTGGGCGCGGGCTTCTCGGTCGGAGCTACGCTGCTGCGCTGGGAGATCTGAAAGCCGCCACAAGGGAATAGCTGACAACCATTGGACGTGCCGCTTGGCGGCACGTCCAATCTGCATTGAGCGCGAAAATTTAACACCCTGCCGCGTATGGCATATACTGTGCTCCTCTAACCCGAAGATTCACAGCCGGCAAAACCTATCCGGCACCCGGGGGCACGGAGACGGCTGACCAGTTGCTTCTTGCTGCGTCAATAGAAGCGAACAGCGATGTGGAATCTACGGCTCTTCTCTAAAAGGGGAGCGAGGAGCGGAGGCTGACCATGGAAGTGGAGTTCACCGCCAGACAAGTAAAGATTTCAAAGGCGCTGCGGGCGCACGCCGAAGAAGGGATGGAACGAATAGGCCTGATTCTGGGCAAAAGCGCCAACGCCAGCATCACATTCAGCGCGCAGAGGCACATGCAGATCGTCGAACTCATGGTTCAGGGCCGGGCGCAGAAGATCGCAGCCACAGGCAGAGCCACCACCCTCGCCGCCGCGCTCAAAGAAGCAATGGACCACGCCGAGAACCAGGCGCGGCGCTATCGCGACCGGCGCATGGGCAGCAAGCGGTTGCCCAAGGATGAGAAAATCATGACCGCGCCGCCGGTAGCCCGGCCTAAGGCGCGCCCTCCACAGCCGCCTGCGGATGACGCCGAAGGGAAGCCGAGCCGCGCCACCAAGCCTCGCGCCTCCATCGCGGTCCACTCCTTTCCCGCGCGCCCAACGATTGTCGAGCCACATATTCTCAAGAACGGCGAGGCCATCGCGCTGAAGCCGCTTACCATTGAAGAGGCCGTGAAAGAGGCCGAGTTTCGCGACCGGGACCTGCTGATCTTCCGCACGAGTTCAGGAGATACGTTTGTGCTTCATCGCCGCCGTGACGGACAGATGGAGCTGGTCGAGATCCCCTGAAGTTCTCGCCAGCCCTACGGCGGGCTTCACAGATTAGCAAAAGCGGGCCCTCATCAGGCCCGCTTTTCTTTTCAGTCTCCCACCGGCTTCACCGACCCGCGGGGAATGAAACTGTGCCCCATCCATCGGACGTCTTTGTTTTTGTCCGATGGGTGGGAGTCTGTAGAACTTCATGACGACATCGCGTTTTGTTGAACTTGCATTTTTGTTTCTTATCAGTGCTGAAAATCAAGGAACAAGCACCACCGGGCAAATGCATGTAAGTGAGACATGCTCTGGACTTTGGTTGCACTCAGTACCCGGTTTAGGGGATGGTCGCCGGACTACGGGCGTTCTAGCATCTTCAGGTATGTCGCCCTCTACTCTGAAGCAGGCATCGTCTCCGGAATCCAAACGGGCGCGAGTGAGAACGGCGAAGGCGCGTTCGGAGGCTACGGGATTGAATCTGCCGGATAACGCGGACTCCAGCAAACAGCGTGAGATTCTAGACGCATTGCCGGTTCTGGTCTTTCTGGAGCGGGCCGGCAAAATCGTCTTTGCCAACGTAGAAGCGCGGCAGATATTGGGCCTCACGGAAGGCGAGTGGGAGGAGCGTCCAGTCGAAGACGTCCTCTGGGGACTTTTTCCCGGCACCGCCGAACCGCAGACTCTGTTGACGGGAACCCGGAAGGGAAGTCCCTTCCACGCCACCATGCCCGCCAAAGACGGCAGGCTTCAGCCGGTGGAGGGCACCTACAGCATCTTCGACGCCCAACGGCGAGAGGCCGTCATTGTGGCCCATCCAGGTGGCCGCGAGCGCGCCCCCAAGTCGCAGCTGATGCAAGACGTCCTGGCCAGCCTTCCTGAGGCCGTGGCCATCGAGCACGGTCACCACGTGCTCTACACCAATCCCGCGTTTACGCGAATGTTCGGATACACGGCCGAGGAAGCCGGCGGCGGAAGCCTGCGCCAGCTGATTGTGCCGGAGACGCGCCTTAACGAACACACCATGCTGGAGAAGGCCGTCGACGAGCACGGACGCGTGATGGTCGAGACGGTGCGCGCCAACAAGGCCGGCGAGCTGGTCGATGTCAGCCTGCAATGTGCTCCACTGCAGGTCGACAACGCAAATGTCGGTTACGTCTATACCTATCGCGATATAAGCGAGCGCAGGCACACCGAAGACAAGCTCACGCACGACGCCATGCACGACGTGCTTACCGGATTGCCCAACCGTGCGCTTTTCCTTGACCGGCTTAACCTGTCGCTGGCCCGCCGGACGCGCCGTCCCGACTACAGTTGCGGAGTGCTCTTTCTCGATCTTGACCGCTTCAAGGAGATCAACGACGTACTCGGCCACGCCGCCGGAGACGTGGTGCTGGTCGCAGTGGCCGAACGGCTCCAGGGTGTCCTGCGTCCGCATGACTCGGCGGCGCGGCTCGGCGGGGACGAATTTGCGGTTCTTGTCGAGGGCATTCTCACCCCCGGCGATCTGGAAACGGTGGCAAAGCGAATCCTGGCAGAAATGTTGCGGCCGTTCGACATCTTCGGGCACCTCGTTCAGGCGGGCGCAAGCATCGGCGCTGCCATCGCCGGACCCGACCATACCTCCGCCGACCTGCTCATTCGGGACGCGGACTTCGCCATGTATCGCGCCAAACAGACCGGCGGCGGCCAGTACGAGATCTTCGACAAGCACCTTGAAGTCGTTGTCACCAGCCAGCAGGAACGGGAGCGCGAACTGCGTTACCGGCTCGACAGACGACTGCTCGAGTTTCTCTATCAGCCCATCCTCCGCCTGCAAGACGGCAGGCTCGAAGGTTTCGAGTGCCTGTTGCGCTGGCGCCGGCCAGACGGCTCGATCGACAACTTCAGCGACCTGCTCGCCGTGGCCGAGGAGATCGGCCTTTCCATTACGCTGGGCCGAGAGACCATGGAGGCCGTTTGTTGGCAGTTGCGGAACTGGCGCAGTGCATTGCCGCAAGTGGACATTTCTCTCGCCATTAATCTCACCCAGCGTCAGTTCTATAGCCCTGACATGGTTTTGCAACTACAGAAAACATTGGCCGCCAGCGGCGCCGACCCGTCGCGGCTGTTGTTTGAAGTGCCCGAGGCCGCGCTGAACGAAAGCCCCGATGCGGCCATTGCGATTTTGCAGCGCATGGTCGATTGCAATGTCCGGGTGGCAATGGACGACTTCGGTTCCAGCCTGGCGCCACTCAACCACCTTGTCCGGCTGCCCATCGATCAGGTGAAGCTCGATCCCAAGTTGACTGTGGCCGCAACCTCCACCGGCCGCCAGCAGATGATGCTGGAGTCCCTGCTTCGCCTTGGCCAAACGCTGGGCATGCAGGTAGTCGCGCAGGGAATAGAGACTCCCGAACAGCTCAGGGCGCTCGGCCGCATGGGGTGCCAACTGGGCCAGGGCCCGCTCCTGTCGCCACCGCTGGAAGCCGCGCAAGCCGCAAAACTGGCCGAGCTGGGCTACCTCACCCTCACGCCCGGAGCCTGATGCAGCACCGCAGTCAAAGCCTCACGCACGAAGGCCGCTTTTCGGTGTAGCATGAGCGCATGACACCACGTAAACCTGTGCCCCGGGCGGCCTCGCCGCGCGTGGCTGCCAAACCCTCCAGGCGATTGAAGAAGTCAGCCAAGGAACTGGTGATCGTGACCGGCATTTCCGGCGCGGGCAAGGCCTCCGCGCTGAAAGCCTTTGAAGATCTCGGATTTCATTGCGTCGATAACCTGCCGTTGGAGCTTCTGCCCGGTTTTGCCGCACTGGTCAGCAAATCCGCTGAAATCGAAAAGGCCGCCATCGTCGTCGATGTGCGCGAGGGCGCCACGATCGACCGCCTGCCGCAGATCCTCAAATCCGTAAAGACACTGCTGCATACGCGTGTCGTTTTTCTCGATGCCCAGGACGCGTCGCTGGTGCAGCGCTACTCTGAGACCCGGCGTCCGCATCCACTAGGCAAATCCGAAACGGTTTGGCGCTCGATCGTCGAGGAGCGGCAACTGCTCGATCCCATCCGCAACGTGGCCGACACGCTCATCGACACCTCCAAATTCAACGTGCACGAGTTGC
>CAYQOQ010000079.1:0-21860 GCA_964419175.1 uncultured Occallatibacter sp. | reverse complement strand
CCTCTCTCTTGGCAGGAATATTATCGCATAAATGTAAATACTTAAATTAGAAATGCTCTAAAGAAAATCCCGGGAGGCAGCCCTGCTGGACTGCATATTCCCGACGGAGGAACGCATCCGGAAGCGCTATTGTGAAGGGGCTTCGGCAGGTCGAACATTGAACTGTTCCGCTAAAAAGGATTTCGCATGCTGGCGTTCAGTTGACCCATCCTCTTTTGTGCAGCTCAGAAAGCGCAAATATGCTTCGGCGGCCCCATCAAAGTTGTCGTTTTGCTCCTTTAATTTCGCTTCGGCATAAATTATTTGTGGCATATCCTTCACCTTCGAACGCACTGCCTCTATCAACTCATCGCGGACAGAATTTTCGAGTGCGGTCTGCAGTTCCCTTGTATTGGGAGTTGTCCCGGTTGGCTTCACTCCCTCCGTGTCGTCCGGCTTCACATCTTCGATCAGTACAAACTGCCGGGTATCCTCTTTTGCGACGATCACCGCATCACTCATCTGCGAGCTATATGTCTCGCCAACACGGAATTGAAGCCTGATCGTGTTCTTGATATCCACGGTCTTCTGTGTGTAATGGTATGGGCGGAGAACATCACTGGTAACGGTTTTGGGTAGTGAATCCGCGAGCGTCTGAGCCTCGGAAACCACCTTCTGGTCCGCGTCGAGCTTTGCGTTAAGCTCCTTGATGTCCTTCTTATTACCCTTCGATTGTGCCCCGATAAGAGCAGACTGATCGGTTTGGAGAGTGCGCAGCGCCTTCTCATAGGCGCGATTTGCAGTGTTCCACTCCTCCCCGGTAACATCATGGGTTCCGATACGATACTGCGACTCCTTGGCATCCAGGGTTACAGTCTCGGAAATCTGATGCTCCAGAACATCCCCGGCGAGTTGGAAATCCGGCTCCACTCCGTTAGCCGTTTCCCCATATCGAACTCCTTTGACATTGGGCATTTCAAGACCGGCTACAATTGCATCCTCGAGTTGGTGCAGAAAGCCGGTACTGTCGCGGAGAGAAGTTTGATCGCGAAATTGAACGCGAATGGAAAGCCCGGAATGCATTGCATGCGCTGGGGCTGCCGCCACCTTGGCATCATGCGCCGCCTGATTGGATGGCTTATAGAACAGAGCTTCCTCCAGATAGGCCCAGCCGAGCTCCGTCCCCGATCCCGATGGCTTATCAAGATAGAGCTTTGCCTGACTTACAAAGTAAGCACTTAAGTCGTCGCCCAGAATTTCGTTCATGTCGCGGTAGGAGTCATTTTCGCTAAGTTCAAAAGCGCGCAGCAGGTAGTTGTACGCTTTCTCAACTCCGATCTCATCTCCCAGTCCCCGGATGGGATTGTGTGCCTTTTGCAGTCCCTTTGCTGCTTGGACAGCGCTTTTGACATAGGCATCCTTGAGCCTATCTATGTCGTCGGCGACCAGCGCTTTTTGCGAAGGTGGTAGTTCATACAGCACATCGAGTGCACCTATGCTGTCATGCTGTTCTTCAAGTTGCTTGCTGCTCTCCAGTGCCTTTGCCACAGAGGCCTTGTTTTGAAAATTGACCAATTGCTTCCGCGCATCAACAAGAAGGTCACGCACCTTGGCCGTATCCTTAACATCGGCAGCTTTCTCAAACAGGATGACGGCGTTTTTCCAATCAGCCTTTTCCGCGAACTGATTTCCAAGTTGAAGATCATTTTCGTAGACTGTGTCAATGACAGCTACAATGCGCGGTTCTTCGCTCGAGAATGCCCGCAGTGGTGCGACAAGCTCGATGGCAGTGTCCATCTGTTTTTTCACCACCGACGATTCCGCTGACCGTAGCGTTCTGTCGAATTGATTGCTGGCGTTCAACACATCCGCAAGAAGAGCCTGACCTGCCGGAAATCCCAGGTCGATTGCGGTGATGGCGTGAGCGAGTTCCTGGGCATTTTTCAGGTGAGTATAACCTGTAGTGTGCGCCTGCAATGCAGTGTCGTAGGCCCTCAGTTCAGAATGCCCCTTATCCGCGAGAACTGCGAGTTCTCTGCGAATTTTACTCGTGAGTTTTGTCGTCTGCTCCATTGGCACTTGCAAAGCCTGCGCCTCATCTGCCTGAGCCTTGGCATCCTTCAAGTCTTCATACGATGGGGATTGCTTCGTCACCGAGTTCAAGTAGCCTGCCAAAGATGCTTCGCCTGCTTTCACATACTGCAATTCCAGAGCGGTTTTAGCATCTATGGCGTGCGGTGAGGCAGAATATTTGGAAAGATAGTTTATCCAGCCAACTACATCATTGGCCCGCTGCGCACGCAAATATTCCGCAAGTTCCAGGTCGGGAGCCGCGACAAAATGCAGCTTAACGCCTGGCTGCAAAGGCTGCGGTGTGGCTGCCCCATCGCTCGATGGGGTTATAAATGAGCCCGTCAACTTGGCCAGATCGGCCAGGCTGGTGAGCGAAGAAAATCCACTATGGTCAAACTTCAGATTGTCCGGAACCACGCATGCGGTTGAGCCGGCACCCGTACTATAGCGCAATACCCCATCTTCATCGCGCTCAAGAACTGCTCCCGGAGACATGGTTATCTTTAGCATCTTGTTATAGCCTGCCTTGTCGACTCCCGTAGCCTGAAACGGTGTGCAATCGCGCAGTGTCACCTTTCCATTTATCAGGACATCCCCAAGCTGCAAGTAGGCGGCGCCATTGGGCCCGTTATACAGTTCGATGGCAGTCAGGGATGGCTGACTTGCGAAAGATACAAGAGGGCGCACGCACAACACAACGAGCGAAAATGCAATGGATCTGCACAGAGAGTTAAGGATCGGATTCACTACAAGTCGATTGAAATGCCCTGTCATAGAGTCACCAACACCTATCGAACCAGTTCGTTTAATTACTTGGGCGGTTTGCATAACTTCTCTCCAGGATGTCCCTGTTCGGCGATGTGGCCAGGGTGGTTTTCTTCCGAGGTGGCGCAGTTCTGTCACTGATGCTGAATGTCGAGCAGAGTAAGGTCCAAGCCGCTGCGCGCTCTTGCATTGTTGTGGTCGCAATCCAGGACTGAGCGATACTGTCTCGCAGCGTCAGGGTAGTTACCTTGCTCACGGTTTCTATCCGCCTGATTGAGCATTTTAGAGAGCATGTCTGAATCAAGAGCGCAACTGCTCCCCTGGCTTTTTTGTAAAACCTGATGAGAGTTTGTGCTAATGGGCTTAGTAGGTGGAGCACTGCGTGCGGGAGCTTCATGCCCGTTCGGCTCTTGCTTTTTTAAGACAGGCTTTGTCGGTGCGACCGGGGCATCGGCATTCGTTGGGGTGGGCGACTTGGATGGCTGGTCTACAGTAGGCATAGCCTGGGCGACAGGCGGGGTTGATTGCATTGCGATCGGTGCCGGACGATGTGCCCAATGGTAGGTAGCGATGAACGCAACAGCGCCAAGTGCTGCGGCCGTGCATACGGCGCCGATGATCAAAAAGAGAATCCTGCGCCGGCGCACAACAGAATCCCCCGGATTCAGAACAGTTTCTTCATCGCTGTCAACCCGTGCATCGCGGAGAGAGTTTGTGCTGTCATGTTCGTGAGCTGCGGCGTCGGCTTGGAACTGCGGCGAGGCAGTAGATTCTTCTTCGACGCCACTGAATTTGAAAAGCGGCTGGGAGTTTCCCTCGTCCATGGAGAGATTCTGCGTTTCCAGGGAATTGTGTTCGAAACCGTCCTCGTTGCTGGTGGTCCCAGGCTCGGCCTGCAATAGAGGATCGGCCGCAATTCCAGACGGCGCTGAATCGACAGCGGCGGGAATTGTCTGATCATGCGCGACTGGATCCAAAAGCGGAGCAGTTACACTTTCAGTTTCAAAAAGAGAGACATTTGCATCAGAAGTCTCAGGCTCTGCCTGTTCAACGGCGGAGGGTGCGCTGTTAGCCGTTGGTACGGCCGTGTCAATCGCATGTCCGCACCGCCTACAGAAACGCTTGCCTGGGCTGGAGGCCGCCCCACAGTCGGCGCAGACGAGCGCCGTTGACCCGGGCGGAGTTGGAACGGCAATCACGGCGGATGTCTGATCGGAGATCCCGTCAGAAACAGCTATTTCCTGCCTTGCAGGCTTAACTTGCTCAACGGGAGAGGACACATTGGTTGCGGTTGGCGCTGCCGTGCCAATTGCCTGGCTGCACTGTTTACAGAAACGCTTGCCTGGACTGATGACCGCACCGCACTGTATGCAGAATCGTTCTGTAGGCTCGGGCGGGGCAGGCGCGGTACTCGCGGAAACCGGTTGACCGCAGCCACCGCAAAAACGTTTGCCTAAAACGATTTCTCTCCCACAATTCGAGCAGTGTCTTTCTTCCATAGCAATCGACCGAGTTCCTAACGCACACGAAATCCAGTTCCTGCTTCAAGGGGTTTAAACCATTCTATATTCCCCGGCCATCGTCGACGGATCATTCAACCCGAGCCTGGTTTAGAAATTCCTGTCGCCGTCAATGCTCAGATCAGCGATTGGCCGCAGTTCTCACAGAACGCTGAGCCTTCCTCGGCTTCGGTGCCACAGTGCTTGCATACGCATTTTGCTTGCTCGTTTGGCTGAACCTCGGCAGTTCCTTGCGTACCTTCTGTAGTCACTTGCGCCGCAAGCTCAACCTCAGTGCTTTCAGCCTTTGGTCTAGTTGGCTCCGGTTCTTGTGCCGCAGGCGTTATTGGCGGAGCCTCTTCCGCCAACGGGGCTTGTTCCGCCATTTCTTCCGCGGTCGCACTCGGAGTCCCAGGCGATTCCTGTTCCACTGTCTCGCACGCATCTACAGGCGAATCCCAAGAAACTGGCGTTGCCAAGCCCGGCGTTAGATTATTCACGATGGAAGCGAGATCGAACTCTCCGCTCATCGTAGAGACTGGGATATTTCCGTGCAGAACATCAAAAAAGAACTGCGAAATGCGCTCTGGAGTCAATTCGACGGCGACTCCATCCGGCCCCATGCCCAGGTCGTAGATTCTCAGTAATTGATTCCCCATGCTGGCGCAGGAGATAAGGAATTGGTTCTGAAGCCGGTCGTAATCGACAAGACCGGTTGCCAGTACCTTTCCCACAACCGAATAGGATCTAAGAATTTGCTGAACACCGTCAGCGGACAGAACAGTCTTTACTTCATCCTGCTCAATATTCATGCGGATCTTACCTGTATTCTCCGCTTCGGGTGCGCCGCGCATCAGAGCGCCAAGATCGGCTAATGTCAGGCTGAAGAGTTCAGAACCGGGAAGATAGCTCATCTTTTCTACAGAGAAGGCACTCGGGAAGAGCAGATACACTGTCTTTGAACTGCGCACAACCGGGCTGTTGAATGTTCCAACCACACAGTCGCTCAATTCAAGACTGCGGGTGGCAAAGACACCGCCGATGACAACGCAGTTATCCAATACAATTTCATCTGCAAAAATATTGGCGGCCACGTAAGCATTGCTTAGCTTGACCTGCTTGGCGCTCACATCCGCCAGAAAATTGACCCGGCAGCCCGGCGCAAGCGAAACGATGGCATTGGAGGAGCCAACCGCTTTTTCAAAAACAGCTCGTCCTTTCGCGTCCGAGTTGACGTGCAACTCAACCTGCGTAAAGACGCTACCTTTCACGTGCAAAGACCCCTGCTGCACTTCGATGTTGCGCGCAAAAACCGCGCCTTCCACCTCGCAATCTCCCTGCACCACAACATCGCGTTCCAGTTCCTGCGCTGTCTTCGGCAGAATCGGCGATCTGACAATGTGATCCTTTAGCAACATTCGATTATCGTTCAACCGGATTTCGTTCAATACCTGCATGGCTCGTTCCTCGAATTCTGTAGAAGGCGACTAGCTAAAGGGGGAGGCTTTCCGGCATATGGGCGTTCCAAAGCCGTAGAATCGTTTGCCGTACGCGGGCATCCTGATCTTCTGCTGGAGAATGGATGGCCTCCACCAAAGGAAAGAAAAACCGTTCTATCTGATCCTTGCCTGAACCAGGCAGTGGTTTCCAGGAGAGATTTGGATCCCGGAACTGAGTCAGTATCCTGCGTTTTATCTCCGGATCATTCGTCAGGGCGCCTGACATCGGAGGCAAAAATATCCTCTCGCTGAGCTGCCCCCCTGAATCATTGGCTGCGAAATAAACAATTGGCAGAGTCACCGCGGCTAAATCTCCGCGATCGCCGGCATTCAGCATTGTGCTCACGGCGGTGCTCGTCTTTTTCTCCGACGCCAAGTATGCCATGGCACACTGCAGAAGGTTGTTCATCCGGCTACGCAAGGCGCTAGCCAAGAGAACACTTTGAGCATGCGAGTTCTCTGTCGCGAAAATAGTGGGAGTCGTAGAGAGATTACTGTCAAAGCTACGCCGTTCTTCGATTGAGGCCGCGCGTTTGAGGGCGTAGACCGCGCCATCGAGACTGGTAAGGCGCCGTGTCAACTCCCTATCCAATTCTTCGAATATGGCCGCGTATCGATCCGTAATCCGGTGATAGTCCTGCTGCATATTCTGCTTAATTTGCAGGCAGGCGCTCTTCAGGTCGTTGAGCTTCAGGAACAGCGAATCCACTCGGCTCTTGAGCGCAACCATCTGTTGCGAGATTTCAGAACCAATCAGACGAAAGAATCCGCTTGTCACACTCTGGCCGATCGCGTTGGCGCCACGCACTTTTTCTTCCAACTGAGCAGCTTCAGTGGCGGCCACGGCAACCGTAAGGCCGTCTATATGGTGCTTGATGGTCGAAACGCTGTGATCAAAGCTGGAAGTGTCCACGTGAATCGCGATACTGACATCCTCGGACCAAGGGGCATATCCATCGATGGTGCCACCATGTTCGGAGGCCGGGTAGCTCCTTGAATAGTATGCAGAGCCGGAGATCCTTTCGCTATAGTGTTGGCTATAGCTCATGACCGCACCTCGGAAAGCGTAAGCGAACGTGCGGCGGAATACATGCGGATCACATGGGCCCGCACTCTCTCATTTAGCTTTGCTCCATCGATCAACTCGCGAAGACACCTGGCAACATTCTCCCGCTCCCGCGCGTCCGGTTCCCGCCACTGAATCTGAGGCAGAGCCGGAAAGACCCCTCGTTCGATGGCTCCTTTAATCTGCTGGGCAATCTCGGGGGAGGATGACGCCGGCGCGTGATACGTCCATTGGCGTTGCCGGGTCTGCGGGCTGTCACTGTCAACCAAAGCGAATGGCAACAGCACCGTGGCATCCGATTCCGCATTTTCTACGCTAAGAATGCTTGATGAGAGGTGGTCCTGTTGATTGGATTCCTGGATGAAGCGCGACATGGCGCCAATCGCAGCGCTTGCTTTTAATCTTGTATTTGATGCCGCAATCCGCTGGCTCGAGGACACGCTTTCCATTTGATGTACGGGAACCGAAGCTTGTAATCCTCGTGCGCGGCTGTCCAGGCGTGCTACATCCTTGTTGACGAGATCAAGAAGACTCGCGTCCACTTCGTGAAGACGGTTCAGAAGTGCACGATCCAGTATACGAAACAGCTTGGTATAGCGGGCAGCAATCATTTGAAAATCGCGCTGCATGGTCATTTTGACCGATGACAGTTTTTGAGACTGGTCACGAAGTTCCAGCAGGCGCGCCTCAACCTGGCTGCGGCTGATTGCTATCTTTTGCGAAATCTGAGAGCGGATCAGGCTGAAGAAACCGCGATTCACATCGCGACAGATATTCTCAGCGGCGTGCTTCTCCGCCATAATTACGGCGGTCTGCATGGAGACTACCGCGCCTGTCGCTCCATCTACATGGGGGGCGACTGAGTAAAGGCCATCCGCCATTTCCTGGGTATCGACAGTGAAACTGAAGTTGGCCACTATGCCCTCCCCAGTGCATCGATCTCACCGATGGCATTGCATGCGATAGTGTTCAGGTTCAAAGAAAAGTGCTCCTGAACCAAATCTTCCATTGCGGGCGGGGGCGCCAGTTCCGAGGTTTCGGCGTAAAGAGGATTAACGGCCAGCAACGGCTTGCGGCGCTCATCAAGTGTTTGCGCTCGGCTCCCCGCGGAAGACATGGAGCGTGCGTCCGCATCTCGAAGCGAGGCGTCGTAGTTCTCGATAAAGCTGAACTTCTCCGCTCGTCGATCAATATCTTCCTTGAGTCGATCTACATAGTCGGCAAAGTCTTCCTGTACGGCCTGGTACTGACGCCTCTGAAGTTCGTAAGCGGAAACATCCTCCACTCCGGTATCGACGCTTTTTACCGCTGTGTCGGAAAGGCTTCCGCCCGCCGCCATTTGTTTTTCTGTATTCTCCAATGCCTGAAGCGTGTTGTAGTTGGATATGAACTCCGTAAAGGTAGAACGCATCAAGTTGATCAAGTCGGCGCTCTCCGCTCGATTTCGACCGTAGAAGTCCTCCGTATCCTGATGCCATTTATTTAGATAGCTGTTCTTCTGATCCTGAATATTGTTGTAGATGTGCAATCGCTCGTCGCGTGTTTCCTGCAACAGGTTTTGAACGATAGGGACAACGATCTCTTCATGGATCTGCTGCATGCCAAAAGGAAAGCTGGTCTTGCTTCCGTCTTCGCCAACCCACACTTGCGAAACGGCGTCGTACAAAACCCGGGAGCTCGCCTTGAGTTGAAACGGCTGATAACCGTCGGCGGCATCCTGATAGTTAAATGACTCGTTCCGAATACGTTCAATCTCTTCAGCTTCCATCTTTGGCGAATAGTGGTTGTAAGAAGCCTTCAGGATCGTGAAAAGCAAGCGGTTGGATTGGTCAACAATCTTGTTGGTGGAGTCTATCTTCATGCTGGTAATGATCTGAACGGTAGCGGCAATGTTGACCATCAGGTTCCGCAGCACCTGTTCAAATCGCTGCGATTGGCGCTCGAAGGACTTTTTCATTTTGTTGAGGAAGCGAAAAGTCGCAAGAGACTCATCGTGCTGATGAACGTTAAACACCTGAAACACAACTGATTTTTCAGGATTGGTGGCGCCAAACTCTGAAAGAAACTTGGCATAGCTTGTATTGGGAAAGATTACCGGGAGTTCGACCGATGAGATTGACAGATCATTTAGGCAACTCGTCACGGTGCGCAACTTGTGATCGAGAGACGCGAAATAGCCGTAATACGGAATTTGCTGAATGGAGCGGGAATACTGATCTGTCGATAGCTGCTCAACTTCTGTTGAGTCTTCGACAACTGGAACCTTCTTAAGCAAGTCCTCGAGGCCGTTTACGGCTGTGGCGAACACATCGTTGTTGCGAACCGTACTGAGCTTGAATTCCTTCGGGGTTTCCGTCTCCGCGTAGTCAACCAGAAAGCTCTTTCCTTCAAAAGAAACCTTGCCGGCAACCGGGATGTATGCGATCCCAAGTCTGTGAACCTTGAAGTCGCGGGGAATCTCTTTATGTGCGGTCTCAAACCCGTCGATAATCGTTTGTATTTCAACAATTCTGGCAGCTAGTTTCTTGCGTTCCATCAGAAGATAGAGTCCATAGCCTAGCGGGGCTAACCCAAGCAACAGTCCCGCATAATTGGTGAACACCTGGGTCGCCAACAGCACAGCCATCAAAATCACTAGCAGTGCAGCCGCTCCATAGCAGACTTTCTCGATCAGACTCTTTCGCTTCAGCTCTTCCGTAAACTGGACTTCCTCTTCGCGCGCTACGGCGATCTGTTTTTCGAGTGTAACTTCCTGTTCGACAATATGCTCCGCAATCCGCCGGTAATAGTCGAAAAGGATCTTTGCCTGGTCTTCGTAGATGCTCGCACTTCCCGGAAATATCTTGCCGGACATAGTTACTGCTCCTTTACCGAACGATAGGCTGTTTGCGCAGCGCCATCAGGGCCGCGCATTGCTCGAATTGTTCCTGCAGAGGCGAGGGAGATAACGGGGAGACCACATCCTCAAGCCGCAGACGTATGTCATCGACCAGCGTAACCATCTGCCGCTCGTAAGAGAGCGCGGACGGGTCGCGAGACGGGGAAAGATACCTTGCATCTTCTTCGAGCTTGAGCAGGAGTTGTAGTTCCCGGTTGCGATGTGGAGCTTTTGTTGAGAGTTCAGACTCGCACTGGGAAAAAACTGCCTTCAGGTCTTCCAGCCCGGATCTCGTTGCATGCTCCTCTTCTGCCACTTCTTTGGCATGAGCCGACGACCACCATGCAATGGCGACGGTTGTGGACATCGCAAACAGGAGAACCATCTGGCCGACAAGCTGAAAGCGGAACGGCAGGAAGTAGACAAAGCCATAGTAGATAAGTCCAAGCGCCAGAAAAGAGTAGACAGCGTCGCAGACTTCAAGAAGGCCGAGGGCAGCGATCTTGTAGCCGAAGACGCCAGAGGCAACTTGCACGATAGCAAACGGCGGAAAGTTGATTGAAAGCACAATGCAGGCAACAACCAAATCGAGCCATGCTGTATGAGTTCGACCCCCAGGCGTAATCAATAGAAAAAAGGCAAGGACCAGGAGAGCAATTCCGATGAGATGCAGGAGGACAAAAAGGCGCGATATTTCCGATTTCGTTTGCATATTCACTCCACCTTCTTCCCACACTCTGAACAGAAACCGTCTCCCGGAGAAAGCAGTGAGCCGCACTGCGAGCAAGTCGCAGTGCCCCCAACGGCACGGACGCAACGGGGACAGGTATTTGCGCCGGGCGGAAGTTGTGTGCCGCAAGCAGGGCAACTTGCGGCAGAAACCAATGGCGTACCGCAACTCACACAACGGCGGGCAGATTGGTCGTTATCTGTTCCGCACCGGGGACATGGCACATAAGGATCACCACAGTGAGGACAGAACTTTGAGCTGCTGGAGTATTTTTTCGAGCAGTTGGAGCAAAACACTTCACGTGGAACCGGCGCTACGCCGGACCCGACCTGACCAGAGGCGCCCGCGACGGGAACGCCACCAGGCGACGGTTGCAGCATCGCGCCCATTGCGCCGCCTCCGCTTCCCATCATGCTGGTCATCATCAGCGCTCCCAGCATTCCTCCTTTACCGGCGGCATCCACGGCGTTCTCTGCCACTTCAAATGCCTTGGCCTGCTGCCATGAATAGCCTGCAATCACTTGCGCGCTCTGCCGCCCGATGGCTTCCAGGATTCTTTTTCCATCCGGGTGGCTGTCATCGATTTCAACCGAGGTGATGTAGAAACCTTCCAGATTGAATCCATAGTCTTCCCAGAACGCAAGCATGGAGGCTTTCAGAGTTTGCGAAAGCGGCTCCAGGTATGCGGATATGCTTTTGATTCCGATGCGCTGTGATTGCATGTAAGACAGCAGCACGCTTTTTGTCTTGGCGTTCATGGCGCCTGCAAAGTGGTCCGTCAAGTCTGCGGCAGTGAAGCTTCCGGCAGCGCCAACGAGTTTGATCAGAAAGCGCTCCGCATCCTTGACCTTGAGGCCGTAGCGGCCGACTGCCCGGATAGGAACCATGGCATTGTAGTCGGGGTCGTGATACTTCATGCTGGTCGTATTCCAGTCGATATTCAGCGGCACGACTTTATTGACGAACCAGACTTCAGCAAAGAAGGGATTCTTGCCACCAAACGGCAATCCGAACAGATTCCGTAGAAGGGGCAGGTTCTCCGTATTGAGCGTGTGTTTTCCAGGGCCGAACTTTCCCAGAAGCTGGCCCTTGGTAAAGAGAACTGCTTCCTGCGACTCCCTGACAACAAGCTGAGTAAAGGTGCTTAGTTCCATACCGTGATCCTTGCCTTCACCGCCGCTGCGGAACTTCCAGGCAAAAACGGGACCAACTCCGGCAGGTCCGGAGGAATTGTCATCCCAGGAAACGACGTCAATGAACGCCATATAAAACACTCCAAACCAGCTATAGACCAGGACTCTGTCTACGGCGAACCTCTTGTATTCATGGGGAAGCGATAAGATACCGGCATCAATGGGCTTTTACGGCGGGCATGAACTCAGGGGGAGGCTGGAGTTGACGTCATTGACTCGATTTCTCCTTTCTATTCCGGATGAGACGACAGAATCGTCTTGCACTTACTGAACAATTTCCCATACCAGATCGCAGCTCGTCTGGTAGCCCGGCGCCAATGAAATCAACGTGGCTTTCTTTGTGCCGTCCGGATTTGGTTTAAGAATCAGACTCCACGCCTGGTGATCAAATGTGAACCTGAGCCGTGCCTTCGGAAGATGATCGAAAACGACCACTCCATTAAGAGGCACCGGAGGGCCCTGATAGTGCAGCACTCCAGAGTGTGGCGCAACAGGCGCGGATACGGGTGGGGGGAGCGGAGCCGGTACGATTGTGGGCTGTTGCGTTACGGTCTGCGCGTGTTGATGGGATACCGAGACCGGAATTGTTGCGGGAGGGCTTAGGGGTGTCGTGGCTCCTGCTGCCACGTGAGACTGCGGAGGATTGGATACAGGGTGTTCCTGGATGCCCGGCGAAGGCTTGGGCTGTTGCTGCGGCGCACCCGTTGCCTGTGGGTTCTGAGCCGGCGGCTTCACCATGCCCTGTTGTGATTCAGAAGCCTTGGTTCCGGAGGAGACACCTCGATGCGCATAGAGGTGCCATGCCAAGACGCCCCCAGCCGCTATCAGCACAGCAGCGGCAACCCCGATTGCGAGTCCCAATTTCATCTTTGACCGGAGGCCCAGCGCTGGCTCGCGTTCAAACGAAACTAGAGAAGCGGTGGATGCGAGAGGAAGCGAGGAAAGCGGTGATGCAGGTTCTTCCGGACTCAAAGTCGAGGTCCAGACAGGTGCCAATTCGCCTTGTGAGTCAAGCACAACGTCCGGCTCTTCTGCCGGTTCGGTCTGGCCTGGAACAGGCGAAACCTCATCCTGGGCAGAGACCTGAACTTCCGCCGGTGCTGGAATGGGAACAGGCACTGCGGGTTGCCTGGCCGGAGAAACGCCTTGTTCGCTGAAACCAGTTAGGACTTGTACAGGAGGAGCTATTGAATCGACGGCCTGGCCGCACAGCTTGCAAAATCGCTTGCCTGGAACAAGATCCGCTCCACATCGTATGCAGACGGGAGCCGCGGGCACGGCGGCTTCTGTTGGTGCGGCTGCTAGTGTCTGCTCCACGACTGGCGTCGGTTGGCCAACAGCTTGGCCGCATTGCTTGCAGAAACGCTTACCCGGTGCAAGCGCCGCTCCGCACTTCCCACACAGTTGAGGGTGCCGACTCGAGCGCTGCCACGGGTTCTGGCGGTACTGGGATCGTCGCGATAGGCATGGCCTGACCGCAGCCTCCACAAAAGCGCTTGCCAGCAGTAACTTCTCTACCACATTTTGTGCAGTATCTGTTTGCCATGTCAACCTACCGGAGTTCCACATTCGTCACAGAAGGTACTGCCCGCATCGAGCGGCAGGCCACACTTCTTGCACTTGCGTTGCGCGGGGATGAGAGGTTGCTCAACCAGGGTTGGTGGTGGCGGAGGGACCGGAGCGGGCACTGCTGTGAGGGTTGGAGTTAGCGCCCTCCCGGTTGCTGCTGACGCAGTGCTTAGCCTTCGCGTGTTCAGTGCTATTTCCACCAGAACCACGCTGAGTTCCGCCAGTGCATAGGAGAAAATGATGCCAGCAAAAGCAATCAGGACAAAAATGACCGCCAGTTCGATGCCGCCCAAAAAGCCGGTGCCGGCGTGACTGGCAAACGGAATCTCTTCACCCAGCATCCCCAACTCTGAAAAAGGGCTGAAATCGGTGAACCAGACAAATAAGCATCCGCCTACGCCGAGCAACGAATACATGACAAACATCAGTTCGCCGTTCAAGCGGAAGAGCAGAGAGAGAATTGAGAGCACGGTGAAGTGGCTATCACCCAACTCCTCCACCGAATTTGCACGAAAAACGAGAATGCCTGCTGACAGATATCCCCAGGCTAGAGCGAAGAGTGCAAGGAGAACCCCTCCGATCAGGATGCCAGTCGTGTGAGTTCCCAGGCCCCCTTCACTGGCCTTGAAGGTAAAACCGATAATGGCGATAAAGCCCAGCAACCCGGTGAGCGCAATGAGAATAGCCAAAATCCGCAGCACCCAGGATACCGTCAGGCGAATGAGCTTTCCATCGCTCAACGCATGAAAAAAAGGATCGAGAATTGAGAATATCTTCATGCTTTCCTCTTGCATCCCCTTCTTTCGGCCCTGGAGCCGAAGGGGCCAGTTGTGGATACGTTTTGAATCCTTCGCGCGAGAGGAATCGCCGATCTCCTCCCGCGCTGGCCTGCGCAGTTACTGCACGTCGCTCACCTTGCCGTTATTGAAGGTGACCTTCATGCCGTTGTAGTAATAGACAACTTTGGAGCCTAAATTCGCCACCCTTGCAGGTGTGCCCATGGCTGCCTGTACCTGGCCGGGGGTCTGACCCAGTGCCACGGTTGCGGGAGCAGCCGGCGCAGCGGTGGGCAGGTTTGCCGGCGCAGCACTTATCGGTACGCCGGTATCCTGGGTTACCTCGGTTTCAGCCTGATCGGCCTGCTGTGCCTGTTGTTGAATTTCTGTTCCTGCATTCGGGTCGGGCGGTGGCGCGAGGGAAGCATAGAGCGCAGGAGCCGGCTGGCTTTGAGCAGAAGGTGGCAGCGGCGGCAACCCACCCGTCCCCTGTTTGGCCTGCAGATCCTGCAACCCCTGATCGATGGTCTCCCTCATGTGGTTTTGCATTTCCTGCAAGTCAGCTAATGCCACCGACACCGTGGCTTGTTTCTGGCATTCCTGGCCTCCCTTGCTGGAGAGCACGACCACATCGGCGATGGTTGCATCGACTGGAGGCGGGGTCCGGAGCCCTAGCACATCGCCATCGCTCAGTGCGCACTCGGCCTGCGAGTTGTCCACTACATCCAAGGCGCTGCCCACAACAAACACATGCGGACGGCCATCGCTCACCATGCGTGCCACCCCACTGGAAGCGGGATCGACATCCTGCTGCTGCGTATTTTGCGTCGCCTCCTGATTCTCCAGGGCCAGCTGATTCCTCACTTCATCGGCAATCTGCTGCTTCACATCCGGGGTAAGCTCGGGAGGCCCACCCGCAGAGGAAGGAGCTCCATCCATCTCGCCCGCCTCCTGGTGTGCCGCATAGGCGGCCTGTAAGTCAGACGAAATCATGTAATCGGTCAGCCAGTATGCGGCCGAGGGGTACACGGGATACGGCTGGAAGTAGGAGCCGTAATACCCATACCACGCAGCGCCGCCCCATCCCCATCCGAAGGTGATCGGCATGGCCCACGGGTTATAGGCCCAACCGTAGAAGGCGGGGCGATAGTAGAACCCTGGGGCATAGACATTCATATACACGCCGCGATAGGCGTAGCCGTGGTAGAGGTGGGTGTAGGCGTGGCCATGATAGAAATAGGTGCGCTGTGCGAAGTCGTGTCCGTGGAAGTTGTAGGGGTGCTGCACAAATCCGGGGCGGCCCCGCTCGGCAAAAACGCGGCTGTGATCGGCTCGCTCCATAGAGATAGCACGGTTGCCGTTCAGACCATGATGGACGTCGAGACCCCGGTGCGGGTCATGCATGTCGCTCATCCTGCCGTTGGGGCGGATGCGAACCTCGCTTCCGTGCGGAGTGCTGCGCTCATTGAATCCTCTGGGCGCATTGGTTTTGAAGTTCGAAGGATGGGCGTTGTTGCCAAAGTTTCCTCCGGGCCTTTGCTCCTGGTGCCCCTGGATGGAGTTACTATTCCCACGATCAAAATTGCCCGGGCGATTGCCGGACGGGCCGCTATTGAACTGGCGATTGGTCCCAGAACCGTTGGCTCCCGGATTGTTTACGGACGGACCGCTATTGTACGGATGGTTGGCAGAAGGTCCATTGGTGCCCGGGTTGTTAACGGAGGGACCGCTATTATAGGGGCGGTTTACGGAAGGTCCATTATTTGCTGGACGATTCACCGATGGCGCGTTTGTGTTGGGTCTATACATGGTCCCGCCACCGGAGTTTCCGGTAGGTCTGGGGGCGGACTGGGCCGGCGGAGCAGGTCTGGGTGCCGGCGCAGCCTGTCTGGGAGGCGGCGCTGGCGCTGGCGCTGGTTTCTTGTTATCTGCTCTTGCCATGCCCGCGAATCCCAGGAACACGGCAAGAATTATTGCTGCGGATACGTTTCTCATGGTCCTGCTAGAAACTGGCATCGTCATAGGATCCTCTTTCCCGTTCCGAATTCCTCATTCGGATTTCTGTTGCTGGTCCTGCGCTCCGAACTGGTACCCGGATGCACTATTCAACGTTGCTGACTTTTCCGTTGGTGAAGGTCACCTTCATGTCCTTGTAGTACAAGATGGTCTTCGTTCCCACTTTGGCCTGCTTGACCGGTTGCCCGAACGCGGCGGTTACCTGATCCATGGTCTGGCCAAGGGCGATGGTTGGCGGTGGAGTATCGGCGGGCGGGGGAGGGGGCGCTATGTCCGGCAATGGGGCTGGGGCCGGAGGAGCTACGGGTGCGGGCGTAGCCTGGAACTGCCCTGGCTGGCCGCCTTGATTGCCCTGATTGGGTGCGCCCTGATCCTGCGGCGCCACCGTCAGCACCTCGGCCACCGTCTGCATCGCGGTGTCGACGGGGGGCACTTCCTTTTTGTTGGGAAAGGGAATCTTCAGGTTTGCATAATAGCGAATGCCGTCGTAAGGATCACTATAAAGCTGGAAAAGTACACCGTCCTTTTGGACTTGAATTGCCCTGACCCAGCACTTTTCCTCTGGCGCAAAGGGACGATGGGGGTAATCGGTCGCGGTTGCGCCTCCTGGCGCCGCCATTGTGATCGCCAGATCTTTGCCGAAGCCACCCCAGCCTTGGCTGATCTTCCCGTTCTTATAAGTATTTGATGGCGGCATCGGCGAGGCCACGCCGTACATGAGCAGTCCGGGTCTGTGAATCACAACCACATCGCCGGCAGTGACAATATCCGAGCGGTCGGGTGTCGTTGTGGTGAGTCTGTACTGCGCGTAGAGTCTTTGCTGAAGAACTGCCGGATCGCCGACTTGCGCAGCCAGCACAAGGCTGGACGTTGAGGTGATAATCGCGAATCCGAATGTACGAAACCATCGAGTCTGTGTCATACCGTTTTTCCTTTTACGCGTTATTCAACGTCGCTGACTTTCCCATTGGTGAAGGTCACCTTCATGTCTTTGTAGTACAAGATGGTCTTCGTTCCCACTTTGGCCAACTTGAGCGGTTGTCCAAATGCGGTGGTTACCTGATCCATAGTCTGGCCAAGAGCGATGGTTGGCGGGGTTGGCGGCGGTGCATCTGCGGGTGGCGGAGGGGGGGCAATGTCTGGCAATGGCACCGGAGGGGCCGAGGACATGCCGGGCGCATACCCGGGCGCGTCTCCTGTCCGTGTCCATTCCTGATTGGTATTCACATCCACGAGACTGCTGCCCTGAATCTTGAAATGCTGGGCAAACCCCGTAGAAGCAAAGGTAAGCGTCAAGTTATTGCCATCGATGGCATACCGGCCTTGGCCCTGCCCACCCGCCACGGACTTAGTGAATGAACCGTCGGGAAGAAGAAGGAGATGAGACCCGATCCCTTTCAACTCGTACGTTCCAGGGATCACGGACTGCTGGTTTCCTTGCGACGGGTTCGTATAGGGTGCCGGGGAAGAGTCTGCTTGTTTCTCCCAGACCATCCCATCGGGATCGTGCAAGGAGTCGCCAACAAACTGAGACCTCCACTCGCGTTTGATGTTTGGAGATGTCGCGATAAGGGTGTCACCTTCAACTCTATAATTGCCCCCGACATCCTTTCCGTTCTGATGGACGAAGAAACCCCCGGTACGACCAAGCACAAGAAAGTCGCTGCTTTTCCCTTTTCTCACATACTTTCCCTGCACGGAAGCCGCGTAATCCGCTGGTGCGCCATCATTGCTCGCTGAAGTCATTTGCCCGGCATCGTTCTGGGCCGGGCCCGGCTGGCCGCCTTGATCCTGCCCCGGCTCTGCCGTCACGACCTCTGCGACCATACGCAAGGCTTCCTCAGGCGTTGGTACTGCACCCTTGTTAAATGGAAATTTAATCTGACCGATATAACGTCCATCATCGTATGGATCTGTTACAGCCACCAGTTGGATATCTTTCTTGCCGACAACTATGGCACTAATCCAGAATTTCTCTCCGGTCATCAGGGTCTTTTGAGGGATGCCGTTGCATCCGTTGGGCTGGCCAACGCCATTTAGCAGGCACGTAGCGAATGTGTCTCCAAACCCCTGTGAGAGTTTCCCGGTCTTATATGTACTGATTGGATGCGCTGGCACTGGGAGTCTGAAAACCAGGAATCCATCCTTCTGCAGAGTCACAACCGCACCTGCGGTCAGCACCTGAGACGCGTCCCGGTCAAAGACAGTCACCGGGAACTGCTCCTTCAATTTATTGAGTACCAGATCGCTGGGAGTCCCGGCCTGCGCAACCAACACAACACCGGAAATCAATGTGACAATGGCGAATCCGAGCGCAAGAAACCCTTGAGCCTTGAACATGGGCCTTATCCCTTTCATGGGTTGTTGGAGGAGTTATTGTAAGGACAGCAAAATGTACGCCAAGATTCCCACGATGTCAAACTATCTCTATCTGCGGCAATCAAATGCGCCACCCTTCGTATAGAAAAATCCCCCCTGCACTCTGCCTCGCTGCACATCAGAGGACTTCACGTCGATGGATAGTATCTTCCTGTACTTGGTGACCATTGCACCTCGCTTACCCCAGCGCCAACAATTAGGCAACTCGGTCTTCGGGTTCTTACCCAGGTGACTCAGCTCACCTCATAACCGGTTCGGCCTGATTGAGTACAAAATTCTCTTGTGTAAAGAAAGTCCTAAAGGTTAGGCTTTTGCAAGAGACCAAACATGACAGGAACTGACTTTTGTTGACATTGTCCCTGCGGCTCTTGGTCCAAAGTGTTTTCGGGCCCCTTCGGTTTCACTTTGTTACAGGTTGCCAAGGGCTATGGCGAGTCTGATCCCAGAAAATGGTCGGTTGGACGGATGGAAGGCCATCTCCGATTACCTCGGATGGCATGAGCGCACAGTTATGCGCTGGGAACAGAAGAGAGGTCTGCCGATTCACCGCGTTCCAGGTGGACAACGGCATGCGGTCTTTGCCTTCCGCCACGAACTCGATGAATGGCTGGAGTGTGGCAATTTGGATGACGATCACCAGATCGAAAATCCTGAGCCTCCACTGGATACGCTGGCACCGATCAATCGAACCTCTCAAATACCCCGACTAGAACTGACGGAGTTAGTCGCGGTGCATGGCGCCAGCTCTCCAGCTCAGCGTTTCTGGCACTGGATCAATCATCGAGAAGTGATCTGGGTCACCCTTGGTTTCTTATTGCTGGCGGTTGCTGGGTACACACTGCATTCCCTCGCGTTTCCTCCGAGAATTGAGTTCACAGGCGTCGTCCAGCTAACAAATGACGGTGCATTAAAAGACGGGCTGGTTACCGATGGCAAAACTGTTTACTTCGGTGAATACCAAAACAGCAGAATGGTTCTTGCTTCGGTTCCCGCTGCGGGCGGACCTGTTCACACAATTCCCACTCCTTTTGTGCAAGTGGTCCCGACCGACATATCGCCCGATGGAATGAAATTGCTGGTCCTTGTATGGGAGGGAATCGAAGATGAGCGAGAGCTTTGGATTGTTCCGGTGGTGGGAGGACAACCTAAGCAGGTTGGAGCAATTCGCTGCCATGCGGCAGCATGGTCTCCCGATAGACATGGAATTGCATTTGCAGCTCAAAACGCAATCTATACGACGACCGACGATGGCGCTTCAACTCAACTGGTTCAGCCATTCGATGGCACTCCAGAATCCCTTCGCTGGTCGCCTGACGGAAAACGCCTGAGGTTTAATCTGCAAGATCCAAAGAATTCGTCCTTATCATTCTGGGAGCTCACTTTCTTCGATCAGGACACTACTCAAGTCTCATCACTCGCCCCCTTGTATGTCGCGCCGAAGGATTGCTGGGAGAAATCGATGACGCTGGATGATAATGGCCGCTCCTTCGTAGCTGGAGGAGAATGCGGTAATGAGAGAATTCATCTACTTGAAAAACATCGCGAAGCTTGGAATCCTGGCTTTGAAATGCGGGGAACCAACTCCACAGTCCACGACTTGAAATATCTGGCCCTCGATCGGAAATCAAAAGCTGTCTTTGCGATTGGCGATTACGCCGGTCCTCAAAGTGGAGTAGATAAAGAGCGCCTAGACCTATTCACATTTGACGTTAATTCTCATGAATTTAGACCGTTTCTTCCAGACGTTGCTGCGATGGATGTGAATTTCTCGAGGGATGGGAGATTGATCGCATACATCCGCGTTCCAGAGCAAACTCTCTGGATTAGCTATCCCGACGGCAGCTCGGCACGGCAGATAGAGTTTCAAGCGAGTCATCTTGAATTGCCTAGATGGTCGCCTGATGGCAAGTCGCTTGCTTTCATGGCGCGGCTCCCCGGCAAGCCATGGCGCATATTCGTTGTTTCGGCAAACAGCGGAAAGCCGCGCGAGGCTTCACTGGGAACAGACAATCAAGGTGCTCCCACATGGTCGCCGGATGGCAAGTGGCTGGTGTATGGAAATGTCGAATGTCAGGAGGTGGAAACCTGCGCGATTCACAGAATAGATCTTCCTACTGGCCGGGAGTTTACTGTACCAGGTTCAGAAGGCCTGGGCACCGCACGGTGGTCTCCGGATGGCCGGCACATCGCAGCACTAAATCCGGTGAGGCATGAAGTCCTATTGTTTGACCTGGCGACACAACAGTGGCGGAAACTTGTAGATGGTGTGAATGGTAACGACCTGAGTTGGTCTGCGGATTCGCGGTACCTCTATGCCAGCCGGCCGACTGGGAATCAGCCGGAAATCTCGCGTATTTCATTAAAAGACGCGAAGGTGGAAATGGCAGTTGATCTTCGATCCTTTACTGCACTGACAGGCCACATCGCTACGTGGTTCGCATTGACTCACGATGGCTCCATACTCTTTTCGCGCGAGATAAACGCCAACGAGATCTACTCCCTGACATATGCTGAAAATTGAGCCGTGCCGAATGTTCTCAAGCCGGTATATAGTGAGTTTTCGGGAAGCGTGCGTGACGCCCTCTGAGTTGCATTGCTAAGTTCAATCAGCCGATGAGGTCGGCTGATATTGGACAGCAAAATCGCATCCTCCATCCCCGAACCAATCGTTCAGTTGCAACGCCAGTTGGATCAGTTTCGCAGCACCCGGCCGCGACGGACGAAGCTGCCTGAGCCGCTATGGGAGGCCGCGGTAGAATTGGCCCGACAGCACGGTTTGTATTCAGTTGCTCACCCACTGCGGTTGGATTATGTGCAGCTGAAAAGACGGCTTGGTGGAGTAACGAGTCTTCGGAAGAAGGCAACCAAGGCGACATTCGTTGAACTGATTTCTGCGCATCCGGCGACGATGTCGGAGTGCGTGATCGAGTTCGAGTCCTCGATAGGAAGCAAGATGCGCATTCAGTGGAAAGGCTCCTCGACACCTGACTGGGCAAGCCTGCTCCGTGCCTGGCGGGAAGCGGAGCGATGATCCATATCACGGCGCAGATGCGTGTGCTGGTAGCGATCGAGCCCGTGGACGGACGAAAAGGGATAGATTCTTTGGTTCGCGTCTGCCAGAGCCAGCTCTGTGAAGACCCAATGACTGGTTGTGTTTTTGTGTTCAGGAGCCGGAGAGGAACGTCGATTCGTTTGCTCAGCTATGACGGCCAGGGATATTGGCTGGCACAGAAGCGTCTTTCCAAAGGTCGGTTCACGTGGTGGCCGGAGTCGACCTCAGCGGCCAAGCAGTTGGAGGCTTACGAAGCTCAGTTGTTGATGGTAGCCGGGGATGTGTCGCGCGTCCGCGCCGCGCCGATGTGGCGGCGAGTCAGCGTACTGAAATAAGAATCAAGAAAATCATCAATACCCCCTTGCGTTCCAAGAAGAACTGATTCA
>CAYQOQ010000078.1:0-21867 GCA_964419175.1 uncultured Occallatibacter sp. | reverse complement strand
GCCTCGGGGTAGAAGGGCCTCTTCCGCTACGCTCCAGAGGCCCTTCTACCCCGCATACCTACAACAAACGAACTGCGATCTACTGGCCTACTTTTACTCCGCCCCAGTGGCCTGGTTTTACTCCGCCCTTGACATGGACTTCCGGGCGAACAGAGTCCCGGATTGTCGGTTCGGTTCATGGGCATCGATCAGCGCGCTCTCGCTTCGTATCTGGTTTCGCTGTACTGCTCGGCGGCCGTGCTAACGGACGACGCAATTGCCCTGCTCGAAGATGTAGACGTGGGTCAATACCATGAATACAAGTAGCCAGACTCAGGTTTCGACAACTACTCCGGACACGGGGAATTTGGCGGCGGGGTTGCACTGGGGCGAAGCGCTTGCTCCTGGCCTTCTGTCTCCGGCGGAGTTGGCGCGCATGGCCAACGCTTCAATGCACTGCCGGAGCAAGCGCAGCCTCCGGCGGCAACCGCCGCGGCAGCGGTGCTGCCGTCCAACTCTGCGGTCAGCGGTAATCCATATGCAGCTCCGCCCAGTCCCACTGCGCCTGCGTTCCCTGGCCAGTTGGCGAGCCTGGCCGATGCGCAACCGGGGGCCTTCGTAGCTGTCCCCGACAGAAGCATCGCGCCCGACCTGCGCACGGCAGCATTGGCTCCCGCGATTCCCGGAGGGAGATCAAATCTGTCCGCGGAGACGCCGTTTGGATTCTTGCAGGAGGCACGGCCGATCTTTGTTGAGCCTGAGGCAGAGTTGCCAGTCGTGCAGACGCCTTCGTAAACTACTAACAATGAAACGCCGACCGAAGATGGCTTTGCATCCATTCCATCTTCATTGCTTCCCGATCTTCAAGCGCAGCAGAACATCCAGCCTCCTGCGCCGGCGATTCCCGGTGCGTTAAGCCCAGTCGATTCCTCGGCGCTTCCCGCGTTTTCATTCATGGAGGAGGCACGACCGCTCTTCTCCTCTCCGCGCGCGATTCCTGGGCCGGTTCCAGCCGATGCCGTGGCGGAGAGGCCCGCCAATACTGAACAGGTCTCCTCGAGCGACAGCAATCCATTCGCAACTCCGCTTGATCGGAATGCTCCGCAACTTTTCGGCACAGTAGCCCATGCGCCGGACCATCGCGCGCCGGCTTCTAACGATCCGCAAAGCCAACCGCGGTCCATCAGCTCATTCGATGCAGTGCCAGTCGTTGCTCCCGGCGCTGGACATTCTGAACTGCTGGGCGATCTCGGCCTCTCTTCGTCCTCCTTTGACGTGGAGGCGATTCGCCGCGACTTTCCCATCCTGCGGGAGTGGTTAACGGGCGCCCGCTGATCTGGCTGGACAATGGAGCAACGACGCAGAAGCCGCAGTCGGTCATCGACCGAATCAGCTATTTCTACGAGCACGAGAACTCCAATGTGCATCGTGCCGCGCATGAGTTGGCCGCACGCGCTACGGACGCCTACGAGTCGGCACGCGAGAAGACACGCCGCTTCCTCAATGCTGGATCGTCGCGCGAGATCGTTTTTGTGCGTGGAGCCACCGAGGCCATCAATCTGGTGGCGCAAAGCTAGGGACGCCGCAACATTCAAAAGGACGACGAGATTGTCGTCACCTGGATGGAGCATCACGCCAATATAGTTCCCTGGCAAATGCTCTGCGCGGAAAAGGGTGCACGCCTGCGCGTTGCTCCGATGGACGACTCCGGCCAGGTGCTGCTCGATGAGTACGAGAAGCTGCTGGGACCAAAAACGCGGCTGGTCTCGATCACTCATGTCTCCAACGCGCTGGGCACGATCCTGCCGGTGAAGGAGATGGTTGAGGCCGCGCATCGTCACGGCGCACGCGTGCTGGTCGCTGGCGCGCAGGCAGTTTCGCACATGTGCGTGGATGTGCAGGCGATTGGCTGCGACTTCTACGTCTTCTCCGGACACAAGGTCTTTGCCCCAACCGGAATCGGCGTGCTGTATGGGAGGCCCGAGGTGCTGGACAACATGCCGCCATGGCAAGGTGTAGGCAACATGATCCAGGACGTTACCTTCGAGAAGACGCTCTATCAACCGCCGCCGCAGCGCTTTGAAGCCGGTACAGACAACATCGCTGATGCGGTCGGTCTGGGCGCGGCGATCGATTACCTGGATCGCGTGGGCATCGCCAATGTCTCGCGCCACGAGCACCAGACGCCCGACGAGCGATTCGCCCACGCCGAGAATCAGCTTGATGACTTCCGTGGCCTGAATGATTCCAAGCAACCCCGGAAGCACGCCCAGCACGCCACCTTCCGCGCACGAGGGAACCAGTCCCGGCGGTGGCGGCTCGGGATAAAGGCAGCGGTAGCAAGGGCCATCCTTGGCGCCAAAAATACTGGCCTGCCCTTCGAAGCGGAAGATGGAGGCATAGACATTGGGCTTGCCGCTGAGCACGCAGGCATCGTTGACCAGGTAGCGCGTGGCAAAGTTATCGGTGCCATCGGCAATGATGTCGAAGCCATCGAAGATCGACAGCGCATTCTGGCTGTTGAGGTAGGTATCGAAGCGCTCGATGCGCACAAAGGGATTGATGGCCGTTAGCTTGTCGATGGCCGAGTCGAGCTTGAGACGGCCCACGTCGCTGGTGTAATGGAGCACCTGCCGTTGCAGGTTGGTGTAGTCCACTACGTCGAAATCCACCAGGCCGAGAGTTCCCACGCCCGCCGCGGCAAGATACAGCGCCAGCGGCGAACCGAGCCCTCCCGTGCCGACGCACAGCACGTGCGCGGCCTTTTAGCTTCTTCTGCCCCTCCATGGTGACTTCGGGCATGATGAGATGACGCGAGTAACGGAGAATCTCATCGTTGCTCAACGCTTCCAGGCTGCTTTCATTCAATGGTGCCACTGATCGTCTCCAATACGTTGTTCCATATTCATTTCCGCGCGGCGCCGCGGTGCCTTAGCGGCCGCCGGCAACTGAGGGCACAATCGCAATCGTGTCTGTTTCTTTGACCGGAGTAGCGTCCTTGCTCAGGTAACGAATGTCCTCGTCGTTGACGTAGACGTTGACAAAGGAGCGGAGGTTGCTATCTTCGGAGAAGAGATGCCTGCGGAGATCCGGATGCTGGGCGACAAGATTCCCTAAGGCCTCGCCAATGGTGTGAGCGTTGACTTGAATGATTGACTGGCTACCGGCGTAAGGACGGAGGGGTGTGGGAATCAAGAGTTTGATCGGCATGGGTGTTCCTTTCTTGATGGTTCTGCTGTTCTTGCTAGTTGTGCTAATTGTCCACTTCGATAACTTCATTCTCGAAATGCTTGGCTTCTTCCTGGTCCTGCAATTGAAACGAGTTCGTAAGCGCGGCACGCCCTTTATCGACGCTTGTAATCACATACGAGCAGCCGGTCCAGTGCGCTTCGGCAAGATCGGTAACGGACCACTGTGCGGGATGATCAGGATGCGAATGATAGAAACCCACAATGTCGCGGCCAGCCAGCATCGCTTCGCGTTGAATGCGCACCAGCTCCGATGGGTCGATGTGATAGCGATTCTGCGGTGAATCGGTGCGAGTGTTGCCGCATGGAACCACGGCCTTGACCGCCTTCCCACCCGCATTGTCAAAGTCGCCAACCAGTGCGCCGCAGCACTCGTAGGGATAGGTCTGTTCGCCGTGACGGCGTAATTGGTCGAGTAGTGCGGCGGGAATCTTCAGTGCCATCGTGATTCGCTTCCTCTCTACCTGTTCTCGTCCCAGAAATGCTCATTCAGGTATTTGTCACCGGAGTCGGGAAAGATGGTGACGATCACTGACCCGGCGGTAGCATCTTGCGCCACTTGCAGCGCGTCAACAAGTGCCGCGACCGCCGAAACGCCTAGCAACAGGCCCTCTTCGCGTGCCATCCGCTTGGCCATGGTGTAAGCCGCTTCTGTTTCGATGCCCAACTTCCCGTCTGCGATGCCGGCATCGTAGATTTTCGGAACGATTGAGGTCTCCATATGCTTTGTGTCCTCGATACCACGGAAGGGCGAGTCGGGCTGAAGTGAGATGCAGCGAATCCCCGGATTCAATTCCTTCAATCTGCGCGAAGTCCCGACGAAAGTTCCACTGGTCCCGAGCATGGCGACAAAGTGAGTCACATGTCTATCGGTCTGCCGCCATATTTCGTCGGCCGTGCCGCCGCTGTAGTGCGCGCGCCAGTTGGCGTCGTTGGAATACTGATCGGCGTAGAAATACCTTTCCGGTTGCTCGGCAATCATCGCGCGGGCCTTGCGAATGGCGCCGTCGGAGCCTTCGCCTGGATCGGTGTAGACAACGGTTGCGCCGTAAGCGGCCAGTATCCGTTTGCGCTCTCTGGAGACATTGGAAAGCATGCACAGGGTGATGGGGATTCCGTATGCTGCGCCCAACATGGCGTAAGCGATGCCGGTTTGGCATTGTATGGGTGCACGATGTCGGAGCGGATCTCCTGCTCCAGGCGCGGAGTCACCGTTATCAGAGGTGTCACCCATTGCGACTGTTCGGCTTGCGTTGCGCTCACCCGCGCTTGGTAACGCTCAATGAACGTTGTTTGGCCAGCGAGCGAACCAGAGGTGATGGCCAACATCAGCGCGGCGGTCAACAACGCGAATTTCGCGGATCTCATAGGGATTAGTCCAATTGTTCCAGGGCTGGGAAGATAAAGCGACCGTTCAGAAGTTCGGCTCGCGGTTGATAGAGGCGCAAGGTCAACTGCAGTCGTCCGGATTCTGGAATCGGGGGCTAGTTGGCAGTCTGATCCGAGACGGGAGCGTACTTCTGGATCAGAGTGTCGGGCGAACCATTATTGTTACCGCTGGCCGAAGAACGCCTCCGATCCTGCGATGCTGATCGATAGGCCAAGGATTGGAGGGGCTGGCCTGCGACGACATCGCGATGTCATTCAGTATCTCCATGTGCATTCTTCAAATGTGGATGGCCATCAATTCACGATGACCGATACAGGTCTTCCGGCAGTTTGGATCTCTTGTGTGGGATGCAATTCCTGCAAACGGCGGTCTTCCATGGGCGCCAGGAGAAAAGCACGCCAAAAGAAAATGCCCACGACTTGATTCGTGGGCATCTGCAGAAGGTCTTCATCACGCTCGCTTATGGCGCTGATTCAATCACGATATTCTGTCCGCGAAACAGTGTTTACCAGCCGATAGTCTCTGGGCTGGCGACAACGACACTGTCTAGTGGCAAGAATCGTCATTGGCCTGATTCTAGCAAAGCTCGTAGCGCATCATGCAACATTATTTGCACTGCTTGATCGAGTGAGCGTGTTTTCAGTGAAACAGATGAACTGAGGTGAAAGTTGCTCTCCAGATGTTCTGTCACTAAGGGGATATTAATTGACACCCCACTCGCCACCACTCGAACGCGTTCGGGCTCACATCTCGCGCTTGTCAGCCACGAGCAAGCTTCTCAGTGACGGTTGGCCGCAGGCCGTTCGAACTTCGTGCCAGCATCGAAGCTTGGAGTGGCATCCAGGACGAAGTAGAAATCCCCAGAAAATGAATGTGATAGTTCATGAATCTGCTACTTGAGGTTTCAATCCGCAGATCAGTCCCCTGAAGGCGCCGAGTGCGCCGGAATCCAAACATTGCGGCGCTCATTTGCAATGATCAACCAGAATGCACAAACGAATCTATCAGGCAAATGCCCAAGTCAACGGCGACGCCTCTAGCGGCAGGGGGCCAACAGTCGGTGCACCACCGTGACTTGAATTCCGGTTCGCTGATCACTTCTCCGGCGGTGACGACTCCCCCCTTGCCGACGCCGATTCCTGGTAGGTCTTGCGACTCACTTTGCATGCTAATATCGCGTTGCGTTTAGGACAACTTTCTGGAGGTTGAGGCCTGATCCAGGTGAGCAAATCGAGTTCCAGCATGCGATTTCATTGCCGTAGCGGAGACGACTCTCTGGATATGTTCTTTCGTAGCAGTTTGCTCACCCGGACTATAAGCTCTCCATATATTTGAGACCACCAAGCCCTTGAAGAGACACACCACGGAGCATCAGGGAAGGCGACTTCTTTCATTTGGTAGACAGCATTTGCGTTTGAGCGCCTTCTGCGGTATTGTCAGTGCGATCCAGCCTGGAACAGAGAATTTGCCATGAAACTTCAGCGGCGGACCGTGGCGGTTAGTGCAATCGCGGTAGCGCTCTTATGTCTAGTTACGTCCGGGATCGTGGTCTGGCGCGTTGAGCGGGCACTTGGAGTCTCAAACCGGCGGGCGGCGGAGCGCGAACTGCTGGGTCTGGAAGTCCGCACGCTGGCGGCGCAGCCAAATTCGGGCTTTGAAGGGATTACCGCGCCGGCTGTGTATGAAAGCGCAGCAGTGTTCCAGGGGCATATCTATTTGGCTGGCCCGGCAGGCCTGTACGTTTACGCCACCGATGGAACACCGGAGCATGTCTACCGGACAGGTATGGACCTACCGACCGCTCCTTTGGGCCAGATGGCGGTAGGCATGCCGGCGGGCTCTCGGCAACCGGAACTGCTGATAGCAACCTCCGGGGAGGGCGTCCTGGCCTTCGACGGCCGACAGTTCCAACAGATTCGCGCCAGTCAAGTTGAGGCACGTACCGTTACGGCCCTGCTGCCGCTCGCATCCGGTAGGCTGCTGATCGGCACCGCGAAGCTTGGGTTGCTGATCTATGACGGCAAGACCCTCAAGAGATTCCACACCACAACGGACAACGTCTACGTGACGGCACTGGCAGGCACGGAAGCGGAATTGTGGATCGGCACGTTGAACGATGGGTTGCTCTATTGGCATGGCGGCCAAAGCGAACGCATCGGCGAGGATCAGGGATTGCCTGACCGGCGCGTGGAGCAGATTGTTCTGGGCGAAGCGGGGACGACTACGGGAAGAGCCTACGTCGGCACACCGGTTGGGGTCGCGGAAGTGCGAGATGGAAAGATTGCCAGGGTACTGGCAAAGGGCAGATACGCTCACGCTTTGTCAATTGATGGAAATACGTTGCTGGTGGGTCAGGTGGAGGCCGACATAACGCGCGTGTCTCTGTCTGGTCCGGAGAACGACGTCAAGGCTAGACGGCCGATTGTAGCGCGGGTCAATGCGATTCTGGGCGACTCCAAAACGCGAGCAACAACCAGTGCCATGATCAGTGGAGCGACGGCGCTGACGGTGAAGCAGTTTCTGGAAGTGGGAGAAACCCGCTATGCGCTGGCCAGCGACGGGCTGCTTCAGCAGGAGCCTGGCGATGAATGGCGTCGAATTCTGGGCGGTGGCAGTTCCCAACTCACAGACAGGGATATTTCTGCGCTGATGATGGCCTCAGATGGCCGGCTCTGGGTGGGCTACTTCGACCGCGGCCTCGATATTATGTCGGCGCTGGGTGGAAAGGTCCAGCATGTCGAAAACGAGCACGTGTTCTGCGTGAATCGGATCGTGGAAGATGCCCGGCGCGGTGCGGTGGCTGTGGCCACGGCCAATGGGTTGGTCATGTTCGACCGCGATGGGCGTCAAAAGCAGGTTCTCGCACGCGACGCTGGACTGATTGCCGATCATGTAACGGATGTGGCCCTGTATGGCGATGGCATGGTGCTGGCAACTCCGGCGGGGATTACTTTTCTGGATGCCAGTGGTGCGCACAGCATGTATGCCTTTCAGGGTCTTGTCAATAACCACGTATATGCGTTGGGGGCCAGTGGCGGCCAGTTGGTTGCCGGGACCCTGGGCGGACTCTCGCTGCTCGCAGGCGGCGAAGTCCGCAGGAATATCACCACGGCGAATTCGGGGTTGAAACATAACTGGATTACGGGGCTTGCCGCAGTGGGCAACGAATGGCTGGTAGGCACCTATGGCGCAGGCGTTTTGCGACTGGCGGAGGACGGAAGTGTTACGTCAACCGATGCAACGCGTGCGGGGATGGTGGTGAATCCAACGGCCATGGTAGCCGATGGGCGCGTGGTGTTGGCCGGAACGCTGGGCCAAGGGCTGATGGTGGGCGATGCCACCGGGACTCGATGGAAGGCGGTGACCGCGGGATTGCCGTCGTTGAATGTTACGGCACTGGCTCTGCACAACGGCATTGTGTACGTGGGCACAGAGAACGGCCTGGTAAGAATCTCGGAAGACAAGCTGCAATGAGGAAAGCGATGAGACGGGCAAATTGGGCGTTGGTGATCGTCCTGGCAATGCGGATAGCGGCTTATGCGGACAGCGGCGTGCTTGTGCCGACAGATAAGCAAGCGCCTGACCCTTCGGTCCTTTCCTTGACCGAGATGCAGGTGGAGATTCGCATAGACAACGGAGACGCTCGGGTTTGGGTGCGCCAGGTCTTCACCAACCACACTGGCTCTCCGCAGGAAGGCAATTACCTGTTTGCTTTGCCCGGCGGAACCACGGTCTCCGACTTTGCCGTATGGGATGGCCCGGTCCGCATTCCCGCCGTAATTCTGGAACGCAAACGGGCAAAGGCGATCTATCAAGAGTTGAAGAGTCAGGCCATAGATCCCGGCCTGCTTGAGCAGGGGGAGCACTCGGTGGAAGATGCGCGACGAAGTTCGGTCTTCAGCGCGCATATTGTTCCCATACCGGCCTACGGCACTAAACGGCTGGAGATCGAGTACCACGAACACATCCCGGTATCTGCGCGGAAGAGTTACTTTCTGTTGCCGCTCAAGCCGGATGCCTATGCCATCCAAAAAGTGAAAAAGCTCACCATCCATTTTGAACTGCACTCCGCCGGGCGCTTGAAGGACTTTGCCCTGCAGGGCAAGCTCCTGCCGTTCCACATTGAGCAGCAGGACGAGCACACGATCCGTGGCTCGGTGGATGCCGCCAACATCGACCTGGCGGAGGACTTTGCGACAGCCTGGACGGTGAACGAGCAGGGAAACGCCCTTGAGGTGATCACATTCCGCGATCCAAATCCGGCTGCGATGGTTGGAGCCGGTATCGAGACTGAGAGCGCCTCCCAGAGCGATTCCCCGGCCAAACAGAAGGGCAAGCAGAAGCCCCAGTCAAAATCGCAGCCAGAGCCGGGCTTTTTTGAGACACTAGCGCAACTGTCTGTTCCATCTCCAACTGGCAACGCCGGGACGGCACCTGCCGGTGCGCAGGCCGGCTCCACGGGCAGTCGAACCGTGATCGTATTGATGGATACATCGCTTTCGATGCAGTGGGAGAAGCTGGAACGCAGCTATGCCGCCGCCGCCAAGCTGCTTGAAAGTCTGGGACCGGAAGACAGATTCAATCTGTTGCTCTACAACACTAGAGTAGAGAGCTTCAAACCGGTTCCAGTGAAGGCGGAACTTGCCAGCGCAAAAGCGGCAATCGATTGGTTGCGGCAGAGCCATCTGCGTGGCGGAACGGATTTGCAGAAGGCGCTTGAAGCGGGTCTTGCTCAGTTTAGCGGGCCAGAATCGAATTCGGGCGCGACTACCGGAGCAGGACAGGGCATGGCCTTGGTGCTGCTGACCGATGGCGAAGCCACGCGCGGACTCATTCAGTCTGGCAAGTTGTCGGCTTGGTACACCGAAAAATGGAAGCAGATTCCCGCGGACCGCCGGCCAAAGACCGACGTGTTTGCGGTGGGCGACGATGCCAATCTGCCGCTGCTGCGGATGTTGAGCCGCAATGGCGGGGTGATGGAGCAGGTGCTGTCAACAGAGCCGGTTGACTTCAAGTTGGCATCCTTTCTCGGCAAGGTTGGTCGAAACCCGATCGGGGATTTGCGCCTGACCGTACCTCCCAAGGCCGCCGTGGACAAAGTGTATCCGCTGGAGGATGCGGTCTTTGACGGCGGCGAAGCGCGCTGGGTGGGCCAGTATTCCAGACCGCAGAAGAATGTGAACTTTCGCGTTGACGGCCAGCAGGATGGGAGAGCGATCAACGCGGAGGGCAAGGCGGACCTGCCGGTGCAGGATTTGGAACACGATCAGTTGCCCAGGCTGTGGGCCGGAGCGCGAGTGCAGGCATTGCTGGAGCAGATTGAGCGCGATGGAGAGACCGATGCTGCTGTCAACGAGGTTATCCGGCTGGCGCGCAGATACAAATTCGTCACGCCGTATACCTCGTTTCTGGCCGCACCCAGGGCATTGTTGCGGCCTCGCGTTATTCGTCCCGGGGACCCGGTCTTGCGCGTGCATACTGACAGGGCAATCGTCTCCGTGATTGCGCTTTTCCCTTTTGGCCTGGAGAAACCGCTGCGCTATCTGGCCGGCGAAGATGTTTGGCAGACACGCTTTCTTGCGCCGACGGATATGAAAGACGGCAGCTATTCCGTGCGGCTGGTTCTTCGCGATACGAACGGCCAGGTATATCGGGAGTCGAAGAGTTTTGTGATTGCCTCGACTCCTCCCACGGTAAAGGTTCGTCTCGACCGGACACGCTACCGGACGGGCGAGACAATTCCGCTGAGAGTGAGTGCGTCGGAGAGTACGCGAACACTTACAGCGCGTTTAGAAGGGCTGGCTCCTGTAAGTCTCCGTTGGGATCGCGAGCAAGGGGCGAGCATCGGACAAATCAGCCTGCCGCCGGCATTGCCTGCCGGCGTGTATGTGCTTGCTGTTACCGCAGAAGATATGGCGCACAACCTGGGCAGCGCGGAGGTGCGAATTGAAGTGGTTCCCTGAGCGCGAACGAAAAATCCGCAAGAGCACCGCGGAATTGGCGGCGCCGCATTCTGATAACTGGCCTCAACTCGGCCGGAAACTCCTGCTCAGAGCCGGTTTTGTTGTGTGCTTAGCCGGCACGAGTCTTGGAGCATTTGGCTCGCTGATCTATTGGCAGAGTCCCGGATTGCTGTTGGGCGCAGGCAACGGAATCGCTCAATGGTTGGAGAATGCCGAATCCGGATCGGGCGTGGAGAAGGCGCTCTACCGGCTGATGAAGCTGCCAGCAGGCGAGGTCCTCTACCGTCGCTCACCGCGCGAGATCCGGCCAGAGTTGACTTCGCTCCTCAATACCAGTAAGAACAGCGCGGCGCTCTACTCGTTGTTGGCCATGGAGGACGAGCAGGCACTTGATTTTGATGCAGCCGAGCATGACTGGAAAATCTGGGCGCAGAAGGCAGACGACAAGGCTGCCGCGAATCTAGATCTGGCTGACTTTTACGAGCGCAGGCTGAAACCTCAAGAAGAAATCGCGGCTCTCGAATCGGTAGGTCAGGCCGCTGCCGCTCCGCGGGAACGCTGGACGGCGGCTGAGTCCAGGCAGTCGTGGAAGGCCTGGGAGCGCGCGTTGGGCGTAGTGGACCGCTTTGCTCTCGGGCGCGCAACCGCTCAGCGGGAGTATGCAGGGTGGGAGCGAAGTTATCCCGCAGAAAAGACAGTCTACGAACGCGAGTTGTCGTTCAACTTGGCGGGAAAGGATTTTGCCGCCACGACTGCTTTGATCGATCGCTATAGGAAAGCACTGCCCGGCGATGCGCTGTTTCCGGTCAGGGCCGAGGCGGAACTGGCCGCCAAGCGCGGTTCGGCAAAAGACGGTCTCGTTGTATTCGATCAGAGCTTTGAGCCACTCTGGCCGGCGGAGTTAGTGAAGGGCTATTACGAACTGTTGTCTGGCGGCCACCAGATACTCAAGACGCGCGACGCGCTGCGAGCGCGGCTGGCGGCAAAGCTGGAGGGTGGAACCGATGCTTTGAAGGACGCGGCGAAGCTCTTCTACATCTTCCAACAGCAAGGTGAACTGGAGGCGGCTAAGGCCGTGCTGACCCAGTACCGCGAGCGAAAAGATGGGCACGGAGCCGGGTGGACTGCGGATGAACTCTATACTTTTGCAAGGCTGCTGGAGAATGCACAGGACTTTCCAGAGGCCGTGCGGTACTACTATTCGTTGGCCGCGAGCAAGAATAACTCCGATGCAGAGGAGAAGGGGCTGGCGGGACTCGCTCGCATTTTGCTCACTGCGCCAGAGCAGCCGCTAAGAGTTGGCGCCGGCAATCTGGCCCTCTACAAGAGCATCGCCACCATGGACCGCGGGCCGGGCTATTTGAATGGCATCCTATCGCTGTTGCTCAATACACAGGGACCCGATTCTGAGTATTCCAGTCAAGACCAGCTAGCGGCGCCCTACTTCCATCGGGCCAGAGCCGCCGAGTTGGTGGCGGAGATCGACCAGAGATTCCCGAGCGCTCCAGAGCGGGCGGAGTTGCATGCCAGGCTGATGGATGCGTATGCGGCATACGGCGAGAACGATGCCGTTATTCGGGAGGGGACGGCGTTTCTGGCGCAGTTTCCAAAGGACGCACGCAAGGTTGAAATCGCTCTGGAAGTTGGCGACGTCTACAGCCGGACAAACCAGGCCGAGAAGGAATTTGCCCTGTATCGGGGCCTGTTGCAGGAACTCGCAGCCAGGGCGGACGGCGTTCCACTGGGCGAGGCGGGAACAGCGTACAGTAAGCCAGTTATCGGCGAGAACAGCGCGCAGAAAGAGGTACAAGCGGCGGGTGGCGCCCGCTCGGGCGAATACGCCCAGGTGCTGGACAGGTATCTCTCGCGTCTGGTTGCGATGCAGAGGTTGCCAGACGCCCTCCAGGTGCTACGCGGGGAACTTGATCGCAATCCACAGGATCCGGGCCTCTACGAGAAGCTGGCGAGTTTTCTTGAACAGAACCGTTTGAACGCTCATCAGGAAGAGGTCTATCAACGAGCGATCGAGCAGTTTCAGGACACAAGCTTCGGCACGGGCTGGTATGCCAAGCTGGCGCGCTTGTATTTGCGCGAAAGACGCGCAGCGAATTACTCAGCACTATCTCGCAAAGTAACGGGGATTTTTTCAGGAACCCAACTGGAAGGCTACCTGCGCGAGGCTCCAGCGCCGGACGGTGCGCTTGCCCTTGAAGTTGATCGCTATGCACATGATCGCTTTCCCCACGATCTGACATTTGTTCACAATCTGCTGATGTATTACCGCTCGCGCAGGCAGTATTCCGAAGTCGAAATGTTGTTATGGCAACACTGGGCGGAGTCTTCCGAACTGCGCGACCAGTTGTTTGAGCTGCTCAACAGCGGCGGCAGGCTTGACACGCAACTGGAGTCACTTCGCCAGCAGACGCCGGAGATTGAAAAGGCGGACTGGGCCGCGCTTGCACGGACTAATCCCGCGGCAGAGCGCTTCTGGCTGGAGTCTTGCTTATGGCAATCGCATTTTGAACAAGCGGTGGATGCGGCCGATGCTTTGGCGGCTGAGTATCCAGCGGATGAAGCCCTGGGCAGGCAGGCATCGTCGCTCTATCGCTCCCTCGCATACTTTCATCCGGAAGATACGGACAAGGCCGTCGCAATCGAGAAGCGGCTGCTGAGCGCCAAACCGGACGACTTGGAGACGCTGGCGCGAATCGGGGACATCTACGCAGATTGCGGGCGCATGGCAGAGGCGGCTCCGTTTTGGACACGCATGGCGGAGGTGCACCCAGGCGATGCAGATGGTTATTTGCAATCGGCCACAGTGTTTTGGGACTACTTTGATTTTGCTTCCGCGTCGACACAACTGCGCAATGCGCGAGAGCGGCTGGCCACTCCTGCTCTCTTCGCCTATCAGGCCGGAGCCATTGAGGAGAGCCGAGGCAATTTCGCCAGTGCGATCAAGGAATATATAGCCGGATCGCTTGGGGATCAACCCTCAGAGGAGAGCCGCAGCCGGCTTCTGAGGCTCGCGCGAAGACCGGACTTGCGCACCACAGTCGAAGCTGAAACGGCGGGCCTGCTCCAATCGCCGGCACCCACAAGCGCAGCCATCGAACTGCGCGTGCGCGTACTCGATGCTCAGCATCGAAACGAAGACATGGCGCGGGAATTGAAACAGACGATAGCGCAAACAGAATCGTTTGACGTACTGGACAAACTGACTGAAGCCGCACGAGGACATAACCTGCCAGAGGTGGAACAACAAGCGCTGGGCAGGCAGATTGCCCTGACCGTCGATCCGGTGCATAACCTCGAATTGCGCTATCAGTTAGTCGGGCTGCTTCAACATCACAATCCTGCAGAGGCGGCTACGGAAGTGGAGTCCATCTATCGCCAACACGACAGAGTGCTTGGAGTGGTACGGGCAACCGTGGACTTCGACTGGGAGCATGAACGCAAGAGGCAGGCTGTAACTGTATTGCTGGACTCGGCGGAGGCAGCTTATCCCGAGCTAAAACAAAAGCTGCAACTTGAAGCTGCGCGAAAGCTGACAGAGCTTGGCGAGTACGCACACTCAAAGCAGGTGCTGGAACTAGTGCTTAGCCAGAAGCCGCTGAATGCGGAGATCGAGGCGGCGTTGGCGGACAACTTCGCGCGCTCTGGCGATCAGGCCGGGCTGGCGTCTTTTTATCGCGCTGAATTGGCTGGCGTTCAGGCCGCGGCTATGGATCGAAATGAAAAGACAGCGCGGCTGGCTCAGTTGCGGCGCGGCGCAATCGCTGCCGCAACGCTCCTCGGTAACTGGAGTGACGCGACCGATCAATACATTGAGTTGATCAATGCTTACGCTGGCGATGCGGAGCTGGCTCAGGAAGCCGCGCTCATTGCGGGCGCGCATGGGCAAGGCGACAGGCTGCTCGATTTCTATCGCAAGACTGTGGATTCTTCACCGCGCGATGCTCGCTGGAGCATAGTTCTTGCGAGATTGGAGACTGCTCTTGAAGATTATCCGGCGGCAATTGAGGCCTACGGGAAGGCGATCCACGTGCGGCCGGAGCAGAAGGATCTAAACGAGTTGAAAGCAGACTTGGAAGAGCGTCTCCATAGGCTGGATGATGCGGTCGCGGACTTTGAACAACTGTACAAACTGAGTTACCACGATCCGCAATGGATGATGAAGGCCGCCGAAGCGCGGGCACGGCAAGGCCGCAACGCCGACGTGGTCAAGGCGCTCGAGGAGGCGTGGATTGCCGGCCGTCCGGTGAAGCCTGCCAACTACTTTGAAGTAGCCACTCGGTTGGAGCAATGGGGACTGCTAGACGAAGCGCGAAAGTTTGCTGAACAGGGTGTGGACACGGCCGGCCCAGAGCTGCTGGCCGACGCGGCGAATCAGCCTGGCGCAGTAATCTACGCGCGGATCATGGCGCGTCTGCGGCAGGGCGACGCCGCGTTCACGCGCCTAGCGGTAGCGCGCCAACAGGCCGAAAGCGTAACGCTGAGCGTGGTGGCTCAGCAGGTCGTAAAAGAAGGATTTAGTGCTATCACCGATGAGGACTGGCGCAAACAGCGGGTAGTCGAGCGCACCGCGCAGGCGAAGTCGGGATTTGCCCAGGCGTTGCGATCCATGGCCGCGGTTACAGGCGAGTACGGCACGCCGGAGGAGAAAGCGGCGTTCGCAGCGTGGTTGCAAACCAAACGCGCCGGAGCTGCCGATGGGAGCGAATTGCGCGAAGTCTATTTGCCCGCAATGCAAGCTGCGGGCCTCGTGGACACGGAAGCGGGCTTGCTCTGGGAGTTCACCGAACAGAGCCGCAATTCTACTCACGGCGAATTGAATGAATGGCTGCAACTGCAGCGGAAGCGCGTGCAACTGGAAGGGAATGGACCAAAGATCGAATCGTTTGCCGCTTCGGTTCCGTCCCGTCAGAGGGCACCGGTCTTGTCTCAAGCGGCCGAGGTTTATCGTACCGTCGGAGATACCGAGTCGGAACTCCGCGTCCTCGATAAACTGGCGTCGATAAGCGCCGGGGCGGGTGAGAACCCACACTACTACAGATTGTTGCTAACCGCACGACCTAAGGAACTAGTTCAAAGAGCATCCGGCTTCGCGAGTGAACGGAAGACAGCCGGAGACGCAGCGGCGCAATTCTTGTTGGTAAACGGCAAACCCGATCTCGCTTTCGCGGGGATCACTGCGCGGTCTGGCGGGCAGCCTCCTGTGTGGAAGAAAGCTTACATTGCATTAACCGGTTTGTATCTGCGCGAACACACTCCCCAGGTACGCGAGAGCTTTGACGGCGCGCTCGGTGGGGAGGAAACCATAGGTGAGCGCATTGAGCACCCTGTCAATCGCGATGAGCAGCTAGCGGGCGAAGTCTGGTTCTACTACGGGTCGAGATTTGGTGAGTATCTCGATGGCGACAAAGACCCGCAGGCGGAAGGCTATCTGGAGTCGGAGCTTGAACACACTCCGGAAAGCGCCAGTGCCTATACTCAGCTTGCGGACTATTCAGCGCAGGCCGGCAGGGCTGAGGCTGCGCTGTCCGATTACCGCCATTCGCTTGACCTCAAGAGCGATCAGCCGGCCGTACTGGACAGCATCGCAGCGCTTGAATGGAAACAGGGCCATCAGGCGGAAGCGCTGGCTGCATGGCAGTTGGCCGTCAAGCGGCTGGCTGCCGAGATGGATGCGCGCCACGTGCCGGAGACCTTCTGGGGCGACTTTGCGTTGGTGTTAGGGGATGCCGCCGCGCATGGACAATACGCGGCGATCAATCCGCAAGTCGATGCGATATTGCGTATTTATCTGGCGCGGAACGGCGTGTACCGCTCCGAGCCGCTTTTGGAAGCCGGCTACAAAGCGCATGGCAACCAAATGGAGTGGCTGTTGGAGATCGCGACAGCAGTCAGCGATCCATCAGGTCTGCTCAGTTCGGTGGAGCGGAGTAACTGGATTCTCGACGGTCAGCAGAGCCAACTGCTTGCGCGCATCGTCGAGCTGGAACGCCGAAAGGCTGAGGCCAAGCCAAGCGAACTCAACTACTACCTGGAGGCGGAAGAGTCGAGCTTCGTCGCCGCACTTCTCGACGAGAAGAAACTCGTCGAGGCCCGCGCGGAGCTGGCGCGCATTCCCGAACCAAAGCAAAAATCCTATCAATGGCTTGGCGCAGGGTTGCGGTTAGCGGAGGCAGAAGGCCGCCTGCCACAGTTGGTGGAACTGTGGAAGAAGCGCCCGGACGCCGCTCCCACAACGAACGACCTTCAAAACTCCACATCCAGTTTGGCAGAGTCTTCGAGGCGGATTGTCCAGCGGTTTGTCTACGAGCGAGCCCTCGATGCGAGGGAACTGACAGCGCCCAATTTCCTCGGCTTAGCCGCAATCGATCTCGATGAAGGCAGCACATCGGCGGCGATCGCCCTGTTGAAGCGTCTGACGCTCATCAGCACAAATCCGTACGCCGATGCGGATTCGGCAGCCAGCCTGCTGGAAATGCGAGGCCGATATCCGGAAGCGCTTCAGTTCCTTCAACCGTTGGCTGAAGCATTTCCCTGGGATGCAAGTTACAAAGTCAGGCTCTCAGTTGCCATGTTGGCCGACCGGGCGCAATCGCCGCAAGCGCTGGAAGCGCTGGCATCGGTGGCCGCCGCTCCAAAGGCGAAGTATAAGGAACGGCTGGCCGCGGCCAAAGCACTGAAGGGCCATCCACTGCCAAAATCCGCAACGCGCAGTGCGGAACTGGACTTGCTTATACGCGACGGCTGCCCCAGTGAGAACGAGGCCAATAAGCCGTATTTTGTTGAAGCCCGCATGGCTGCTGGAGCATGTGCGCTCGACAACAAGACACGGGAGCGCATCTTGCGCGCCGCGATTGCCGCCGCGCCGGACAACGCCGAGTTGCGGCTCGAATATGTGTCGGCGGCTTTTGTGGCGGGGCTTGACGCTAGTGCGCTGGTTGCAGCCGAACCGATGCTTGAGAATGGCGGAACCTTCTACGGTCAGCGCTATGCGCAAGGGTACGACTCGTTCCACAGCGAAGGCTACGTCGGCCAGCAGAAGATACCAGCGCTGCCGATACTGAAACTCGAAGATGCGTCCAGGCTGACATGGTTTGCTGTTCGCGCCCGAGAGAAGCGGCATGAGGCCGATGAGGCATTGCAACTCGTGCAAAGGTCGATGAGTTCAGAGACAGACTCTTCGCGACGACACGCTCTCGAAGAAGAACAGAAGCGCCTGGAGACCGATGCTGCTCGCGAACAGGAAAACGAATCTCGCGCACCGAAAATCCATGCCGAGTTGGATCAGGACCGAGTGGTGCGCCCTAGATTGCTGCCGGGCATGCCGTTCACTCCCAGGAAGGCGGCTATGAACGAGGAGGATGCGGAATGAAACGACGCCTCTGGATCTCGCTGAGTGTGCTGCTTGGATGCGGTGTATTGTTTGCGGTGAGCGCGTTGGAGCAGTTAACCAAGCCAAAGCCTGAATTGCAGGCCATGCTCCCCGAGGGCGCTTTGCTTTCGATTGAGGCTCGCGACTTTGGCTCTCTGTTGCGCGATTGGAATACCTCTGAGGAGAAGCGCGCGTGGCTGACAAGCGACAACCATGCGGCTTTCAGTACCTCGCGTCTTTTCGGAAGGCTCTCCCAGGCGCAGGACGAATTCTCGGCCGTGGCAGGACTTCGAACCGACGGTAGCCTGCTTGAAAAGGTGGCCGGTAAAGAGAGTTGCCTGGGTCTATACGATATAGGCAATCTCGAATTTGTTTACGTCACTCATCTCGAGCAGCGGGAGATAGAGAACACGCCTCTGTGGCAGATACGCGGCAAGTTTGAACAGCGCTCCGAGGCCGGGACTCCGTTCTACGTGCACAAGGATTCGCAATCGTCACGCGTTGCGGCCTTTGCTGTCAGAGACGGTTGGTTGATTCTAGCCACACGGGAGGACCTAGTGGCGGGCGTTCTTGACCGCCTCGCCGGACGCGCCTCGCGTAATCTGGCCAGTGAGGGTTGGTTTGCCGAAGCAGTGAAACAGGCATCGGAAGAGCGTGGCGATCTGCGCATGGTTCTCAATCTGGAAAAGATTGTCCGCACTCCCTATTTCCGCAGCTACTGGGTTCAGCGCAATATCACAGAGATGAAGCAGTACGCCTCAGCCGTCAGCGACTTGTATCGAACCAGCCAGAGTTATCAGGAGGAGCGTGTGCTGGTGCGCCGCGCCGGACTGCCGGCTCAACATTCGGGCGATGTCGGGGAAATCTCCGCGCTCGCACCCGAGGATGCTGCTTTCTATGCAGCACAAGCCGCACCAAGCCCGGAGAGTGTCCTTCAGACTCTGCGTGAGGATCTTCTTGAAGAGCAGCCGCAGCGATTGGCAGACTCGTACACCAGCGCTCCCCCAGCAGTTGCTATGGAGAACGCCGGCAGCGCCGCGCAGCTCGACGTGCGCATCGATCAGGTTCCTGTCGCGGTAAAGCAGTTGGACCCCTACACCTCCCTGCGCGCGCTACTACTTGAAAATCCGCCGGAGGCATCACTTGAAGTGTATTCCACACGCGCTCCACGCGACGGCGTCTTTGTGTCTACACAAGCAGCCATGGTCCTCTCCGCACCGCAGGATTGGGATAGAGATGCGGTGTGCGAGGCGTTCACCTCGGCACTTCTTCCCGGCTTGACCACTGGGAGAAACGGCCTGCAATGGAAGAAGCAGTCTAGCTCAGAAAAGGTAGTGGGTGAGGCACAAGAGTATCTGGCTCTCGATGGTACGGTCCCTCTCTTTCTCTCCGTCAAGGGCAAGCAACTGATACTAACCAACGACGCTCTTCTTCTTGAGCACTTGCTTGCACGTCAGCCGAAAGTCGCTCCTGCGGGGGAGAAGGGCTATTTCACCTATGTCGCCTTCTTCCACCACACACAGGAACGGAACAACTATCGCCGGTTGATGACGCAACTTGACCTGGCAGGACATCGCGGGGGATCGGACCAGCAGGGAACTGCGGCGAGCGGGCAGACCCCTGCGTTCTTTTCCGGAGATGCGGCGAGCCTCAGCCGCGTTTTCTCCAAAGTCGAGTCGGAGCGGATTGAAGAGAAAGACCAGGGCACGAAGGTGACACAGACGGTTACTTATCTATGGACTCACTAACTTCGAGGCGATTCAGCGTCACCGCGAGTGCGCGGGTTGCGCAATGGGCAGCATTGGGAACATCGTTCCTGCTCTCGTTCGCATGTCCAGCTCCTGCTCAGGCCACGCACGAGACTCAGTTTTCACTGGGAGCAAAAGCTGTTTTGGAGCGGCACTTTGCCGGCAAGGATATCTCTTACTTGTTGATGGATGCGTCAGGCAGCGTTGTGGCCGAGCGATGGTCTTCGCAACGTCCCATCTCTCCCGGTTCTCTGGTCAAACCATTCCTCGCTGTTGCATACGGCGAGCAGCACGGCAACCACTTTCCGACGGTACGCTGCCTGGGCACATCCACTCGTTGCTGGCTTCCGGCAGGGCATGGGCCGATTGATCTGGAGAATGCGATTGCGCAATCCTGCAATACATACTTTCTTGAGCTCGCAGCAGGATTGGACCGCAAGCGTGCGGAACAGACCTTTGCCCGCTATGGACTCGCTGGGCCTTCGGCAGACGCCGGCACTGAGAGCCTTGTGGGATTGGGCGCCGCCTGGAAAGAAACGCCCTTGGCGCTAGCCAGGGCCTACCTCGCACTCGAGAAAGAACAGCAGTCCATTATTCAGGGCAGAATTATGAAGGGCATGATGGCCTCGGCGGCTCGCGGCACCGCGCGCGGAGTCGACTCAGCTCTAGGCGAAGAGGCCGCTCTTGCCAAGACCGGAACGGCAGCATGTTTGCACGTGCCTCGGGGAGCCGCGGATGGCTTTACCGTCGTGCTGTACCCGGCTGCGCAGCCTCGGTTGTTGCTGTTGTTGCGCGTGCATGGCGTAACTGGCGCAGACAGCGCAAAGGTGGCGGGTGCAATGTTGCGCTCCCTTGGAGCCGGCCAGAGTGTCAGTGAAGGCGCGGGACAGCGATGATCAGGCCCATACCAACCAATTGCACAACTGCCATTCGCGTTAGGGTGCGTAGCTGTCCGTTTAATTGCGTGCGCCGGATTTCACGCGGCTGGATTTGGCCCCTCCTGTTATCAGTTCTTGTACTGCCAGTCGCTTCGGCTGCCGATGCGCAACGGGCTGTTCGCTTTGGAGTACTTGGATTGTTTCATCCCACCAAGCTGGAACTGGAACAGGCCGGCGGACAAGTAATCCTCGTGGAGGAAACAGATGCCGTGACCCCTTCGGCGCTCGTGCTGAATGGCGAGCCAGGTTACCGCCAGTTACTTTTCCACGCAGAAGGCAACCACGTCATTGTCGGCGCCAGATCCGCCCCCAGCTGGACGATTACAGCCAGGGGCGGCGGCACTGTCGCTTTTCGGCTCACCGTGCCCGGCAGATTCCATCGCACATATTTCGCTCGTCTAACCATCGAAGCCCGCAATGGCGAACTGTCGGCCGTAGCCAGCATGGATCGCGAAACTGCCGTGGCCTCGATTGTGGCTTCTGAGATGGACGAGAACGCGCCAATGGAGGCACTCAAGGCGCAGGCCGTTGCAACCCGCTCCTTTCTGGCCGGCGGCGCCAGGCACTTGGATTTTGACTTCTGCGACACGACCCATTGTCAGTACCTCAAGTCGCCGCCACGCTTGACTAGCCGGGTTTACCTTGCCGTGCAGGCGACACAAGGGCTCGTAATCGAGTATCGCGACAAACCGCTTGCGGCCATGTACTCCAGCCGTTGCGGCGGCCATACACGCAGCCTCCGTGATATCGGTATGGAACCAGGCGAAGGATATCCTTACTACGCAGTGCCCTGCGCATGGTGCCGGCAACATCCGTTCACGTGGCGAAGCAGGATTGACGATAGCGGACAACCGCCAAAGCCAGGCGACGAACGCCAAAGAATAGCTGGGGCGCGGCACTGGGGATGGAGCGCGATCCCAGGTAGCAACTTTGCGGCTACAGCGGACGGTTCAGATTGGCAGTTGGAAGGCCACAGCGTTGGCCACAGTGTCGGGCTATGTCAATTTGGCGCAGTTGGAATGGCCGCATCAGGCTCAAGTTTCCGGGATATCCTGACTCATTATTATCCAAACACAGGCTTGATCTCACAGAAGTGAAGATTGGCAGTTCGGAACACAGCTAAGAACCTCTGCACAAGTCTGCAATCCGCGTGATGTTTGAATGTATCCCTTCGGGCAAGTCCATTCTTTTCGTAGCTTTTGAAAGATGATTCACTG
>CAYQOQ010000077.1:0-21904 GCA_964419175.1 uncultured Occallatibacter sp. | reverse complement strand
CCATGACCTTGGGAGCTTCCATGGTGGTGAAGTCGAAGCCCAGGGCCACGGCATAATGAGTGGGATTGGTGAGCACCACGGCGGCCTTCGAGACATCGTCCTTCACGCGGCGGCGGCGCGCCTGGCGCTGCAGGTTGCGGATGCGGCTGCGGATTTGCGGACTGCCCTCGGTCTCCTTGAACTCGTCGCGCATATCCTGCTTGCTCATCTTCAGGCGCGATTCCCGGCTCTGCCATTCCACTAGATAATCGATAGCCGACCAGCCGAAGAGCAGCCAGGAAGCGGCCAATAAAAGTCCATAAACGTCAGAGCCAAGCTGTTCCAGACGCGTGATTGAAAAAGGAGGAATCGTGAGTTGCCGGGCGATGCGCTGCACGGCAAAAACCGCCAGCATGCCGGCCGGGATCAGAGACTTGGCCAGCCGGGCGGCCGCACGCAGGGAAAACAGGTTCTTGATATTCGAGATCGGATTGATCCGGTCAAATTTGAAGCCGACCGCCTCGACATGAAAGTTGAGGCCGCCGGTCTGCATCACTCCGGTGCCGAGCGCGGCCATAGCCACCGCGGCCATCACGATAGCTGGAGGCATGAGAACAGCCATCGACAACCGGCGGATGGCAATCAGGGTGGGCTGTAACTGGGAGGGCTCCCATCGGGCGGGGGCGCCGAGGCTGAGAAAGGACGCGAAGGTCGCGCGCCAGGTTGTGAGGATTGAGCCGCCGAGGGCGCCGAGCACGATCACCCCGGCCAGGGTTGCCGCCGCGGACGACAGTTCGCGGCTGTGCAGAATGTCGCCATCGCGGCGAGCCTTGTCGCGGCGATGCTGCGTTGCCTGTTCCGAGCGCTCTCCAGGCATCGGCTATCCTCCCACGCCCGCGACCTGCCCTGGAGCGGCGATCAACCGTTCGGCCAGGTCGAGCAGGCCCGAGAAGCGCGCCTCGATGAAGCGCGGCCACAGTGCCAGAGAGCCGGTGAGAATCAGGAAGCCCGTCAGGGTCTTGAGCGGAACGGTAAGGTTCATTACCGGCAACTGCGGGCTGAGCTTGCCCAGCAGCGCAACGGCAACCTCGACCAGCATGGTTGCGGCCAGCACCGGCGCGGCCAACTCGACCGCAGCCAGAAAGATGCCTCCGGCCGCACGCACAATGGCCAGAGCGGTCGCAGGCGCCAGCGCATAGGCGCCCAGCGGCGCAACGCGAAAACTGCGCACCATCGAGGCCAGCAGTATCCGGTCAAGGCCAGCCGTAATCAGGACCAGAGTCCCTATCAACTGAAACAACTCGCCGAGCAGGGGCGTCTGAATCGAGGAAGCAGGATCGAGCAGATTGACCAGCGAGAAGCTGAACTGCAGCCCGGCAATCTGGCCGGCGAACAGGAGCATCTCGTTGAGCAGCACGAGCGTGAGACCGTAGACCAGACCCACGGCCAACTCACCCAGCAAGGCCGAGAAACCGATCGAGACCCTGGCTCCGGGCAGAGTGGCCACCAGCGGAGCCAGCAGAAAGGCTACGGTACCCACAAAGATGGCCTTCACGCGGATGGGAAGCGCGGTCGAGGAGAAGAACGGAGCAAAGGCAACAACCCCGCTGACCCGAACCAGGGCCAGCGTCATTGCGCTTAAGAAACTCGTCCAGTCGGCCATCGGCGTCTTTCCTTCCAGCTTCTAACCCAGGTAGCGGTGCAGATCGGTCAACAACAGGCGCGTGTAGGCCGCCAGCCTCTCGAGAAACCATGGCATTGCGACCAGTAACATCAGGGCGATCGCCGCCAGGCGTGGCACCGAGGTCAGCGACTGCTCCTGGAGGCTGGTCAGCGTCTGCACCAGGCTCAATACAAAACTGATCAGCACCGTGGCGATCAGCAGAGGCGCGGCCAGGATGATGGCTTCCCTCATCAGCTGGCGCATCAGTTCGGTGACCATGTCGGGCGTCATGCTCTATCCCTTTCAGAAGCTCTTCAGCAAGGACCCGGCCAGCAGGTTCCAGCCGTCCACCATGACAAACAGCAGGATCTTGAGAGGCGTCGAGACCACCACCGGAGGCAGTTGAAACATGCCGATCGAGGTGGTGATGGCGGCCGTGACCATGTCGATCAGCAGGAACGGGAGAAACAAGACCGCACCGATCGCAAAGCCCGCTTTAAGTTCCGAGAGGATGTAGGCCGGCACTACGACACGCATGGGCAGGTCGTCCGGCGTGTTGGGGCGTGGAATCTGTCCGACCGAGGTGAACAGCGCAAGGTCTTTTTCCCGTGCATAGCGAAGCAGAAAATGCTTGATGGGCTGGGCTCCCCGGTCGATGGCGTCCATGCCGGTGATCTGTCCCTGGCGGAAGGGCTCTACGGCCTGCTGATCGACCAGGGTCAGCACGGGAGTCATCAGAAACCAGGTCATCATCAGCGCGAGGCCCATCAGCGTAGGGTTGGAAGGTGCAGTCTGGGTGCCCAGCGCCTGGCGCAGAAAGTGAAAGACCACCAGCAGCCGCACCAGCGGCGTCATGCACATCAGAATTGCGGGCAGCAGCGTAATCAGCGTCAGGACCAGAAGAATGGTCCAGGGCGTCGAATCGGAGGGATGGAGTTTGGAATTGAGATCGGGCAGCAGGGAAACCGGGGCCGCGAAGACCAGCTCGGCCGCCGCCCGCAGGGCTACCATGAGACCCTCGACGCGCGGTGAGGCGCGGGGCGCGCTTCGCCATCGAGCGCATAAAAGGCCGGCCCGCCCTCGACAGAGGTGGCCACAAGAAAGCGCCGTCCCTCGGCTTCAACCAAGGCCAGCGACTGCCTGGGAGCGAGCGAGATGCGTTCCAGCAGCTCGAGGCGCGGTTGAGGGCGCTGCTCCCCGCGCAGCTTTCTCAGCAGCGGCTTCAGTAAGAACCCGGCCAAGCCGCCGATGGGCGCCGCTTCCGGTGCCGCTTTTCCTTTGATCGCATGCTTCATTCCCCGCCTATCCCTTGTCTCTGCCCGAAAAACCCGCAGCACTGTTTCCCAATTCGCCGAACTCCCCGGACCTTCACGCCAGCCGGGTTATCCGCACTGCCAACTGCGTATCGATGACTTCAAACTCACTCCAGGCGAGTTGCACCTCTCCGGACGCCAGCGGCACATCCTCCCCGTTTCCCCATTGCGACTCGATGACCTGTCCCGGCTCCAGGGCGAGCAGGTTGCGCACTCTGAACTCACGCACCGGCACCGCGACGTCCAACTCAACCGGCAACATTGACACCGGCAGGCTGAACGAAATCGGATTTTCGAGTTTTTCTTCCTGCTGAGGCACAGGCACCAGCGCCTGCATATTGGCGTTCCCGTTGCCGCCGTTTGCCGGCTGATTTTGTTGCTGCCCCGCAGGCGGTGCCGGTAGTGGATGCGCAGTGGCCATTTGATTGGGAACCATGCAGAAAGGTGACCAGAAGCGGTACAGAAACCTTTGAGAAAACTAATCTGGCCGAACAGGCGCCGCAGCCCGCTCGATTCCAGCGGAACCAGCAAACCGCATCGCTGCTACACTGAGAGGGAGAGCAATTTGTAGTTTGCCGGGTCAAAGCCGGCCGGAAGATTTCTTGAATCGAGGTCGAAAGCCATGCCAGAACAGAATGAAAACAAGACTTTTACCGGGACCAGCCTGCGATTGAAGGTAGGTTTGGCCGAGATGCTCAAGGGCGGCGTCATCATGGACGTGATGAACGTGGAGCAGGCGCGCATTGCAGAGGAAGCCGGCGCCACCTCAGTGATGGCGTTGGAACGCGTTCCAGCCATGATCCGGGCCGAAGGCGGCGTGGCTCGGATGGCCAAGCCCAGCCTGATCAAGCAGATCATTCAGGCCGTCTCGATCCCGGTGATGGCCAAGGCGCGCATCGGGCACTTTGCCGAGGCCCAGATCCTGCAGGAGTTGGGTGTGGACTTCATCGACGAGAGCGAGGTTTTGACCCCTGCCGACGAAGCTCATCACATCGACAAGCATGCCTTTACGACGCCTTTTGTCTGCGGCGCGCGCAATCTGGGCGAGGCCCTGCGCCGCATCGCCGAAGGCGCGGCCATGATTCGGACCAAGGGCGAGGCCGGCACCGGGGACGTGGTCTTTGCCGTGCGGCACATGCGCCAGATTACGAGCGAGATGCGCGCGCTGACCGTTCTGACCGAGCAGGAGCTTTACGCGGCCGCAAAGAACCACCAGGCTCCCTATGAACTTATCCGTATGGTGGCTCAGACCGGAAAGCTGCCGGTGCCTAACTTCTCAGCCGGGGGCATTGCCACTCCTGCGGACGCAGCGCTGATGATGCAACTGGGCGCGGAAGCAATCTTTGTCGGCTCCGGCATCTTCATGAAGGAGCGCGCGACACCGCTGGACGTCGAGAACGACCCGAAGGAACGCGAAGAGGCTGTTTCGCGGGCCAAGGCAATCGTGATCGCGACCACGCACTACAACGACCCGAAGATTCTGGCCGAAGTCAGCGAACAGGTCACGGGAACCATGAAGGGCCTGGCCGCCGCCGGCCTTGAAGAATCGCAACTTCTGCAAACCCGCGGCTGGTAAGCACCTGCGGTGCGGCAGACGCTCGCTCGTCGCTCGCATGAGTTTCACTTGATCCTTGCGCTAGAAAGAAAGCGCAAGGATAGGACGTTCGTCCGGCAGACAGACACTTAGGAGTTCCAGGGTTGACCAAAGCACGCACTCTGCCGCGGGTCGGCGTACTCGCTATTCAGGGCGACTACGCAGCTCACGCCAGTGCTCTCTTGGATACGGGCGCGGAACCTTGCGAGGTTCGGAAGCCGGATCAGTTGGCGAAGCTGGACGGGCTGATCCTGCCTGGCGGCGAATCGACCACCATGTTGAAGTTCCTGGAGAAGCACAGCTTCTTTGATGTGTTGGAGGAGTTCTGTCGGCGTAAGCCGGTCTTCGGGACCTGTGCCGGGGCCATTCTGCTGGCACGCGAGGTTCTCAATCCGCCGCAACGCAGCCTGGGCGTTCTGGACGCCGTTGTTGAGCGCAACGCCTACGGCCGCCAGGTCGACTCGGCCATTCTGACGGCGGAAACGTCTCTTCCCGGCGGGCCGCTGGAGATGGTGTTTATTAGGGCTCCGCGGATTGTTTCGACAGGGGCCGGGGTTCAGGTTCTGGCAACGCGCGACGGCGCTCCGACGCTGATCCGGCAAGGAACCGTCATGGCTGCCACCTTTCACCCGGAGCTATCCGCGGACCGGCGGGTTCATGCGCTTTTTGTCAGTATCGTGAACGGCGAGCAGCCCCGTTAGCGGTTCGTGGTTTGCGGCAGATTTTGTACCATCGAACAATGCCCCAGACTGCCGGAAGAATTTAATACATCCACATTCGATTCTGTGTGCGTCCAATCGGAAGTGAGAGTAACCTCAATCTCACGGGGGCCCGCTATGCCTTCAATCTTTACGCCCTCCCCAGCGGAGACTGAACGGAAAGACCCCGGATTTGGGGGCAGGCCACCTGTTGACCGGCGCCCAACAGGCGGTGGGGGCGGTGGCGGAGACGACGATTGGAAGCCGCAACGCCGAGGTCCGCGCGAGCTTCTGAACCGGACGCGAGCGCTCTTGTTTTGCGCCCTGGCCGGCGACATGATGTTCTTTGTGGTGCTGGTCGCATTGTTTTATGCCCGACAGGCAGGCACGCATATGGATGCCCGCACCCTGCGGCAGGTGGGCGACTGGCATCCGGTTCTGCTCCCGCCGATTCTCTACCTCAACACCGCGATCCTTGTTCTGAGCAGCCTGACGATGGAAGTTGCGCGCCGGCATATCTTCCGCGAGATCGATGTACTGGAGGAGTGGCTGGGTCTTGGACAGCCGGCTCTTCGGCGCGCGCGGCCCTGGCTGGCGGCGACTCTGGCTCTGGGGCTGCTGTTTCTGCTTGGCCAGGCGATGGCGTGGAGGCAGTTGACGGCGCAGGGGTTTGCGTTCGACCACACGGCGACTCCGGCAAGCTACTTTTTTTATCTGATTACCGGGCTTCATGCCGCGCATCTGGGGCTGGGCATCGTGGCCCTGCTGTTGTGCGTAGGCGCGCTGGGCTGGTACAGGCGCGTCGAGTTGCGGCAGGTGGCTGTGGATGCGACGGCCTGGTATTGGCACACGATGGGGCTGGCGTGGCTGGTGCTGTTTGCCGTACTCGTCTATGGGCAATAGGCGTATCAGTCTGCGTGAGGATACAAGAACGCGAGGAAGCGCTTCTTGAGCGGCGGCAGTTGAGGACATTCGTAGTAAATCCGACGATTGACGTCCATCAGCAAATGAACAGCCTGCAGTTGCGCGTCTTCGGTGGAGAACATGCGGCCCTCGCGCAGGAACTCGTTGGTGAGGTAATCGATCGCGTGGTCAAGGATAAGAAGCGCGTGACCTGCCTCGGGGCTGATGCTGCGGCGTCCGTTTGCGTCTGCGCAGATTGTGCTGACTGCGGGGGCGGACATTGGTATCGAGAAGCCGGTGGTAGTTGTCGCTGCCATGCTGTTCATCCTCACCTAGTTTTTCGGCACTTTGAGCATCTTTATCAGATTACGAACGTACCGTTTCCCGCAAAGGAACGATGCAGGATTGCGTACCAAAACGGGACACCCCAGAGACCCAGGGCACAAGCATTGCCTAAGTGATCGGCCGCGCAGAGGAGTTCGATAGGAAGAATGCTGTTCATTTACGCGCGGAAAGCTCGCAAAATCGCTCTGGGACACCGGAAACGTGTTGTTTTTACCCAAAAAAATCGACGAAAAACGCATAATTTCGCGGGGTAGTTTACTGTTTGGTTACTGATGCGTGTTTCTATCTTGTTGATTACGGTAACCTTACGAATGCTGTGCACCATAATCTGTGCAATTTACAGGTAGGGGGGGAGGGGTTCCGGTCTTTTGGGGGACGTGCAGGCCGGATCGGGCTTGTTTTGGAAATTCTCATAGGAACATTGTGCGCCGATGGAGGGTAATTTTCGGCAAAGTGGGGCAGCGCAGTTGATTGATCCGGCAAGAAAAGAGGGACATTCCTTCCCACCCTTTCCCGCAAAAAACGCGGGAAAGGATGGGGCACCCGCATAGTATTCAGTTGCCGGATCAAATAGGCCCTGAAGGCAACGGCAAGAGCAACTGCGGATCCTTCGACTCCGTTTGGCGCAAAGAACGCGCCAGACTTCGCTGAGGCTGAAAGGACCGATGGGCCCCCCGCGCGTTTCTGCCAGAGGACTGCGGTTACCGCATCTTCAGCTGAATGCCTTGACTGGAAGAGGCTGAAAACCTAAGCTCAAACGAGCAGTCCTTTCCGGCGGCGGGCGGTATTGTTTGCGCGGATTGGGTGCTATCTTAAACTGGACTTTTTCCGAGACAGGGCGGCAATGAAACCGATCCCCGATTACTGGCAGTATCTCGCGTTGATGATGCAGATAGCCGCCGCGTTCCTGCTTGGGCTGTTCATGGTCACAGCCTCCTGGTTCGTGGGCCGGCATCGCAACACAAAGGTCAAGCTGGAAGCGTATGAGTGCGGCATTGAGGCCGTTGGGAATGCGCGCGGGCGGTTCAGCGTGCGGTTTTACCTGGTGGCCGTGCTTTTTATCCTGTTCGACGTGGAAGCGGTGTTCATGATGCCGTGGGCGGTTGTCTACCGCAAGCTGCCGGCACTGGCGGGAGTGTCGCGGCTCTTCGGTTTCTGGGAGATGCTGGTGTACCTGGGCTTTGTGGGCGTGGGCCTCTACTATATAGTGCGCAAAGGCGTCCTGAACTGGAGCCAGGATAAGGCGGACCTCTGATATGGGTGAGGCTCTCAAGCAAACATTGGTGGACAAAGCCGCGGTTCTAGCGGGACTCGCCGAACACCCGGCCGTGAAGGCGATTCTGGGCTGGAAGGCCGAGGCGCTGACCGAGGCAAAGTTCGCGTTCGGCGAGCTGACGCTGACGGTTGCAGCGGACCAGGTTCTTTCCGCCGCGGGCGCACTGCAGGCTGCCGGATACAACTTCTTCGAGGACATGACAGCGGTGGACTGGTTCCCTGCTTCGCCTCGATTCCAGTTGAGCTACCACCTGCTTTCGCACGCATTCAAAGAACGGATTCGCCTGTGCGCGAGAGTGGACGGGCCCGATCCTGCGATTGAATCGATTACCTCTCTGTGGGCGGGCGCGAACTTTTACGAACGCGAAGTCTTCGATCTGTTCGGCATTCGCTTCGAGGGACATCCGAACCTGCGGCGCATCATGCTGCCCGACGAATGGGAAGGCCACCCGTTGCGCAAGGATTATCCGGTGGAGGGGTATCGCTGATGAGCAATCCTGGAGTGATGCCTACGCTGGAGCCGGCCGAGGGCGCAAAAGACCAGCACATGGTGATCAACATGGGCCCGCAGCACCCGGCGACGCACGGGGTTCTGCGGCTGGTGGTGGAGATCGATGGCGAGATCGTTGTCAGGGTTTATCCGGAGATCGGGTACCTGCACACGGGAATCGAAAAGACCTGCGAGGCGAAGTTTTACCAGCAGATTGTGCCGCTGACGGACCGCATCAACTATCTGGATCCGCTTTCAAATAATCTTTGTTATGCGCTGGCCGTTGAAAAGCTGCTGGGGATGCAGGTTCCGCCCAAGGCCGAGTGGATGCGGGTTCTGATGGCGGAGTTGAGCCGGCTGAATTCGCACCTGATCTGGCTGGGCACGCACGCAATGGACATTGGCGCGCTGACGGTGTTTCTTTACACCTTCCGCGAGCGCGAGGAGATTCTGCGGCTGTTTGAGGCCGTGGCCGGGCAGCGGATGATGTTGAGCTACATCCGGATTGGCGGCCTGGCGATGGAGCCGCCGCTAGATTTTCTGGATCGGGTGCAGGAGTTTATTAAAACTTTCCCAGAAAAGATTGATGAGTACTCGAACCTGCTGACAGGCAATCCGATTTTCAGGAACCGGCTGAAGGGCGTGGGGTATCTATCGGCCGCGGACGCGATTGCGCTGGGCGTTACGGGACCGCCGCTGCGGGCTTCGGGCGTGGACATCGACTTGCGGCGCGATATGCCGTACAGCGGATATGAGAATTTCAAGTTCGAGGTGCCGATCTCGACTGACTGCGATTGCTGGGCGCGGTACGAGGTGCGGCTGGTTGAGATGCGCGAGAGCGTGAAGATTATTCAGCAGGTGCTGGACGGGATGCCGGAAGGGCCGGTGAAGGCCGATGCGCCGAAAATTGTGCTGCCGGATCGCGAAAAGATGAAGACGCAGATGGAGGCGCTCATCCATCACTTCAAGATTGTGACCGAGGGCTTCGATGTGCCGGCGGGCGAGGTGTACCAGGGCATTGAGGCGGGGCACGGGCAGACGGGGTACTATGTGGTTTCAGACGGGACGGCGAAACCGTATCGGGTGCATATGCGGTATCCGTCGTTTACGACGTTGCAGGCGCTGGAGACGATGTGCAAAGGGCGGATGCTGGCCGACCTGGTGGCGGTGATTGGGTCGATTGATATTGTGCTTGGAGAGATCGACCGTTGACGGCTCCGCCGTTTTGCGCTTTGGAGCAGTTATGGGCAGAGCTTTGGGGTTCACTGGCTTCCCTGCTGCGTAGCTACACGGCATTGCATGGATTGAGCGGTAACCGGCAGGCAAAGATTGAGCAGGACGAGGAACGAATTGTGGCGCGGCACGGGGACAGGCGGCTGACGCTGGAACGCAAAGGCGATCGCGTAAGTTGGATGCGCGAAGATGGAAGTTGCGGTGAGTTGGAATTGACCGAGGCTGGGCGTTTAAAGAACGGCCAGGGCGAGGAAGAGATGGATTTGGCGGCAGAAGCCTGGGCACGGGAGTTGATGCGATGAGTCCCGAAACAATGACGCTGTTTTCGCCCCGGCTGGCGGCGCGGCTGGACGCACTGGTGGAGAAGTATCCAGTGCGGCGTTCGGCGCTGGTTCCGATGCTGCTGTATGCGCAGGATGAGGTGGGGTATCTGTCGGACGCGGTGATTGCCGAGGTGGCGGCGCGGATCGGGATTACGGAACTGGATGTGCGCAATGTGGCGACGTATTACTCGATGCTGCGGTTCAAGCCGGCGGGGCGATACAACATTCAGGTGTGCACGAACATCAGCTGCATGTTGCGCGGCGGGTACGACGTGTACGAACGCTTCCAGGAAGAGTTGGGCATCGGACATAAGGGTGTGACGGCGGACGGAGTTTTTTCGCTGGAGGAAGTGGAGTGCATCGGTGCCTGCTGCTGGGCTCCGGCGATCCAGGTGAACTATGAGTTTCACGATGAGATCAGGCCAGAGCTGGTGACAGGCATCCTGGACAGCTATCGCGGTAAGGCCAAAGCAGAAGGGACGGGACAGAATGCCTAGGCTCGTCTCGCATCCGGATGAGGTGAAGATCGTTTCTCGGCGCTTTGGCATGGGCGCTACGAACATCGATCGCTATATTGAACTGGGCGGCTATGACTCGGCGAAGAAGTGTCTGGCACAGGGGCCGGACTGGATCATCGATGAGATGAAGGCCAGCAACCTGCGCGGGCGCGGGGGAGCGGGCTTTCCTGCGGGGATGAAGTGGTCGTTCGTGCCCAAGCAATCGGCCAAGCCAAAGTACGTGCTGGTGAATGGAGACGAGAGCGAGCCGGGGACCTGCAAGGATCATTTGATTTTTCTGCACGATCCTCATGCGGTGATTGAAGGCACGATTATTGCGGGACTGGCGATTGGCGCCAAGTTGGGCTTTATTTATTTGCGCGGGGAGTACCGCTATCTGCTGGAGATTATGGAGAAGGCGGTTGCGGATGCATACGCGAAGGGATTCCTGGGGAAGCATATTTTTGGCTCCGAGACAGAGTTCCAGGTAATTACGCAGACCGGCGCGGGCGCGTATGAAGTGGGCGAAGAGTCGGCGCTGATGGAGTCTCTGGAAGGCAAGCGCGGGGTGCCGAGGATCAAGCCGCCGTTCCCTGCTGTGGTGGGACTTTACGGCGGGCCTACTGTGATTAACAACGCCGAGACGATTGCTTCGGTTCCGCACGTGATTGAGATGGGGGCCGCGGCGTATGCGGCTGTGGGCTCGCCGCGCAACGGCGGAACAAGACTGTTCAGCGTGAGTGGGCATGTGGAGCGGCCGGGCGTGTACGAGTTGCCGATGGGCTACAACCTGAAGAAGATTGTGTACGACGTGGCGGGCGGGGTGCGCGGCGGAAGGAAGCTGAAGGCCGTGGTTCCGGGCGGTTCGTCGACGCCGGTGCTGCTGCCCGAGGAGATTGAGAACCTGGGGATGGATTTCGACCAGGTGGGCAAGGTTGGGTCAATGCTGGGCTCGGCGGGCGTGGTGGTGATTGACGACCAGACGTGCATGGTGGAGTTTGCGCTGCGGACGATCAGTTTTTATCAGCACGAGAGCTGCGGGTGGTGCATTCCATGCCGCGAAGGCACGGACTGGCTGAAGAAATCGCTGACGCGTTTTCATGCGGGGTTTGGCGAGGCCAAGGACATCGATAACATTCAGTACCTGGCGGAGAATATGCTGGGGCGGACGTTCTGTCCGCTGGGCGATGCGGCGGCGATGCCGACGATTGCGTTTGTGAAGAAGTTCCGCAAGGAATTTGAGGATCACCTGAACGGGAAGCCCTGCCCGTTCGCGAAACACGTGGAGATGGCCGTGGTGTAAGTATGAGCATAAGGAATCGTTTGGAAGATGCGGAACTTTTGTGGAAGTCAGGACGGTTGGAAGGTGCTTTTGTTCTGGCGCTCATCGCTGTCGCCGCGACCTCTCGGCGTGTGTTTCCATACCCAATAGGAGATCAACGGGCATTCGAGGACTTCCTGGATCAGGGATTGTTTAGAAGAATGAGCGCTGAATTTCGCGGAGAGCTGCACCAAATGCGGCACATCTTTTACAAATGGTTTCGATGCAATCTTATTCACGAAGGAGAGTTACCTCTTGATGTGGAGATTATTCCGGACCCAAAGCCTGGGACACTTTCCGTGCGTGCTGGTGGAGCACCAGTATACATTTTGCAGGTTTCGCAAGGTTGGTTTCGGGAGCTTGCAAACACAGTCATTCACGCTGAAGTGAATCGTGATCTTTTTCCAGGCAGCGGGACCATTTCAACGTTAAAGAACTAACAGGCTGTAACGAGTAGGGCCGGATCAATAGAATGGTGGATGTTTCGCAAGTGGTCAGTGGAGAGTAGGCGAGTAGACGAATGGCAGACGTAACTTTCACAGTCGACGGAAAAACGCTGACGGCTCCCGCGGGGACGCTGCTGATCGAGGCTTGCCGGAAGGCGGGTATCGAGATTCCGGCTTTCTGCTACTACCCGGGGCTGAGTTTGCAGGCGGCCTGCCGCATGTGCGTGGTGCGCCAGGAAAAGGTGGGCAAGCTGCAGACGGCTTGCACGACGACGGTGGCCGAGGGACAGGTTTTTATTACCGAGTCGGCGGAGATTGCGCAGGCGCGTAAGGCTACGATTCAACTGCTGCTCGGGAACCATCCGCTGGATTGCCCGGTGTGCGACGCGGGCGGCGAGTGCGAACTGCAGGACATGACGTTCAAGTACGGCGCGGGCGAGAGCTTGTACGCCGAAGCCAAACAGCATCGCGAGGAACAGCAGTGGTCGCCGGCGGTTTACTTTGACAGGCCGCGCTGCATTCTCTGCTACCGCTGCGTGCGCACATGCGGCGAAGGCATGGACGTGTGGGCGCTGGGGGTGCAGAACCGCGGAGTGTCGTCGGTGATTGCGCCGAATGGCGGCGATCATCTGGACTGCGAACAGTGCGGCATGTGCATCGATGTTTGCCCGGTGGGCGCGCTGACCAGCGGCACGTATCGCTACAAGACGCGGCCCTGGGAGATGAATCACGTTTCGACCGTTTGCACGCATTGTGGGGATGGTTGCAAGGTGACGTTGGGGGTGCGGCAGTCGAATGACGGGGCGGAAATTATTCGCGCTGACAATCGCGACAAGAGCGGCATCAATGGCGATTTTCTTTGCGCCAAGGGGCGGTTCGGATTTGATTTTGTGGAGAGCCCGGAGCGGTTGACGACGCCGCTGGTGCGTAATGCGCAGGGCAAGCTGGAGCCGACGACATGGGAACATGCGCTGCGGTTTGCGGCGGGCAAGTTGAAGGAGATTCGTGACGCGCGGGGCGGCGAAGCGATCGGCGTGATCGGCTCGAACCGGACGACGAACGAAGAGAATTATCTGTTGCAGAAGTTTGCGCGGACGGTTTTGAAGACGAACAACATCGACCACAAGCGCAGTGCGGGTTATGCGGAATTTGCCAGCGCGCTGGCGGGGCACGTAGGAAAGACTGCGGGGTTGAGCGACATCGCGAAGGCGCCAGCGATTTTGCTGGTGGGCGCGAATCCGACCGAGGAGCATCCGCTGCTGGCCTGGACGCTGCGCACCAACGTGCGGCTGAATCGTGCACGGCTTTATGTGGCAAATTCGAAGACGATCAAACTTGAACGGCAGGCCAAGGCTACGCAAGGGCTGCCGCTGGCAGGCTACAAAGACCTTGTGGCTTTGCTCGACATGGGCACGACAGATTTGAGCAAGGGCGTATTGGCGGAAGAGTCGCTGGTGGTTGTGATTGGTGACGAGTGCCGCGGACAGGCGATGGCGGATCTGATTGCGTGGGGATTGAAGCGCGGTACTGTCCGCTTTGCGCTGCTGGGCGACTATGCGAATTCGCGCGGCGCGGCTGACATGGGGGTTTCGCCTGATTTGCTGCCGGGCTATGAGCCGGTGACGGCTCCGGGCAAGACGGTGCAGCAGATGATTGAGGCTGCGACTGGCGGTTCGTTGGGCGCGTTGCTGGTTATGGGCGCGAATCCGCTGGCGAAGGCCGGGGCGCTCAAGGGAACATTCCTGATTGTTCAGGATCTTTTTCTGACGGAGACGGCGGCGCTGGCCGATGTGGTGTTGCCGGCAGCAAGCCTTTATGAGAAGTCGGGCACGGTGACGAATACTTACGGCGATGTGCAACTGGTGAAGAAGGCTGCCGATCGCGCGGGCGTGAAGCCGGACTTTGAGATTCTGGTGCGGCTGGCGGATGCGATGGGCGCGGACGTGAAGGCGCTGGTTCCGTTTGGCAAGGGTGGCGTGACGGGCGATCTGGGGCAGTCGCGCGGGGCACAGGCGGGCGAGGCCGATCAGCACGCTGTGTGGCTGGCGGCGAACAACCTTGAGTTAAGGCTCAGTCCGTTCGATCCGATGGCTTTGTTGGACGAGATTGCGCGGCTGGTTCCGGGATACAAGCTGGACCGGATCAATTTGTTCAGCGGGAATGCGGTGAAGTCGGAACCGGGCGCGGAGGCTGGGTTTGTGCCGGTCACGGCAGTTACGATTGCGCCTGCGCACGATACCTTGTTTACCTCTGGGACGCTGGGGCGGTATAGCACGACGCTCCGAGAACTGGAAAAGCATCAGACGCATGAAGTGGCGGGGGCGGCGGCGGATTGAGTCGCGGTAAGTGAAATTGTGTGGGGATGGGCGAAAAGCAGGTCCTTCGACTTCGGTCGCTGCGGCGATCTTCGCTCAGGAGAAGGCAAGTGACGATTTTAGAATTCTTTTTGTGGAGCCTGCTCAAGGTGGCCGTGGTCACGGTGGTGATGCTGCTCGGCATCGCCTACACCGTGCTGCTGGAACGCAAGCTCGTGGGCCGCATCCAGAACCGCTGGGGGCCCAATCGCGTCGGTCCCTATGGGCTGCTGCAGCCGCTGGTCGATGGCGCGAAGTCGTTTATGAAAGAGGACCTGATTCCTACCGGAGTCTACAAGCCTCTCTATCTGCTGGCTCCGATTCTTGCGCTTGGCTGCGCGCTGATCTCGATTGGGGTTGTTCCGTTCGGCGAGCCGAAGGTCGGGCCGCATGGCATGGATCTGTTTGAAATCGCCAACGTCAATATTGGACTGCTGGTGATTCTAGGCGTTACATCGTTTGGGGTTTACGGAATCGCGCTGGCGGGGTGGTCGTCGAACAACAAGTATTCCCTGCTCGGCTCGCTGCGTTCTTCGGCACAGTTGATCAGCTACGAGCTGGCGCTGGGGCTTTCGCTGGTGGGCGTGGTGCTGCGCGCCGGATCGCTGAATCTGCGCGTGATCGTGGAGCAGCAAGCCACGTGGGGCATGGCGAGTTGGAACATCTTGGGTGGCGGGCAGTTCCTGGCTTTCTTTATCTACCTGATGGCTGCGTTTGCGGAGACGAACCGCTCGCCGTTCGATCTGCCTGAAGCAGAGAGCGAGCTGACGGGCGGCTATCACACCGAGTACAGCTCGATGAAGTTCGCCATGTTTTTCATGGCCGAGTACGGCAACATGATCAACGTGGGTTGCGTGGCGACGCTACTGTTTCTTGGTGGCTGGACGAGTCCGCTGGGCAACCTGATTCCTCAGCCGGAAAACATTTTTGTTCACGCGCTGATGCCGATCTTCTGGTTTGTCTTCAAGGTCTTCTGCTTCCTGTTCTTGTACGTGTGGGTACGGGGAACATTACCGCGCTTCCGCTACGACCAACTAATGAACTTTGGGTGGCGGGTTCTGATGCCGCTCGCCATGCTGAACATTGTGGGGACAAGCCTTTGGCTTGCTTACCATTGATCTGCAATCGGTAAGAATTTTTGAGCAGCTAGAGCAGATTCTGAAATTGTGTAGACCGATGGGCTTTCCCTCAGGGGCTAAAGCCCGTTGATTTTATTGGTGTTTTGCGGCACGGCTAAAGCCGTGCCCTTTCAAAGCGTCGACTTATTCAGAGATTCCCTAGGTCTCTGACCGTGTGATTTCGTACCTTTAGTTCATGCGATCCCAGGTCCCAAAAGCGGGACCTCCACCCCAAGGACAAAAGATCTGTCTTTGGGGACCCCGGACCTGGGGCACCCGCAATTGGTACAACAACAAGCGGTCAGTGACCTAGTGTTCAGACTGCATGATTCGGTAATCATTCTCGGACAAGTGCGGGCGTGGACGCCGGCACGACAGCCGGTCTGGAGACCGGCGCTACATTCCAGCCATTACAAAATCATGCGGTCATGGTACTAGGGCATCTCTTCGCGTGTGCCGATCAAGCCTATGTTTCACGCCATGCGCACAAGGACTCAGCGTGCGCGGCGCTTCCGTCGCGAAGCCAGGCATCGAGCTGAGCTGGTTCCTTCAGTTGCTGGCCCCGCATGCGAGGCACGGCTACGAAGCTGCAAGTGAGGTCCGACAGGGCTGTCATATCGCCCCAGAGCTTTTCAAACTGAGCCACAGGGAAGATATCTTCCTGTCCTTTGCCCCAGCGCTTCTTGACGTCTTTGAGCGTGATGTAGGTGGGCATGCGCGCGGCGACAGCGCGGACCGCGGCGTCCACGCGATCGGTGTCGGAGAGTGAATCGCGGGTCAGCTCGAATATGGCCAGCAAACGGTCCACGTCGATCCAGTAGGTTGCGCTGTTGTAGTAGCGAAGACGGCTCTCGAGGTCTTCGCTGGGAAGCGCCAGGCCTTCAATCAGCCGAACACGGCCATCCACGCGGGCGAGGCCGCCACCGCGATCTTCGATGTGCCGGGCAATCACTTCCGTGGTGAGTGCTGCGCCGCTTTGCATGTGATGACCGAGGACGGCTGGGTCGGCATCGGCGGCCACCGTGTCAATGTTGTGCGCCATGAGGTAACGCAACTGCGGGCGAATCTCAAACAACCGTCGGAGCGTTCCATTCCGCAGCAGGTTGGCAATCTCATACCAATGGCCCACAGGGTGCAGACACTGCATGGGTACATTGTCGGTGTAGTCGGAGGCTTCGCCAGCGCTTTCGGCCCACTGAATCAACGCCGCGTGCTGGCGTTCGCGCACCTTCTGCGCCTGCTCGTCCAGCAATTGTTGCTGCATCTCCTCCCAGGCAAAGCGGAGATCCCGCGCCATGGGGATCATGCGCAGGCCGATGCTGCGTCCGGGCGAAAGAAGGAGCGGTCCGGGATAGCTATAGTCACGCTCCGCCGCGAGGTGCGCGGCGATAGCTTCGTGCGTCAGATAGCTAGTAGTGATGACGTGCGGGAGTGGGGCGCCACATTCACGGCCAACCCGCAGGCTTTTGGCAAGGTGGACCTCGATGAAGTTGCGATACCGGCCACCAAGCTTGCAGAAAGGGTTCAGGGCCTTCACAACTCCTGCACCATGGGTCCAGCGCGAGCCTACGCCACCCGCCAAAGAGACAACAGCGACACTTCCCTCGGCGAGGGCATCCAGACCGAGAGCGCGATGACGGCCATCTAGCTGATCCGCCTCGGCATCCTCTATAAGGCTGGTGAGAGGCAGGCGATTCTGCGCCAGGCCAATACGTCCGGAAAGCAGATCGAGACGAACCTGTTCGTGCTGCATGCGATCAAAGCCGTAGTTGTCGAGGAGTGTTCTGAGTGTTCCCTTACCGTTCTCTCCGGCATCGTGACCGGTCGGCAGCATGTGATCGAACAATGTCTGAATCATGCCCGCGTATTCCGTGTTGGAGCGGCATGCCGCAGTGAAGCGCTCCAACTCGGCACGGCGTACCGGTGACAGCCGGGACACTTCCGTACGAATGAGCGGAGGCACCTGCAACGTGTAATAGCCGGCGGGCATCAAAGCTTCGTCCCCGGAAAGCAACGCGGCCTGCGTTCCCTGTTCGTTGATCGCGAAATCGTAGACCACGGGCTCGATTGCAAAGGGCACGCTGCGTTCCATCTGGCGCCTGGTTTCGCTCATGATGGCCTGCAGGCTCGCCTGGGCCTGCTGTTTGCGTTCGGGGCTGAAGAGGAATCCCATGCCGCCGCCGCTCATGCCTCCCAGCATCCAAAAGCCCCAGAAATCGTTGCCGAATTCCTTGCGGACACGGTCGATCAACGTGCTTGTGTATAGATTGCCGGCCCAAGGAATAATGGTCTGGATGGGTCCGTCGAAGTTGCGCTGCAGGCAGCCGCCCAGCGCGCGGATGTCACCCCGCTGAAGCTGACTGGTAATTTCATCGAGTATCCCGATGGCTTCGCGGCGGCCGAGCCACTCTGCCTCACTACGCAGCAGGTACTTCTCGGTAACCATCTCCAGAACGGGACCGACATCCTGGGCCATGCCACCGTGGACGAGCACCAGGCTCTGCTGGAGTTTCTCGCGTGTTGCGCGCGCGACTTCAGCTTCGGTAAGGATTCTGTGGCGTGGAAGCAGGCATCCGCGGCTAATGCCAAACTCGGGATCGCCTTCCGCGGCGAGAACGCCGTGAATGAGCTTGATGCCAGGCCAGACTCCACCTGAGTCCTGCCAACCGCCACCGCTTCCTCCAAGCCACTCGCCAAGAATCGCGCGCGCGGCGATCAGGCGGCGGTCGCTTTCTTCCGTGCCACCCGTCAGGGAACTGATCTGTCCCGTGGCACGCATGCAAACAGCAATGATGCAGGCAAGCAGGTTGGTGGAAACAGCCAGGCGGGAGCCTTTGGGAATATCGTTGACCCGGCTGACGATCTCAATACCGTGGCCGGACATTCCCGTGAGCCGTTCCAGCAGACCGGCCAGGGGCTGGGTCGCGCCCTCGATTCCGGGAGGGATAATGCCGCTGGCAATCACTCCCGCCTTGAGCAGGCCCAGGTAGTCGCGGGGAAAATCGAAGACCTCGGCAATGGAAGAAACGTCGGCGGTAGCGCGCAGGTCAACGCTGGTCAAGCGAATGACAGGCTCGTCGATGACGCGGAGCCATGCTTCGACGGGTGGCCGAGGTTTCGCGGAGCTTTGACCTGCCCCGTGAACCGCGAGATCGATGGATGCGTTGAGAACGCGGGCGCCCTCCGGGAAATCCATGCCGAGGAAGAAAATGTCGCTCCATCCGCTGTGCGTGAAGTCCATGCGGACGGGCGTTGCCTCGCGGAGGATTGGGAAACCCGAACCACTGTCAAGAAGTTCGGGGCGGAGGCGCAAAGGATAGTCGAACGTATGGCCGGAACGAAACATCCACTGGTTCCCGCGAACGCTCCTCACGCTGCGGCGCACCTGGTCCGCAAGGGTCTGGAAGCCGAGCGCATGGTAGCCGGCAGCCAGCGCACTGGAGATGGAGGCGCTGGGACCGAGTTCGGCTTGCGCGGCGAGAAAAGCCCCTATGGCTTCCTCAAAGCGCCGTTCCAGCAGACTCTTGAGGCCGGCAAAGGGGATATGCGCCGGCGCGCTTGATGTTGCCAACCGTGGAATGTGGTAGCGATGGATAGCATAAAGAAAAAAGAGCGCCCGCACTCGTTCGTAGAGGTTGTCGCTGTCCCGGCGAAAGTTCTCGAGTTCCCGGCATTCATCTAGAAGCGAGCTGATCGTGGCGTCTTGGCACAGAACCTCGAGCGAAAGATTCCGCTGGTCCCCTTTGCTTGTGATCACAGCAGTCAGGCGGCTCACGCGGAGGCGCCTCCACCGTTCCGGTCCAACTCCCGGTTGGCGAGAAGTTCCAGCATTTGCGACAGCACTTCACTCCGGTTCCGGCCGCTCAAGGCTAGCGCCAGTTGGGCGATCAACAAGCCGAAGGGAGCACCGAGATCATAGCGCCGGCCCTCGTCCTCAACAGCGAGGTACTGCTCCTGGCGCGCGAGTACGCTGAGCGCATCCACCAGTGTCACCTTTGTATCGGAGGAGCCTGTCAGCATCCGATCCAGAATCTCCATCACGATGGGCGTAAACACGTGGATTCCGCAAAAACAGAGATAGTACCCGGCGCGAATTCCGGAGACAAGAAGGCGTTGTTCGGCTTCGGTTGGCGTGGGCTTCTCGATCACCGTGTCGACGCGATACAAGTCGCGCTGCTGGGGAACGCGGCGGCCCCCGACGGTCCCGTAACGCGATAATAGACTCTCGCGCGTGAGATGGACGCCGCTCACCGAGCAGCGCTCCTGTTGTGCGAGTTCCACAAGGCGCCGGGCGGAAGGCTTTTCCGAGGCGCTTATGTAGAGATGATCTCCTACCATGTGCAGGAAAGGATCGCCGTCTGTGAAGGAACGGGCACAATGGATGGCGTGGCCGTAACCGCGCGGCTCAACCTGAGGAACAAAGCGGACCGACGCTGCGTGAGGTCCAGCGGCTTGCGCGTAGGGCGTTTCATCGCCGGGGCAAACGACAATTGCGATCTCTTCAACTCCAGCCGCGAGCGATTGTTCGATCAGGATGCGGAGCAGGGACTTCTCGTTGCCGTCTCCGTCGATAAGAGTCTGAAGAGGCAGTGCGCGCTGAGACCGCGCGGCGGCGGTAATAACAGCTTTCTTGACTAACAATGTGACACCTGACGGCACTTTATCACGATTGATTCCTCTTTCGCCTCTGCCTTGAACGGACCTATCGACAATTCAGATCGGGGCAACGACAGGCTGAGGAATCTTCTCGATTCATTATCTTCGCATGGCGATCATACTGACCGGTGGATTCGCAACTCCTTTCCTCCACTCCCGCGCGGCTTGTCGAGCCTCTCCATGGTCACATCCTTGACGTTCTCAGCGCCTTGGCCCTTAGAGCAGGCCCAGATACGGCGCTTCGCTTTCCCATGGATTTGCGAAGTCTCCTCAATCTTGAATTTTTGAGCGTTGAACCAGCGATCAGCAGGCTCCCGCACCGTGATATTCTTCTCCTTTCGGAGAGATAACATTTGAGCCTCCTGCTCCTCAATCTGTTGCAGCTTGCGCTTCACTGGGTCGCCGCGATCTCGCTCTGTTTGGGCGAGTCGCTCTGCCTGTTCCCAGGATCGGGTCTTGGCGGACACAACGCGGGAAGCGTACTTTTTCCTGGAAATCTCCTACAAAATATCCATCAACAGACACAAGTCATTTAATATCAACGGATACTGAGATGCACCTGATTCTGTTTCTTGTTTTTGCCGGAATTTGCCTGGCCGGGGCCATCAACCTCCTGCTCCAGAGCCATCCGATCAACAGCGCCCTGTCGCTGATTGTGGTGATGACTTCGCTGGCGGTGCTTTACCTGCTGCTGGGTGCGGAGTTTCTGGCCGCGGCGCAGATTATTGTGTACTCCGGCGCAATCATGGTGCTGTTTACGTTTGTGGTGATGCTGCTGAACGCGGGGCGCGAAGAGCGCACCCTGGGCAGCGGAGTGGCGCGCGTGGTTGGCTTCCCTGCCGTGGTCGTGATTCTGGCCGTAGTTGCTACCGTGATTCTTCACGCGCAGGGGCTGGGCGTTGCATCGCTGAACGATCCGATTACAACCACGGAAGACCTGAGCCGCGTACTTTTCCATGAGTTGCTGCTGCCGTTTGAAGTGACGTCGGTACTGATTCTGATTGCGATTCTGGGCGCGGTGGCGCTGGCGCGTCATGGGCATGGAGCCCCGGAAGCGCAGGGAGAAAGGACGGCGGAGAAGTGAATCTTTTGTCGCAGGAAGTTCCGATCTCGTGGTACCTGCTGCTGAGCGCGATGTTGTTTTCGCTGGGCGTGGTGGGATTTCTCATCAAGCGCAATCTGATTACCGTCTTCATGTCGATTGAGCTGATGCTCAATGCTGTGAATCTATCGTTTGTAACCTTCGCGCATGAGTGGCATGCGGTGAAGGGGCAGATTTTTGTGTTCTTTGTGATGATGGTTGCCGCGGCTGAGGCTGCGGTGGGACTGGCCATTATTATTGCTGTCTTCCGCGCCCGTGCAACCCTGGCCGTCGACCGTATCGACCTGATGAAACTATGAACGGAACACTCAATCTCTGGTTGATTCCACTGTTGCCCTTCGCGGGGTTTCTGCTAAATGGAATCCTCGGCTCGCGGCTGCCCAAGTGGCTGGTGACGACGATTGCGCTGCTGGCTCCGCTGGCAGCGTTTGGCGTGGTGGTGAATGCGGCCCGGAGCGTCTTTGGCGTCGGGGCTGCAATCGCTTCCCTGCCCTATATCGAAACTTGCCCAATGGGCTGGATCAATGCGGGTACGCTGCATATTGATTTCAGTTTTGTTCTCGACCAGCTTTCACTGGTAATGCTGCTGGTCGT
>CAYQOQ010000076.1:0-22100 GCA_964419175.1 uncultured Occallatibacter sp. | reverse complement strand
TTGGGTTATGAGCCCAACGAGCTACCGGGCTGCTCCACCCCGCATATACAGTCTAGCAACAGCAGGTACTGGGGTCAAACTAGCTGTCAGCGCTCGATGTGTCGTCAATCCGGTAAACTGCTGATTACCTGGTATATCGAGCGAGGAACCCCGCGGATGCCGCATCTCTATGTTGCTGTCCTGGTTGTGATTGTCGTTGCGCTGCTGTCTGTGGCGCTCTATCGCACGTCCCAGGTGAAGACCAAGGCTGATTATTTGGTGGCGGGGCGATCGTTGCCGGCGGCGGTGCTGGTGCTGACGCTGCTGACGTCGTGGATCGGCGCTGGGTCACTGTTTGCCGGAGCGGAGAACGCCTACAGGAACGGTTTTGCGGCGCTGTGGCAGCCGGCGGGCGGCTGGCTGGGATTGCTGCTTATCTATTTCATTGCGCCGAGGGCGCGGAAGTTTGCGCAGTTTACACTGCCGGACCTGCTGGAGGTTCGCTACAACCAGACGGCGCGGGTGCTGGGCACGTTTGCCATTCTGTTTGCGTATGTGGGCATTACCAGCTACCAGTTCAAGGGCGGCGGGAACGTGCTGCACCTGATCTTTCCCGATACGGTGACGCCGGAGTTAGGCACGTACATCATTGCGGCGTTTGTCATCCTGACTACAGCGCTGGCGGGAATGTCGTCCGTAGCCTATATGGATGTGGCCATCGGCTCGCTGGTCACGGTGATTTGTATTATTGCGGCGCCGATGCTGTTTTTTAAGACTGGCGGCTGGGCTGGATTGCATGCGTCTCTGCCGGAATCGCACTTTCAGGTTTTGGGGAATCTGAGTTTGGTGCGGGCGCTCGAGTTTCTGGTTCCCACGATGCTGCTGATGCTGGGCAACCAGGTGATGTACCAGAAGTTCTTCTCCGCACGATCCGAGCGAGATGCGCGGATTTCGGTGATTGGGTGGATTCTGGGAACGGTGCTGCTGGAGACGCTGATTGTGGCAATCGCAGTGTTCGGCTCGGCACTTTATCCGACAGGTGAAGTGTCCCGGCAACCGTACGAGATCATCCCTTACACGGCACGGCACGGGCTTCCGGCGGTGATGGGCGCGTTGCTACTTGGGGCGGTGTTCGCAAAGGTGATTTCAACGGCGTCGAACTATTTGTTTTCTCCGGCCACCAACTTGGTTGAGGATGTCTTTGTGCGCTACATTGCGCCGGGCGCATCGAACAAACGGATTCTGATTGTGTCGCGGCTGGCAGTGGTGTTGCTGGGCTGCTGGGCGCTTTACCAGGCGATTTATGCGCCGAGCATTTTGGAAAAGATGCTGTGGGCGTACACGATCTATTCGGCGGCGCTGACGCCGGTGGTGCTGGCGGCGTTCTACTCGAAACGGGTTACGGCCTGGGGCGCGGTGGCGGCGATTGCTGCGGGCACGGTGGTTACGCTGGTGTGGGACGTGCACGGCGTCCGGGAGTTGTTCCCGAAGATACTGGCCGAGCGCGACGCTATCTTCCCGGCGCTGTTTGTGTCGGTGGCGGCGATGGTGGTGGTGAGCCTGTTTACGCGCGCGCCGGAGCCGGAACAGTTGGCGCAGTTCTCCGACTAGAGGACGGGAATTCACCCGCGTTCAAAAAATGACCAATTCTGGCCTTAGAGGGGCTTGGAGGGGCATTTTTTGACGAAAAAGCGGCCTAAATTTGCTGAAAAACGACGGCATCGTTACTACTTGTACACGGGATGGCTGTTGTAATGCGTTGATTATGCATGGGTTATTTTTGACATGCACTGTAATTGGTGCAATTTACGTGGAGGGGGGTGGGGGGTAGGCCGAAATTGGGGTCGAAAAGCCTTGATTTGGGGTTGATTTTGGTCCTGGGCGGGGGTCGAATTGCGGGCTGGCGAGGGTGTGGAACTCATATCTTGATTGTGCGCTTTGGGGCGGTAATTCTCGGCGGGAGAGTGGGAGAGACCGGCGCTCACCCTTTTCCTGGTAGTTGAGGGCAAGAGTCAGAATTCGCCGGGTCTATTTGATTTTTGCCGTGAGGGCAGGTCTCCCAGGTGCCCAAAAGCGAGGCACCTGGGGCACCCATCGCCTGTGGTTAATTCAGCATTTCACCACCCGGCCCACCCGCCCATTCATTTGTCGGAAAGCGCCCTGGTAATGGGAGTTTCATTGGTACTTTCACTTACCGGGAATACTGTTAGATTTGCGCGGAATACTCGCCAAACCAAAAGCATCTATACTCATTCCCGCAATCAATTAACATCTGAACGGAGCAGCAAATGGCTAAAGACTCTTTTGCAGGGTTGGGCGGAATGATGGTTCCTGCGCTGGACTTGGAACGTTCAGACCGCAAGATGAGAGAGCTAATGGCAAAAATACCGAGCATTTGGGAGACTCAGGCTCGCATGTACATGGAAGGGCTTAAGGCTCAATCTGATGCTTTGGCTAAAACGTTGGGACCAAATCAGGAAGTTGAAATGAACTGCTGGCATGGGACAGAAAAACTAAAAGTCCTAAGCGTATCGCTGCCAAGTGAAAACGTTGTTGCTCTACGTTGCGTTGACGATGAAGGGGCTACTGTTCAGGTTACAGGCCATATGAATTCGCTAACCTTTTCCTTTCGTGTGAGTACCATCGTTCCACCGGCTGTTCGCAAACAGATTGGGTTTGTCATGCCGAACGCAGGCTAATCATGTACATCGCCGAAGTTGTGACCAACACGATCATTAGCGTTGCTGGCATTCTCGGAACGGTTGTTACAGCATCAGTCGGGCTGTACTTTACCGCTCGATCTCGAACGTTGCCACATCGACAGGTACTGTATACCAAGCAGATTGAGCTAACACTCAGGATATTTCAAGCGTCAGGCACTGCCATTAACCTGATCGTTCTGCTCCTGCCCAAGAGCAAACATCAGGATCAGGCAAGAGATGACTTGAGGGAAATCATTGCTGAACTTACGCAACTTTCTTACGAAGCCGCAATTCTTTTTCCTGTTGAATTGTATGTCGCATTCAAGCGTGTGACTGAGACCATGACAAGCATCGTCATTGAATGCGATAAAGGGCAGAATATCACAGCGTCTTTCGACACTTTGAAGGTAGAGGACACACGCTGGGCGCTGATGGCACGTCAATTCATAGGCGTTGATAAACTATCGATTGAAAATCTTCAATTGCATTCGAGGGAGAGTGAATTGACACGACTCGCTGGCGTAGAAACAGGCGACGCACTACGTTCTGCCGTTGAAGAATCAAAGGATGGCTCTTCGGAGTCTGTCTAAATTCACAGACATTTCCACAACTTTCTTAGTAGAGCATCTGCCGTAAAAGCCGAGGGTCGCGGATCTGCCGAGTGCCGCGATCCCATGACTCGTCTTAGTCAACTGAAACGGATTACTCCCTGGAAGTTGGCATGTGGGGTTTTTTCGCGTCTTGAATTTGGATCCGGTCGAGGCCCCGACAACCCGGCAGTTACGCCATAGTTTGCTTTTCGAGCGGGACTTAGGTCCGTGACCGGTTGAAAATGTTCTATCAAGTGAGCGAGCGTGGGCTGGGAAGCCCACGCTACAGCCGGCCGGGAGGCCGGCGCTACTTTCCAAACTGATACTTCTTCATGCGGTCAGAGGACTAGCGCCGATGGCGTCTTTTTGATTCGGCTCTACTAGGTTTGAACGTAATAGAGAAGAAGCAACAGCAGATCCTTCGACTCACCACCCCCACGCTCCACCCCGGAAAACGCTTGGGGCCCCGTTCGCTCCCCATGAACAGTAAAGGTGGTATGAAAAGTTTCATGAACAAAATCAGCAAGTCAGCTTCCGCTTCGCGGAAATCGCGAGTTAGCAAGTTGGCGGCAGTTCATTATCAGCCGTAACTCGTCGTGGCGAGTCAGACTGCTCCTGATGAACGGGGCTGTTTGAGATCGTCGTACCCCACCCTAGCCACAAAAACAAAGACGTGGCGAGGATGGGGCACCCGCGGTGTTTGGGAGATCCGGCATGGGGTCATCCGTGGGCGTAATTCCCTGGGAGAGTCAGGCTGCTCAGGATGACAGCCTCTGTTTTATCGAAGGTTTACGTAATAGGAATGTGTCGATACGAACGAGTACTACAGTTGTGTTTGCTTGAGATCGCCCTGATCCGGGCCTAAAGGCCGCAACGCTTCTGGCCTTTTTTGAGGGGGTTGAAACCCCCTGCTCCCTCCGGAATCCTAATTTCAACTGTAGAACTAGAGTAGAGTCGGGAATTGTACAGAGCAAAAGGCTTTCCCTCAGGGGCTAAAGCCCATTGATTTTATTGGTTTCTATGGCACGGCTAAAGCCGTGCCCTTTCAAAGCTACTCTACAGCTACTGCAGCTACCGCGAGTTTGGCTTATGACTACGAACTAGGGTCTGCCGGATTGGGATAGCTCGCGGTAGAAGCCGAGGTCTTTGCCGGAGAGGCTTTTGGCGATGTAGGCGATTTGGCCGTAGTGAAGGCCGAAGTGCTCGACGACTTGATAGACGGCGTCGAGGCCGTGGACGTGGTAGCCCTGAATTTCGTAGGGGGCGAGCAACTCTTCAACGGTGAGGCGGTTGAGGACCTTCTCGGCCGCAGTGATGGTGGCGCCGAGGCGCTCGAGGAGTTCGGCGGCGGTGAGGCCGCCGGTGGCGGAGAACTCGGCGGGGCGGTTGCGCTTGTCTTCGTCGCGGTTGAATGCGGCGACGAGCCACTGCGTGACGTTGCCGTTGAGATGCAGGATGAGATTGCCGACGCTGTTCGAGGCTTCGTTGGGCCGCCACCAGATTTGTTCGACGGTCATGGGTTCGACGCAGGTTTTGAGACGGGGCCAGTGCTCGCTGAGAAGCCGCTTGCGCGAGTGTTCGAGGAAGAGAGCGGACAGGTTGGGGTTGGTTGTTGTCATGGGGCACCTCCTGGGGTGGTGTCGACAAAAATTCCTAACATCATCCTAGGGCTTTTTGTCGAGGGTCAGCCTTTGAAATGCAGGTCCTTCGACTCCGCTGAAAAGCGCTTCGCTCAGGATGACCGCCTCTCGGGGGAATTCTTCGGCACGGCTGAACAAGCGCTGAATATGAACGAAGAGCCCGAAAAGCATACCTCAGGGCCTGAAGGCCCCGTTCCTTTCATGACCCTTATACCGGGGATAAATCCCCGGCCTACCACCCCACGGACGAAGACCCGTCCGTGGGGACCCCGGCTTACCGGCCGAAAGAGTTTTTCAGCAAGCGGTAAAGTCGTGCCCTGACACTTAGTCGGCTCCGATAAGAGTTTTTCAAGACTGGTGAAGCCCAGTTCTTCTTGCCGGGATTAGGTACGGTCTATTGGGTCGTGCAGAGGAAATGTTCCTGCGCCGTCCCTCCGGGACTCCGGATCGATTCTGATGTTCTGCTTTCCCCACGCTGAAGCGCGGGGCTAATAAACTCTGCGCCTACGGCGCGGCGGACAAAACATTACTATTGATTCGGCCCGCAAATAGTGTGCAGTCCTCCCACCAATTTCGCGATAAAACCGGCGAAATGGATGGGGCACGGTACTTGCATTTGAGAGCCGGATCAATATTGCAGTACGGAATAAAGCCAGTGCTCTTCACGGTAATCAAAGATTTGGACAGGACATTACGGCTGAAGGGTTACCTCTCCGGTTTTGATGTCGAGTTGCCAGGGCTGGGGCGGGGGTAGATGCATTGCGCCGTCGGTCATATCGAGCGGCATCCAGAGGTAGCGCGAGTCCCATAGATCTTTCGGCTTCCAGATGTCGCCCATGAAGAGGACGGTCGTCTTTTTTGAACCGCCGACCCGGAGCAGCATGGTGGATTGCGAATCGTAGTTATTGGCTTCGGGCGGGGCGAGATTTTTGAACTCAGTCCACGGGCCGTCGAGAGCGGGCGCGGTGGCATAGACGTTTGGATTGGGTTTCCAGCCGGTCATGTGCGAACCGATGACGTAATAGCGGCTGCCATAGTAGACCAATGCACCGCCTTCGAGAGGGGCCTGAATGAAGGCTGTCTTCTCGACGCTCATGTAATCGTCTGACAGCTTGGCGATGAAGAAGCCTTTGGTGGGTCTTGACTCGAAGATGAGATAGGCGGAGTTATCGTCGTCGATGAACTGGCCGATGTCGCGGCTCTCCTGATCGAGAGGGCGAAAGCTCTTTACATATTTATAGTCGCCATCGATGCGATCGCTGATGGCCACCATGACGCGGGCAAGTTTGTAGTGCGCGTCGTCGAGGTGGGCGTAGAGAACGAACTTGCCGGTGCGCGCGTTGGCGTAGACCTTGGGCCGCTCGAGCACCCAGTTGGGGCCGAGTTGTTCCGGATCGGCAAGGGCGACGACCTGACGGCGAAACTTCCAGTGGACCAGATCTTTCGACGAGTAACAGGCAACGTAGCGTTTTTCTGGATCGTTGGTTTGCGTGCGGTCTTCGCCGAACCAATAGTATTCGCCGTGCCAGAAGGTGATGCCGCCGCCGTGGGCCTGGATGCGCTGGCCGCGGTTGTCGAGCCATGGTTCACCGGGTTTGACGATGGCGGGCGGCGCGGCAAAGAGCGGGGCGGCGGCAAGCAAGAGCAGCAGCGCTGCGGCAAACCAGTTGGAAGATTTCTTCATCGTGATCCTTTGCGTTTTAGGTGAACGGGTCGGTTGAGGTCGTCGTATCCCACCCTAGGCGCAAAAGCGCGCCAAGGATGGGGCACCCAGTCTTTGAGCGGTCCGGCATGGGTTCATCTGTGGACGTAACTCGCCGTGACGAGTCAAGCTGCTCTGTATGTTTGACCGCATAATTTCGTACTTTGAGTTCATGCGAGCCCAGGTCCCAGACGCGGGACCTGGGGCACCCGCAGTTGGTACAACAAGCAGGCAGCGAACTAGATCAGTTCGTAGCCGGCGAACCAGTAGCCGATTTCGAAAGCGGCGGTGTCCTCGGCATCGGAGCCGTGGATGGCGTTCTCCTGGATGGAGCCGGCAAACTGCTTGCGGATGGTTCCCTCTTCGGCGTTGGCAGGGTTGGTGGCGCCCATCAGTTTGCGCAGATCGGCGATGGCGTTCTCTTTTTCAAGCACCATGAGAACGAGCGGGCCCGAGGACATGAATTCGCAGAGCGCGCCGAAGAAGGGCTTGCCCGTGTGGACGGCGTAGAAGCCCTCGGCCTCTGCTTTGGAGATGGACTGCTTTTTGATGGCGGAAATCTGGAAGCCGGCCTTGGCGATTTCGGCGAGAATGGCGCCGGTGAAGCCCTTGCGGACCGCGTCCGGCTTGACGATGCTGAAGGTGCGTTGCGGCACTGGATATTGCTCCTTGGGGAATTGAATTCTTCGTTTCATTGTAATCGGGGTGGCATCAGGCAGCGGAAAAAGGCCCCATTTTGGATGAAAGGCCCGAAAAGCATACCTCAGGGGCTAAAGCCCCATTCACTCCATTGCATTTATACCGGGGATAAATCCCCGGCCTACCGCCGGGAGGAGTTTTTCCGCAGCCTGGGCATGCCGGTTCCCGTGGCGCGCTGGGAATCTGCTAAAGTTTCCGCATGTTCCGATTTGTTTTTGCTCGTTGCCAATTTGTCTTAGCCCTCACTGCTGTTCTTGCTGCTGCGCCTGGACTGTGTCAAACTTCCGCACCGGTCGCTGCCGCATCCGCACCGGAGTTACGGGTCTTCGATGCTTCGCTGGTGGATAAGACGGTGGACCCGTGCGAGAACTTCTATCGCTATAGTTGCAACGGGTGGTTCAAGCGCAATCCGCTGCCGGCGGACCAGACGGCGTATGGGCGCTTTACGGAGCTGGCGGAGCTGAACAGGCTACACCTGAGACAGATTCTTGGGCAGGCGGCCATCCCCTCGGCTACGCGCACGGCCAATGAACAGAAGATCGGCGACGAGTACGCGAGTTGCATGGATACGGCGGCCGTGGACAAGCTGGGGATAGCGCCGCTGAAGCCGGAGCTGGACCGGATTGCCGCGCTGGGAACGGCAGCGGAGTTACCTGCGCTGCTGGCGCATCTGCATGCGATTGGCGTGAAAGCATTTTTCGAGATGGGCTCGAATCAGGATTTTGCGGATTCTAGCCAAGTGATCAGCTTTTATGGCGCGAGCGGGCTAGGACTGCCGGAGCGCGACTACTACACGCGGACGGATGCGAAGAGTGTGGAGCAGCGGCAGCAGTATGTGACGCATGTGGCCCGGATTTTTGTGCTGGCTGGCGAGACGGAGACACAGGCCGCTAAAGACGCAGAGACGGTGATAGCGATTGAGACGCGGCTGGCCAAGGCTTCGTTGACCATTACGGAAAAACGAGACCCGCAGAATCTGAATCATCCGACGGATGTGGCGAGCTTCTCAAAGGAACTGACGCATTTTTCGCTGGGCGATTATGTGGCAGTGGTCCATGCGCCAGCCGCGGGCAAAGCAAACGATATGGAGCCGAAGTTTTTTGCGGAGTTCAATGCGCTGGTGAGCGATACGCCGATTGACCAGATCAAAACATACCTGCGCTGGCATTTATTGCACGCTTACGCGGGAACGAGTTTACCGCAGAGCTTCGACCACGAGAACTGGAACTTCTATTCGCACATTTTGAACGGCGCGGAAAAGCAGCAGGAGCGATGGAAGCGCTGCACGAGCCGCGTCGATCGCGAACTGGGCGAGGCGCTGGGACAGGTGTATGTGGCGAAGTATTTTCCGCCCGAAGAAAAGAAGCAGGCTCTGGCGATGACGCTGGCGATTGAGCAGGCGATGGACAAAGACATCGACGGGCTGGACTGGATGAGCGCCGAGACTAAAGTGAAGGCGAAGGAAAAGCTGCACACGGTGATGAACAAGATCGGGTATCCGGACAAGTGGCGGGATTACTCAAGCGTGAAGATTGTGCGCGGGGACGCGTTGGGCAACCAGATGCGGGTGCGCGAGTTCGACGAGGCGCGCGACCTGGCGAAGATTGGCAAGCCGGTGGACAAGGGCGAATGGCAAATGACGCCGCCGACGGTGAACGCGTACTACGATCCGCAGATGAACAATGTGAACTTTCCGGCCGGGTATTTTCAGCCGCCGTTTTATAGCGGCAAGGAAGACGACGCGGCGAACTACGGCGACATGGGTTCGACGATTGGGCATGAGCTGACGCATGGGTTCGACGATGAGGGCCGGCAATACGACAAGGATGGCAACCTGAAGGATTGGTGGACGAAGGACGATGAGACGAAGTTTACCGAGCGCGCCGAGTGCATGGTGAAGCAGTATGACGCGATTGAGGCAGTGCCGGGAGTTCACCTGAACGGCAATCTGACGCTGGGAGAAAACATGGCCGATCTGGGCGGGCTGTGGCTGGCGTGGCGGGCATGGCTCGACGTAGCGCAGGCGGAGCACATGGACATGACGGCGACCACCGATGGTTATACGCCGGACCAGCGCTTCTGGATTGCGTATGCGCAGCAGTGGTGCACGCAGACGCGGCCGGAACAGTTGCGAAGCCAGGCGCAAGGCGATCCTCATGCGCCGGATGAATACCGAACGAATACGGTGCTGCAGGATTTGCCGGAGTTTGCGAAGAGCTTCAGTTGCAAGAAGACAGCGGCGATGGTGAAGGCTGAGGCTTGCAGGGTTTGGTAACTCAACGAGCGTAGAGACAACAAATGCCCACCAATACGGTGGGCATTTGTGTATCCATGTGCAGTGAACGACTACGCTTTGCCGATCACCTTTGCGAGGGTAGCGCCGATTTCGGCGGGGGAGCCGACGACGTGGATGCCGGCGGCGGTCATGGCTTTCATCTTGTCGGCGGCAGTTCCCTGGCCTCCGGAGATGATGGCGCCGGCGTGGCCCATGCGGCGGCCCGGGGGCGCGGTCTGGCCGGCGATGAAGCCGACGACGGGCTTTTTCACGTACTGCTTGACGAACTCGGCCGCGGCCTCTTCGGCTGAGCCGCCGATTTCGCCGATCATGATGATGGCTTCGGTATCGGGATCGTCGTTGAACAGGCGGAGCGCGTCGATGTGTGTGGTGCCGATGATGGGGTCACCGCCGATGCCGATGGCGGTGGACTGGCCGATGCCGCGCTGGGTGAGTTGGTGCACGGCTTCATAGGTGAGGGTGCCGGAGCGGGAGACGATGCCGACGGAGCCTTCGAGGTGGATGCGACCAGGCATGATGCCGATTTTGGCCTTGCCGGGAGAGATGACACCGGGGCAGTTGGGGCCGACGAGGCGCGAGGGTGAATTCTTGAGCTTGGCCCAGACCTTGACCATGTCGAGAGTGGGAATGCCCTCGGTGATGCAGACGATCAACGGAATGCCCGCGTCCTCGGCTTCGAGAATGGCGTCGGCGGCAAACGGCGGCGGGACGAAGATCATGGTGGCGTTGGCGCCGGTCTTTGCTACCGCGTCGGAGACGGTATTGAAGATCGGCCAGCCTTCGTGGGTGGTGCCGCCTTTGCCTGGGGTGACGCCGCCGACAACGTTGGTGCCGTATTCGGCGCAGCCTTTGGCGTGGAAGGTGCCTTCTTTGCCGGTAAGTCCTTGAACGATCAAACGAGTGTTTTTATCAACGAGAACAGACATGATGTCTCCACACTTCCAATTCCGGTGGTTTTACCAGCATTCCCTCAGGGGCTAAAGCCCCATCGTTTTGCTGGCCCTATGTACGGGCTAAAGCCCGTACCCTTCAACTTGAGGCTGCCCTTTTTCGGCACGACTAAAGTCGTGCCCTTTCAAAGCTCGAATGCTTAAGCCTTTGCTGCAGCTACGACCAATTCCGCTGCTTCTTTCATGGTTGCGCCTACCTGGAAGTTGAGGCCTGATTCGGCGAGAATCTTGCGGCCTTCTTCGACGTTGGTGCCTTCGAGGCGCAGAACGATGGGCACTTTGACGTGGAGGTTGCGCGCGGCTGCGACGACGCCTGTGGCGAGGCGGTCAACACGAAGGATGCCGCCAAAGATGTTGATGAAGATTGCCTTGACGTTGGCGTCGGAGAGGAGGATTTCAAAGGCGTGCTCGATCTGCTCCTGGGTAGCGCTGCCGCCTACGTCGAGGAAGTTGGCAGGGCTGCCGCCGGCGTACTGGATGATGTCCATGGTGGCCATGGCGAGGCCCGCGCCGTTGACCATGCAGGCGATGGAGCCGTCGAGCTTGATGTAGTTGAGCGCGTACTTGCTGGCTTCGACTTCGAGTGGGTCCTCTTCGGCAACGTCGCGCAGGGCCTTGATGTCGGCGTGGCGAAAGAGTGCGTTGTCGTCGAAGGTGATTTTGGCGTCGAGGGCGAAGAGCTTGTCGTCCTTGGTGGTGATGAAGGGATTGATCTCGACCAGCGAGGCGTCGGTGTCGATGAATGCCTTGTAGAGGCTCTGGAAGAAAGCGACGGCGGCATTGATCTGCGTGGTCTTGAGGCCGAGAGCGAAGGCGAGTTTGCGAGCCTGCCAGGCGCCGAAACCGATGGCGGGGTCGATGGTCTCTTTGAAGATGGCCTCGGGAGTTTTGGCGGCGACTACTTCAATCTCCATGCCGCCGGCCTGCGAGGCCATAAAGACCAGCTTGCCGGTGGCGCGATCGAGGACGATGCCGAGATAGAGCTCGCGGTCGATGTCTGCGGTTTCTTCAATGAGGAGGCGCTGCACCTTCTGGCCTTGCGGGCCGGTCTGATGGGTGACGAGCGTCATGCCGAGAATGTTTTTGACGTGCTGGTCGGCCTCATCGCGGGTGCGGGCAACTTTGACGCCGCCGCCCTTGCCGCGGCCGCCGGCGTGAATCTGCGCCTTGACGACGACGCCGGAAGCGCCCTCGGCAAACAGTTTGCGGGCTACGGCGGAGGCTTCTTCCGGCGTGTTGGCCACTTCGCCCCTGGGCACGGCAACGCCGTATTTTGCCAGGATTTGCTTTGCCTGATACTCGTGAATTTTCATTTTTTGTCGGAACCGCCCAGTCCGCTGTGTTTTTGGGGATTCGGGAGCGGGGCCGGTATGACCCGGGCCAGCGAGACCGTGCAGCGGTAAGGAAATCTTATCTCGCCCGGCTTGAGAGCGGCAAACCGGACGGTTCACGGGGCCGCGGCCTTACCATTATTAGATATGGGTATTTTGAAGGAATTGCTGAAACCGCTGGCTGAGGATGGGACGGCACTAACCCGCGAGCAGGCGGCTGCTGTGCTGGAAGAGATTCTGGCGGGCGCGCCGGAGGTGGAAACGGCGGCCCTGGTGTCCGTGCTGGCCACGCGCGGAGAACAGGCGCCAGAGCTGGCCGGGTTTGTGGACGTGATGCGCGCGCACGTGACGCCGGTTCCGCTGACGGACGAAGAGCGGGGCGAGCTGGTGGACGTGGTTGGCACGGGCGGCGGAGGGCCGCTGACGTTCAACATTTCGTCGGGCGCGGCGCTGGTGGCGGCGGCGGCGGGGGCAAAGGTGGCCAAACACGGCAACCGCGCCGTGACTTCGCGGTGCGGTGCGGCGGACGTGCTGGAGGCGCTTGGCGTGCCAATCGACCTGAAACCGGAGATGGCGGTTGCGTGCCTGCGCGAGACGGGATTCATGTTCCTGTTTGCGCCGCTGTATCACCCGGCGATGAAGGCGGTGGGGCCGCTGAGGCGGGCGCTGGGGTTCAGGACGATTTTTAATTTGTGCGGGCCGCTGACCAACCCAGCGGGAGCAGGGGCGCAGGTGATCGGCGTGCTGGCTCCGAGCAGAGTGCTGCTGGTGGGTCGGACGCTGGTGGCGCTGGGCGCCAAGCGGGCGTTTGTGGTGCATGGGAGCGACGGGATTGACGAGTTGACGACCACGGGCGAGTCGGTGGTGGCGCGGGTCGAGGAGTCGGAGACGGGCGAGTCGAAGCTGCACGCGGCTCGGGTGACGCCGGAGATGGCGGGGCTGCCGCGGGCGAAGCTGGAAGATTTCACGGGCGGCGATGTGGCGACGAATGCCGCGCATCTTTACGACGTGTTGACCGGCATTCCGGGGGCGCGGCGGGATATTGTGTTGCTGAATGCGGCGGCGGGGCTGGTGGCTGCGGGACTGGCCGCGGATCTGAAAGAGGGCGTGCAGATGGGGGCTGAGGCTATCGATTCCGGGCAGGCGGCGGTGACGCTGGAAAAACTGCGGCGGTTCGGGATGAGGTTTGCGGTGGTGCAGTAGGGAGCTGAAGAGCGAATTGGTATATACTCTATATAGTATCGGTATAGATCACGAAGGAGAGGCTGACGTGAGCGCGACAAACCCCACATCCAAAGCTCGGCCCGAGTCGGCCACGACAGCCAAACTGTTCAAGAATGGCCGCAGTCAGGCTGTCCGCCTGCCGAAAGAGTTCCGGTTCGAGGGGACCGAGGTGACGATCCGGCGAAATCCAGAGACGGGCGAGGTTGTGCTTTCGCCAAGCTCGGCGTTGCCCGCGCGAACCATGCAGGAATGGTTCGACCGTTTCGACACTCACGAGATTTCCGAAGAGGTTTTCGAGCGCAAGGTTGATGAATTGGGAAAGCTCTCGGCGAAGGAACTATTCCAAATCTTCGATTGGGCGAAATTCCCCGAGGATTTTTTGACAGATCGCGAGGTTCATATGCCACGGGAACTGGACCTGTTTTAAATGCCTCCTCGTTATCTGCTCGACACAAATATTGTCAGTTATCTACTGAATGGGCGGATGCCTTTGGTACGGAGCAAGTTTGACCTTGTGACGGCCGAGGCGGTAGCGATCTCGTCCATCTCTGAGGCGGAGGTGTTCTATGGCCTTGCGCTCAAGCCCGGCACACTGCGGCTGCGCTTTGCGGCGGAGGCACTGTTCGCAAGTGTTACGTGCATGGCGTGGGACTCTGCAGCGGCTCGAAACTATGGCTCACTTCGCGTGAAACAACGACAGATAGGGAGACCGTTGAGCCTGGAAGACATGATGATTGCGGCTCATGCCATCGCTGCAGGGCTGATTCTGGTTACACATGACGCGGCGTTTTCGTTTGTTGAAGGCCTGAAGACGGAAGACTGGACGATCCAGTAGATCGGACTCTCGCAGTTTCTCAGAAGAATCTTTTTGCAAGATCCTCAATGGGATACGTCCAAAGGAAAGAAGGAGACAAACTCATGCTGGTGAGACAAGGAATTGCGGCGATGGCGCTTGTGGCGGGGTGCGCGGCGGTTGGGGCACAGCAGACAAGCCAGGTGCAACTGAAGATTGAGCCGGCGAACCGGACGTTGACGGTGAGCGCGGAGGATCGGGTGACGGTTGAGCCGGATGTGGCGATTCTGCATGTCGGATTTCAGACGCAGCCCTCGGATGCGAAGGCGGCTTACGCGGCCGGGGCGCAGACATCGAATGCGATTGTTTCGGCACTGAAGCAGGCGGGGATTCCGGAGATCGCGATACGGAGCGAGTGGCAGCGGCTTGACAGCGTCTACCAGAAGCCGCACAAGTTTACGCTGGCGCAGCAGTGGACGGTGAAGGTAAAGCCGGAGCGGGCGGCGGAGATATTGGATGTGGCCGTGACCGCGGGGGCGACGGACAGCGGACAGATTGACTGGATCGTCGAGAACGAGCAGGCGCTCGAGGACAAGGCGCTGGAAGGCGCGACTGCGCGGGCGCGGGCGCAGGCAGCCGTGCTGGCCAAGGGCATGGGCGTGAAGCTTGGCGCACTGGTGTATGTGTCGAACCAGGTGGCAGCGCCGGTGTTTGCGATGAGGGCGTTTGCCGGCAATGCTGTTCAGATGGATGCGAAGTCTGCGGCGCCGCAGGCGCTATCGATTGAGCCGCGCAAGGTGACCAGTTCGGCCAGCATTTATGCGGTGTTTGCAATCGAGTAGGAGTTGAGACGCGCCGATGCGACGCGGGGAATGCCTTGCAGGTCGGGGGTGAACTCGATCTGCGTGAAGGCCGCGGCAGCGAGTAAATCCGCGATGGCTGTGTCCTGTCCGCAGCCGATCTCCATGGCGAGAAAGCCGGCGGGGGCAAGGGCAGATCGAGCAGCGGGAATCAAGCGGCGGTAGATGTCGAGGCCGCTGCCGGCAAACAGCGCAAGCGCTGGTTCGTAGTCCCGCACTTCGACGGAGAGCGACGCTCGGTCGCTCTCAGCAACGTAAGGCGGATTGGAAACGACAATCTCAAATTTCTCGTTCGCAACCGGCGCGAGCAGATCGCCTTCGACAAAGCTGATGCGATTCGCAACTCCGTTCAGCTCGGCATTGGCGCGCGCGAGGGCGAGCGCGGCCGCTGAAATGTCGATGGCGGTGATGCGGGCATCGGGCAGCTTGTAAGCGAGAGCAACGGCGATTGCGCCGGAGCCTGTGCCTACATCCACAATTTGCGGGTGCTGAAAATTTGCTGCCAGCGCAAGCACCTTTTCTACCAGGTGTTCGGTCTCGGGGCGCGGAATGAGCACGTCGCGCGTCACCTCGAACGGCAGCCCGTAAAACTCCGTCTCACCGGTGATGTACTGGATGGGCTCGCCGCTCAGGCGCCGCTCAATGAGGGCATAGTAGCGGACGACGCCTTCGGCGCTTAGATTGTCGTGCGAATGCGAAATCAGAAAGGCACGATCTCGCTGAATCAGGTTGAGCAGCAGCAGCTCCGCATCGCGGCGGGCACGCTCGGGGTGCGGGCCACCGCGCAGCCGTGCTTCGCCGTTCTGAACCCAGCTTTGAAGACTCACAGCGTCACGCGGCCTGACTCTCGGCCTTCAACTGCTCCGACTGGTAGAACGTAATGAGCGCGTCGACAACCGGCTGCAGACGGCCTTCCATCACCAGGTCGAGCTGGTGCAACGTCAAGCCGATGCGGTGGTCGGTCATGCGGTTCTGCGGAAAGTTGTAGGTGCGAATTTTTTCGCTGCGGTCGCCGGTGCCGACCTGCTGCTTGCGCTCCTTGGCGAGCTCGGCGTTCTGCCGGTCCATCTCCTGCTCATAGAGGCGCGAGCGGAGCACGCGCATGCCCTTCTCGCGATTCTTGATCTGCGATTTCTCATCCTGGCAACTGACCACGGTGTTGGTGGGCAGGTGCGTAATGCGGACGGCGGAGTAGGTTGTGTTTACCGATTGGCCGCCGGGTCCGGAAGAGCAGAATGTATCGATGCGGATGTCTTTGGCTTCGATCTTGATGTCGACATCCTCGGCCTCAGGAAGAACCGCCACGGTGACCGCAGATGTGTGAACGCGGCCCTGCGTTTCGGTCGCGGGAACGCGCTGCACGCGGTGCACGCCGCTCTCCCACTTGAGTTGCGAGTAGACCCGGTCGCCTTCGATGATCGCAATCACTTCCTTGTAGCCGCCGACGCCGGATTCGGACATCGACAACAGCTCGATTTTCCAGCGGTGCTGCTCGGCAAAGCGGGTGTACATGCGGAAGATCTCCGCAGCAAACAGCGAAGCCTCGTCGCCGCCGGTGCCGGCGCGAATTTCGAGAATCACGTTCTTCTCGTCGTTCGGGTCCTTGGGCAGCAGCATCACCTTCAACTCTTCTTCAAGAGCCGTTTCGCGGGGCTGAAGCGAGGCGATCTCTTCCTCGGCCATGGCGCGCATGTCGGCGTCGCTCTCGGTGAGCATGGCACGCGATTCAGCCAGGCCCTGCTGCACCTGCTTTAGCTCGCGGTACTTTTCGACCGGAGTTTCGATTTCGCGGAGCAACTTGGCGGTCTTCTGATATTTTTCGTGGTCGTTAATGACCTCGGGCAGCGTGAACTGCGCCTGCAGTTCGTTGTAGCGCTGCTCCATCTGTTCCAAACGGTCAATCATCTTGCGCCCTCCGGGCCTTGAAGTTTTGGTGTGGTGAATTGCAAAAGGGGAGTATGGGCGGAGAACAGGTATCGGCGGCGGGCGCCGCTAGAGGAGGGCCGGAATGGGCTGGTGGAGGGTCACTTCGTCTTCTATTCTAGCGCGAAACGGGGAGAAGAACTAATGTCCTGTCTCCGAAGCTGTTTGAAAAACAACAGCAGATTCTTCGACTCACCATCCGAAGCTGAAAAGCGCCTGGGGCCCCGTTCGCTCAGGATGACAACTTGTGTTTTGCTGCGAATATGGGAGACGGGACACCACCCTCACGGGTGCATCACCGGGATCTGGAGGGTCGATTCGTGGCCGGGGCCGGAGTAGACGGTGATGGTGGCGGCCTTGTAGTTCCGTACCTTCGCTTTCATGATGTTGGGGACGAAGGTTTGCGGGTTGCGGTCGTAGAGGGGGAACCACGTGCTCTGAATCTCAACCATCACCGTGTGTCCGGCTTTGAAGACATGATCGACGGCGTGGAGAGAAAATTTGTACTCGCGCACTTTACCTGAGACGAGCGGCGCGGGCTTTTCAAAGCTGTCCAGGTAGCGGCCGCGAAAGATCTCGGCGTTCGTCATCAGTTGATAGCCGCGCATTTTCTCGTCTGGATCGTCGTCCGGGTATTGGTCGATGAGCTTGACCACCATGTCGTTGTCTGAGCCGGTGGTTGCGGCGTAGATATCGGCGACCACTTCGCCGGTGATGGTGAGGTTGTTCGCGAGCACCGGCAGTTTCCAGACGGCGACGTCCTTGCGGACGGTTACAAAGCGCTGATCTTCGGTGAGCCAGTTGAACCACTGCGAGCCGTCAGAGTAAGTGGGCTGGATAGGCCGATGGCGGTAGGGAATCGGGTCGGCGGGATTGCTCACATAACTTGTCGCAGCCGCGGCCGTTGAGCTGCTCCAATTGAGGAGACCGTTGCCCTGCAAGTACAAACTGGTGGGCATGGACGCACGAGGTGGAAAACTGCTGTAGCGTTTCCAGGTGTTGGAGCCCGTCTGAAAGCTGGCCGTGTCTTCGAGATCGAAGCCCGCCTCATCCTTAAGATAGTGGCCGAAAAACTTTGCCTCAATCCGCGCGCGGAACTCCGTGCCAATGGGTTCGCCGTATTCCAGGTTGCCGAGATGCCGCGACGGCGAAGACCAGTATCCATGCCGCCACGGGCCGAGGACCAGGAAGTTCTCGTGCGTGGCATCGTGCCGTTCCAAGGTGGAGTACTCCACCTGCGGCCCATACATATCTTCCTGGTCGTAATAGCCGCCCACGCTGAGTGTTGGCACGGTAACAGCATTCAGCGAGTGGACCACGCCGCGCGAACTCCAATAGTTGTCGTACGCGGGATGGTCGAGGAAGAGCTTCCACGTGGGCAGGACTTTGGAGCCGGATTTCTTCACGTCCTCCGCGAAGGAGCCTCGCTTGAGAAAGTAGTCAAAACCATCCGTGGGCTTGCCGTCCTTATCCTTGCCGTAGCTCACGTTCGTCTCTTCCTTGCTGGACTCCATGGAGAGGACGTAGTCGTATCCGTAGCTCTGGCGGAAGGCGCCGTTGTGAAAGAAATCGTCGCCCATCCATACGTCGATCATGGGCGCCTGCGGAGAAATGGCTTTGACCGCCGGATGCGGATCGATGCCTGCCATCATGGCCAGAAAGCCCGGATAGCTTGTGCCGACAAACCCCGCGCGGCCGTTGTTTCCCTGCACATTGGTCAGCAGCCAGGCCACGGTGTCGTACGTATCGGTGCTTTCGTCGATCGCTTTGGGATCGTTGTGATCGGCGAGCGGACGGCTCATGACGAACGAGCCTTCGCTTTTGTAGCGTCCGCGGATGTCCTGGCAAACATAGATGTAGCCGGCGCGCGCCAGTTCCGGACGCTGGCCGAAGAACGAGGCGCGACTGGTTCCGTCCACGCCGTACGGGGTTCTCTGAATCAGGAAGGGCAGCGGCACGGCAATGTCTGCCGGCTTGAGGATCACGGTATGCAGCTTCACGCCGTCGCGCATAGGAATCATCGCCTCAGTCCGCTGATAGTCGTGGAAGACGTGATGGACCGGCGGGCCGGTGCGGCGATAGACAGGTTCCTGCGGATCGTTTGGCAAGACCAGCGTTTCTCCGCGCCCATTTGAATCGAGGGTAAAGCGGAAGGCGATCTCCTGATGGTTAAAGCCGAACTCAAGAGCAGAAACAGGCTTCAACTCCTGGGGGATGCGGTGGTCGGACTCGACCACGAGTTTGCCGTCTTCCACATAAAAGCTTAGCGACGTATCGGGCTCCGACGAACTGGTGTATTCGCCGGAGAGGGCATCGAGTTGTTGCGCGGAAAGAACCGGAGGCTGCGTCTCCGCTGGGGCCTTGCGGGCGAATGCGGGCAAGGCTGAGAGCAACGCAAGGCAAAGAACAGCGAATACGCCACGGCTGCGTATCATGCGGAAAAACCTCCTGTAGCTCGCCTAATGCGTGTGCCCATGATGGCGTTGGCTGTCCGCCATTTCCTCGGGCGGCACCACGCAACCCTGAAGCTCCTGGCACCCGATGTGCTCGAACTGAATGGTGGTGTGGCTAATATGGAAGTGGTCCTTGAGGACGTGATTCAACTTCAACAGGATACAGGCGCTCTCAGAAGGAGGAATATCGGCGATGGTGACGTGGCAGGCCAGCGCGCGCGACTGCGAACCGAGACTCCATACGTGAAGGTCGTGCACGTTGACAACACCCTCGACGCCTTCCATGCCTAATCGAATGTCCGCGAGCGAAATACCGCGCGGCGCGCCTTCCAGCAGAATGTTGAGCGTCTCGCGGACGATGCCGAAGCTCGACCAGAGAATGAGCGCGGCAATCAGCAGCGACAAGGCGGGGTCGATCCAATTCTGCCCCGTGAGGACAATGCCCGCGCCTCCGGCAATTACGGCCGCCGTTGAGAGCGTATCCCCGGCCATGTGGATGAAAGCGGAACGCATGTTGACGTCGCGGGCCACGCCCCACAGCAGTGCGGCGATCACGCCGTTCATGACCACGCCGGCGGCGGCCACGATCATCATCAGTCGGGGCTGCACAATCACAGGACTTGAGAGCCGATGCACAGCCTCTACCGCAATCCACAGCGCGATCACAATGAGCGTGGCGGAATTGATGAAAGCGGCCAGCACGCCGGCACGCTGGTAGCCGAAGGTTCTAGAGTGGTCGGCGGGACGGCCCTGGAAGTAAACGGCGGCAAAGCTCAGCAGCAGCGCCAGAAAGTCCGACACGTTGTGCCCAGACTCGGAAAGCAGCGCGAGCGAGTGAGCGCGCAGACCGGCAACGAACGTGACCACAACATACGCAAGCGTAGCCGCCAGCGAAAATCGCAGTACCGATGTCGTCCTTTTTGCGCTCGGGCCGGCTGGCGCCGCGTGGACATGCATGGAGCTAGTGTAACCGGGGCTGGGTATAGAGCGGAACCAGAAACACAGTGTGCTGTTGCAGTCTGTGTGAGGTCGCCGCTCCCTTTTGGTCGCGTCGACTTGAGTGTTTAGCCCTCGAGATATGCCGATCCTGGTTCCGCTATGCTCCGCCAACGCCGCCTTTCAGCCCCGTCCAGGGCGGAGATGACTAACATCGATCGGATCGCGATCATCGTACGCGGGCAACACGGGCAGGCCGGCGCGCAGCCCGGTCCAGTCCTCAGCGATCACAATGCTGTTTTGCGGATTCCCTGGCTGGTAGCGCACGGTGCAGGGGAATCCCGCCCTCGCCTGGGCCGCATCCACCACCTCGGTCATATTGGTAATGTCTTGGGAGCACTCGTATTCCGCGCCGGCGATCCGATAGCTGAACAGGAGCATGGACAGCGTGCGCGCGGCTTCAGTTTTGGACGCGGGAGGAACCTCGACCTGGCAGACATCCAGCAACATACCGTCCACAAGGCGGCCGGATTGCACCAGAAACCTGCGCCGCGCCTGCTCCAGTTCCTCTGCCGAGGGGCGTTTGCGAAACGCCAGCCACAGCGCAAATGCGCCAACCCCGGCAATCGAAACCAGGCCAGCAACAATCTCCCAGTCGCTTGCGGTGAGATGGGTCATCGAAGTTGGGACTCCACCCCAGGTGTCCCAACACAAGAATAGCGCAGCAGCACACTCGTCTCTGTGGAGGCGGTGGGACGCTCGTGGTCAATCCGGCTCGCCTCAATTCAATCTGGGAAACGGAAGGAGTTGGGAATGCGGCAAAGACGCCACCGCTTCGCGCGCCATTCTCTCTCTCCGTTCTGTGGTTAACCAGTGAGAAACCAAGCAAATGACCTATACTTAAGGTTGCAGCAGGCAGCCATTCCGGCCTTGCCGGATGTTTGCCCGCGGAGGTTCGTTTCTTGGTTTCGGAAGAGAGCATGATCGCAGCAAAGCGTACACGAATTCGTTCTACCACAGTGATTTGCATCCGCCGCAACGGCAGTGTTGTTATGGCCGCCGACGGTCAGGTCACACTCGGCGACCACGTTCTGAAGCACTCGGCAAAGAAGATTCGCCGTCTTTATCAGGACAAGATACTGGCTGGATTTGCGGGCTCGACCGCCGATGCATTCTCGCTGTTTTCGCGCTTTGAGACCAAGCTGGAGCAGTATGCCGGCAACCTCAACCGCTCCGCTGTCGAGCTGGCCAAGGACTGGCGCACCGACAAGATGCTGCGCAATCTGGAGGCTCTGCTGCTGGTTGCCGACGTGGGCCAGACCTTCCTCATCTCGGGATCGGGAGATGTGATCGATCCCGACGAGGCGCTGGCCGCCATCGGCTCCGGCGGGCCTTATGCCACCGCTGCCGCCCGCGCGCTTATCGAAAACACCGATCTCTCTGCCCGCGAAATCGCCGAAAAGGCCATGAAAATCGCAGGCGAAATCTGCATCTATACCAACGACCACGTTACCTTCGAGGAGTTGAAAGGGTAGCGGAAAACCTCCGCTCGCCCCCCAGCATTCATGGCCATTTATCTGCCCGCATCCGCCGAAGAACAAGACCTCTCGCTCGACGAGCTAACGCCGCGCGAGATCGTCACCGAGCTCGACAAGCATGTTGTCGGGCAGAAGGCCGCCAAGCGCGCCGTTGCCATCGCTCTGCGCAACCGCCAGCGCCGGCAGAAGCTGCCGCCCGACATAGCCGACGACATCATGCCGAAGAACATCATCATGATTGGGCCCACGGGCGTCGGCAAAACAGAGATCGCGCGGCGTCTCGCGAAGCTGACCAACTCGCCGTTTCTGAAGGTTGAGGCCTCGAAGTTTACGGAGGTTGGCTACGTGGGCCGCGATGTGGAATCCATGATCCGCGACCTGGTAGAGATTGCCATCGACATGGTGCGCGAAGAGCGCCTGGAAGAGGTAGAAGACCGCGCCGAGATGAACGCCGAGGAGCGCCTGCTGGACGTGCTGCTGCCGC
>CAYQOQ010000075.1:0-22457 GCA_964419175.1 uncultured Occallatibacter sp. | reverse complement strand
AAACAAAGGCAGCAAGTTAGCCTCCGCTACGCGGAGACAAGCAAGTCAGCAAGTCAGCGGGTGAAATGCTACGGCGAGTTTTCATTGCTTCGCGGGTCGGCAACGCCGGTGGGAGACTGGAAAGACGGCGGAAATGAAACAAAAAGACATCCCTCGAGGGCTAAAGCCCAACTCATTTTGCTGGGGTTATGTACGGGCTGAAGCCCGTACCCTTCACCTGAATTTGAGACTTTGGACAGATTTTAAGAGGAGTGAGAACCGGTGAGCGGGAGCTTCAATCGGAGTTATGTTGTCTTTCTGGCCTGCACGGCGGCGCTGGGGGGGCTGCTGTTTGGATTCGATATCGCCATCATTACCGGCGCGGGCCCGTTTCTTGTGCGGCAGTTCGATCTGAGCGACATCAGTCTCGGCTGGGCATTCAGTTCCCTGCTGTTTGGATGCGTGCTGGGGTCATTTTTTGCGGGACGGGTGACGGACCGCTACGGACGCAAGCGCATGCTGGTGTGGGTGGCGCTGCTGTTCGTCGCCACCTCAGTGGCTACGGCGCTGGCGCCCAACTTTCCTGTTTTTATTCTTGCGCGCTTTATCGGCGGCCTGGCCGTGGGCGGTGTTTCCCTGCTCTCTCCGATGTATGTGTCCGAGGTTTCTCCGGCTGCGATTCGCGGGCGCATGGGAACCGTCTACCAGATGTCGATTGTGAGCGGCCTGCTGACTTCGTACTCCATCAACTACTTGCTGCGCAACACGGGCCCCTATAACTGGCGGTGGATGTTCTTGACTGGCGTGATACCGTCGGCGCTGTTTCTGCTGCTGATCGCACTTGCTCCAGAGACTCCGCGCTTCCTGGTAAGAATTGGGAGAAAGCGCGAGGCTCTGCTGCTGGTGGAGCGCATCTCCGGCAAGGAAACGGCAGAGGTGGAGATTTCGGCGATTGAGACCAGTTTGAGCAGCGTGAGGGAGGATTCAAGCGGGCTCAGGCGACCGGGCGTGCGCAAGGCGCTGATCGTCAGCCTGGGTTTGGCTATTCTGATTCACGTTTCGGGCATCAACACGATTGTCGATTACGCGCCGGCGATTTTTCTTTCCGCGGGGTGGAAGGTGGATGGGGCACTGTTCTCGACGTTTCTGGTTGGGGTTACTGAGTTTATCTTTACCATCGTTGCCTTCTGGACGATCGACAGATACGGGCGAAAGCCGCTGTACATTGTGGGTTCGCTGGGCATGATGCTCTCGCTCGCCGGCCTGCTTGCGGCCGCGCTGACGGGGCGGTTTCACGGTCTGGCGGTACTGGTGCTGATTCTTGCCTACCTTGCGTTTTTCTGTTCCTGCGTAGGGCCGGTTTTCTGGACGCTGATGCCGGAGATCTTCCCGAACGACGTGCGCGGCCGGGCGATGGTGTTTCCTGTGCTGCTGCAGTGGGTGGCGAATGCGGTGGTGGTGTTGCTGTTTCCGTACGCGTTTCACGTGATAGGCAAGGCTGTGACGCTGGGCTTTCTCGCGTTGATGTGCCTGACCCAGGCGGTGTTTGCGTGGCGGTTTGTGCCAGAGACGAGGAACAAACCGCTGGAAGAGATAGAGGCGCACTGGAACGCGTTTTAACACGATGTTTCCGCGGCCGATTGCAAGGGTGCAATAGTGATGATGTTGATTCGTTGATGAACGAGGTTCGGTAAGCTCTCTGGCGCGCGCAGGTCCGCGTTAAGGCGCGGATAATCGAAACTGTGGACACGCCGCGCAATCTGGAGCTGTTGAAGGAATACCAAGTGTATCTTCGCGTGGAAAAGGGCTTGCGGCCCTTGACCTGCGAGGCTTACCTAAGCGACCTGAGAATCTTTGCGGAGTTTATCGAGGGCCGCAACGGCGTGTTGCTGAAGGCGGTGCAGGAAGATGTGGCTGCGTTTCTGGAAAATCTGCGCAACCACGGCATCGACTCGCGTTCGTCGGCACGGAAGCTGAGTTGCCTGCGCGGTTTTTACAAGTGGCTGCTGCTGGACCGGCGCATTCATCACGACCCAACAGTCAACATTGAATCGCCCAAGGCGTGGAAGGTGCTGCCGAAGTCGCTTGCAGAGCCGGAGGTGGCGGAGATGCTGGAGCGCGCCGGCATGGCTGCTTCGCATCCACAGGCGCAGGCTACCGATCTGCGCGACCGCGCCATTCTGGAACTGCTGTATGCGGGCGGGTTGCGGGTATCCGAGGTGACGGCGCTCTCCACAAGCGATCTGGGACTGGATGCAGGCCGGGTGCACGTGCGCGGCAAGGGCGACAAGGAACGCATTGTGCCGCTGGGGCGCGCGGCGATTGGAGCGCTTGAGACTTATCTGCGCGAGGGACGTCCGCACCTGGCGCGCATCAGTGGCAGGAGCAAAGCCAGTGCCGCGCGGATGGACGCTTCAAAGCAAGACACTGCGCGGTTGTTTCTTTCGCTGCGCGGGATGCCACTGACGCGGCAGTGGGTGTGGCACCTGGTGAAGCTGTCGAACCCGGACGCAAGCCCGCACCGGTTGCGCCACAGCTGCGCAACGCACATGGTGGAGCACGGCGCCGACCTGCGCAGCGTGCAGTTGATTCTGGGCCACGCCGATATTTCGACGACGCAGGTTTACACGCACCTGGCGCTGGGGCGGCTGAAGACTGTGTACCGCTTGCATCCACGCGCGGCGTCGAGGCCCGAGGCCGTGCAATCGTCTACGCGCCGCGCTGTGGAGCGGGCGGAAGAGCACGGACGCACACGAGCGGCAGTGGGCTCAAGCGTGGAGAATAAGCCGGCATGAACGCGCCGTCGACAACGGGGATTGCTTCTCCGCTGGACACGCTGGTCAACGGCTATCTGAAGGTTCTGACCAATGAGCGCGGGGCTTCCGTACACACGTTGCGCGCTTACGAACGCGAGTTGCACGGCTTTGCGGCGTGGTTGAGCGGGAGATTTGGCATCGAGCTAAACACCGACACTAGTGTGGACCAGAGCATACAGCGCATTGAGCATACGGATATTCGCGCGTACCTGGGCACACTGTACGATCGCGGACTCTCGAAAGCATCGGCGGCGCGTGCGCTGGCTGCGATTCGCAGCTGGTTCAAGTGGCTGGCGCGCACCGGCCACATCGACCGCAATGCCGCGTCGCTGGTGGCGACGCCGAAGCTGTCGAAACATCTGCCGCGCGTGCCTTCGATCGAACAGATGAACCAGGTAGTGGATTCAGTGGACGCGGACGCGGCGAGTTGGCCGGCACGCGACCGGGCTATTCTCGAATTGCTATACGGCTGCGGCATTCGTAACGCCGAGCTGACGGGGCTGAACCTGGAAGATATTCACTGGGCCAACGAAGCGATCCTGGTGCGCGGCAAAGGACAGAAGCAGCGGTACGTTCCTCTGGGCGATGCGGCGGCCGAAGCAGTGCGCACTTATCTCACGGAGCGCTCGGCGCTGCTGGCCGCTGCAACGGGAGCTGATACGCCGGCGCTGTTTGTGAATATGCAATTGCGCGGCCTGGGCAAGGCTGGCGGCGCGAGGCCTGCGAGTCAAGCACGGCTGACGACACGCAGCGTGGGCCGCATCGTGAAGCGCATCGCCATTCTGCGCGGGCTCTCATCGGACGTGCATCCGCACACGCTGCGGCACGCCTTCGGAACGCATCTTTTGGAAGAGGGCGCCGACCTGCGGGCCATTCAGGAACTGCTGGGGCACGAACGGCTATCGACTACGCAGCGCTACACGCAGTTGACAACTGCACAGTTGGAACAGGTCTACGACAGGACGCATCCGCGGGCGCGGTAACGGCAGCTTCATGAATGGTATGGAGGAATAAGCATTCCCTCAGGGGCTAAAGCCCACATCCCTATTGCTGAATGGACGTACGGGCTAAAGCCCATACCCTTCAAAGCAGCACTACACCAACTGCGAATTTGCTCTAATCAGTTGATCTTCATGGCGGCGTCGAGTTCGCGGCGGAAGCTTGCGGTGACTTTGGATTTGAACTTCTTATCGAAGAGGCCCTTGCGGGTCAAGTACGCCTCCATGTTGAGGATGGCGCTGCCGGCGGCGCGACGCTTGCCCGGTTTTGAAACGGGGTGGGGCCAGGGTTTGCACTCGATGAGGGTGGGACCGCTGCCGCGGCGCGCGTGCGTGATGGCTTCAGTGGCAACGCGATAAAGAGCTACCGCGTCATCGGCATCCACCGTAACGCCGGGAAAACCGCAGTCCTGCGTCTGCTGGCAAATGGCCTCGTCGTCCCCGGCGCTGTGGCAGACAAAAAGCATGGGGAGCTTTCGCTTGCCGGCCTGACGCATGGCGTTGCGGAGAAGGTCTGCGCTGGAACTGCCGCAGAAGGCTACCGCAATCTGCTTATTCCTGGCGGCCTTGTTGGTGATGGCGGCTTTGATCGCTCTGTCGAGTTGAGTGGCGAGGCTCAAGGAAGGGGGAATGAGTTTGAGCCGTGCATAGGGGGGGCGGGGGCCGGCGCTCTTGGGTGTGAGCGCGGAGAGAATCCGGTCAAAGATCGCTTCCAGTGGCAGGCCTTTGACGAAGGATGGAATGAAGCCGCGGGGCGCGGGGGCTAGAGTGTCGCCGGGGAGCAGGCAGAGACCAACACCGGCGGCGGCGGCTTCCTGGCTGGCTGCGGCAAAGGGGCCGATCTGCCCGTCTTCAGTGACGATGATGCCGATGCGCTGCTGGAGGAGGCGGCACTTGAGCATGGTGGTGTAGAGCTGGAGAAGCGTGTCGTTGGAGATGAGCGAGAAACCGTTGTGGGGTGGCGCGGCGGCGGCAGGAGAGACAACTTGAGAACTTGGGGTGGTCATCGAGTAGAAGAGCCTCAGGGGTTGTTGCGATTGTAAATGGAAGGATGGGGGCGGGCCTATAGAAAGGGACGCCCACACGCTTGCGGGCGCGGCGGTTGGGCTGCTCATGCTGGGCAAGCCGATCGTGTTCAGCAAAAGAATTGGGTGGCGGGCCATCGTGCTTGCTGCACGATGGCCCGCCACCCGAAGTTACTGACGCACTCTACTAGAAGGTGTACTTGAGCGAGAATTGCGCGATGCGCGGGCCGCCTTGCGTTCCCGATATGGTTCCAAAGGTAGCGCTAGCAAGAGAGGTGCCCGGGTTGGAGAGTTCGGTGTGGTTGAGCAGGTCAAAGTACTCGGCCCTGAACTCCAAGTTGGTTTCGCGAACGATGGGGAAGGTGCGAATGACGGCGCCATCCCAGTTGGTGAAGCCAGGGCCGCGAAGCGTACCCTTGACGATGTTGCCAAAGCCGGTACCGGCGCCAGTATTGACCGGAGTCGAGAAAGTGGCAGGATTGAGCCAGGCGACGCAGGACTTACCAGACGTGGTGCAATTGCCTTGACCATAACCGGCCGTCTTTAGGTAAGCGGACGAAGAGAGGTTTTGCTGCGCGCGATCCTGGCTCAGGCCGGTCGAAGAGGTATCCGCTCCCGTGTATGCGGTCAGGGAATCTCCAGAGTGGTGCTGAATCAGTCCGCTGGTGCGCCAGCCGTTTGCGATATATCTGAGCAGGCTGTTCCCCGTATTCAACTTGGGAAGTGCATACACATACGAAGCCGAGATGGCTTGGGGCTTATCGATGTCCGAATGGCCGCGGTCGAGCGCCTTGATGTCTGGGACAATGGCCGCCGCCGGAATATTGGCCGCGCCGGCTGGATAGAGCGGATAGACATACGATTCGCCCGCGTTCAGATCCTCGGTGTTTGAGACTCTGGTTGCTTGCGGCATATCGTCCAGTGTCTTGGACCAGGTGTAGTTGACGAGCAGCGAAAGGCCGTGGGACATCTTCTTTTCCAGCGAGACCTGAAGCGAGTTGAAGCCTGCCGATCCAATCATGGAGGCTTCAAGGATGTCGGAATAACTGGTGGCGCAGCCCACGGTGGTTAGGCAGGGCCCGACGTTGGGAGCGGTGTTATACACCCTTCTGGTAAGCACGTTCGATGTGCCGCCAGGGAATGTCAGCTTACCGCCCACCATGGAGCCTGTGTTAACTCCCGGATTGAGTTCGAGATTGACAAACTGATGGCGGGAACCGGAGCCGACATAAGCGACCCGCAGCGCCCAACTGGAAACGAGTTGACGCTCGACGGTCAGGTTGTAGTCATAAGTGACCGGCACCTGGAAGTTGCCGGATGGATCATACTCACCGAGTTGAAATCCATTCGGGAATGCCTGCGTGGACTTGAACGGCAAGGTGAACGGGAAAGGATTGGTGTACGAACCGGTCGCGCATCCCGTGCAATACGGATTGCTGAACGGCCCTCCGGGGCTTCCGGCGGTTTTGAGGGGGTTGGTAAGCGCGATGGAGATGGTATTTGGCACAAAGCTGGCCTGGCTGAGGTTGAAGAAGCCCGGCAGTCGGTCCTGGTAGAAGATGCCTGTGCCACCGCGCACCACGGTTTTGCCATTGCCCGACAAGTCATAGGCGAAACCAACGCGAGGCATGAACTGCGCGTACTTGTTCTTGACTCCGTTCGCCGGGAACCCAGAGTCGCCGGAGATGACCATGCCGGCGGGGAGAGTGCTGAATTGGGGAGTGCCTTTGCTGGCGGCGTAGTTGGCGGGATTGAATGCTGTCTGGGAGCCGACCTTGTTTGACCAGGGAGCGAAGGCCTCCCAGCGCACGCCATAATTCAGCGTAAGGCGGTGATTCAACTTCCAGCTATCCTCGGCATAGATGCCGGGAAAGTGAGCGCGGTCATTGACGAGTTCGAAGTTCCCTTGTGAAAACGAACTCATGAAGCCCACCTGGAAATTAGCCATTGCATTTACATTTCCCAGAGGGAGTGAGGATCCGGCCTTGGCGAAAGCGAAGCCGCCGTACGACGTATACACGTTGGTGACGTCGAACTTGCTCAACTCGACGTGACCGCCGAAGGCGAGGTTGTGGGTTCCCTTTACCCAGTGCAAATCGTCGTTGAGAGTGTAGTTGTTGCGCTCCCAACCGGCAAACGCCGACCCCGAAGCCCCGAAAAATCCGGTTATGGCCGCTTGCAAATAGGGACCGGTGCCCGGCTGCCAGATGTTCTTCACTCCATAGGAGGTGATGTCCTGGCTTCCCGGAGGTCCGCCGCGCAAGGAGACTTCACGCTGATAGTTGATGACCAGGTTGTTCAGCAGGTTGCCGGTGAAGGTGTGAGTTTCAGAGAGCAGCGCGTTCTGGTAACGGGTGTTGAAGTACGACCCGTAGCTGAGCAGATTGGTGGGAACGAAATCGGCCGCCTGTTGATAGTAGTCGTAATAGTAGCGGCCGAAGAGGTGGTCCTTGTCGCTGAAGGCGTGGTCTACGCGCGATACATATTCGTTATAGAACTGAGTGGTGGGCTTGAAGTAGTTGACCAAGCCTCCGATCGTCCCTGCGGATTCGGTTCCGGTGTATGTGGGAAACACCTTCTCGAATGCTACGGAAGCGGGATCGAAATCGCTGGCGGGGATTATGTTGTTTGGGTATTCCACGCCCGTGAACGGATTGTAAATCTGCTGGCTTGCGTTGCTGCAGTAGTTGTTACCGGTGTTGGTTCCAGTGCCTGGCGCTGTGAAGGTGCCGGTGCAGAGGTTGCCAAAATTGGCGCCGGTTGAGCCGGAGGCGAGTCCCTCTTCAGCCGCGGTGGGCACCGTCGACGTATTTGAGTTCGAATTCTGGTGAGCGATGGTGCGCTGATAGCCGAAGAAGAACTGCGTGCTCTTTCCCGAGGAAAAGTGGGGAATGATCACCGGCCCGCCAATGACGCCGCCAAAATTATGGTGGTGGTAATTGTCGGCCACGGTAGCGAAGTACGGCTTGGCATCGAAGTAGCCGTTGCGCAGGAACTCGAAGGCGTCGCCGTGAAACTTTTCGCCGCCCGATTTGGTGACGATGTTGACCATGGCGCCGGCGCTCTGACCGAATTCGGCGTTGTAGTTGCTGGTTTGAACACTGAACTCCTGGAGCGCGTCAGGGAACGGAAACGGGTCATTGACGTTCGTCATCTCATCAACGTTGTTGCCGCCGTCAAGCAGGAAGTTTTCCTGGTTGGGCAACGTTCCGTTGGAACTGCTGATTACCGCAGCGGGGAACGTTTTCCCATTGCCCTGATTGGCTCCGTTGCCCTCGTTGGTGGAGTCGGTAACACCGGCCACAAGCGTGATGAGCGAGGCAGCATTTCTGCCGTTCAAAGGCAGATCAACAACGCGGGCCTCATCAATGACCTGAGACAGCGTACCGGTGGTGGTGTCCACTTGAGGCGCGTCACCCGATACACTAACGGTTTGAGTGGCGGCGCCAACCGTCAGCTTGATGTTGACTGTGATCGACTGGTTGGCCTGGAGTACGATGCCGGTCTGCTTGTAACTCTGAAAACCGCCTGCGGAGACGGAAATGAGGTAGTTCGAGGGCAGAAGTGCGGGAAAGACATAGTTGCCATCTCCTCCCGATTTCACGACAGTCGCGGTACCCGTCTGGGTTTGTGTTGCCGTAACTGTAGCGGACGGAATGACCGCACCGCTGGGATCAGTCACAGTCCCGGAGATGGATGCATATCCCTGGGCGTTAAGGCGCGCTGTGGCGGCGGCAAAGAGCAGGAAGGCGATCAATGCCAACCGGGCAGAGCAGTTCCAGAAAAAACCTTTTTCACTCATAATGGCACTCCGATGAATTCAGTCACTAGTGTGAACAAAGCATCGTGAGAATGAGCATTCTCAGGATGCGGCTACGGGAAAACGATTTCCATGGTCGGTCGGGCCCGGACCAACCACGATTTACAGTTAGCGATTGCTTGCAAAGCTGAACAAGGGGCGCACAGTGCTTTGCAATGCGGGTTCCGAAAGCTTACTTTTGTGGGGATCAAAAACACATGGTCCGACCACGGCAAACAAGCTAAGACATTTGGAGGTGTATGTCAATAGAAAAATAATTTATATGCTTAATGGGAGGCGCGGGTGTTTCGTGGACTGGGTTATGACTCGGATGCGCGGCCTAACTGTGGATGCGGGTGAAAAGCGGCCGCAGTTGCACTTTTGCGCTAAGGCCTTCAATATTCAATAGTTATTGGATTTCAATAGGCACATGCGGCAGGTTTTCTATGTCGAGTAGTCGGCGTTGATGTGGATGTACTCGGTGGTCAGGTCAGTCGTCCAGAAGAGGCACGAGCCCTTGCCCTGGTGGAGTTGGATGGAGATGGAGAACTCGGTCTGAGAGATGTAGGCGTGGGCGGCGGCCTCATCGAACTCGGTGGCACGACCACCGTTGCGGCAGATAGGCAAGTCGCCGAATGAGATGTCGATGCGGTCGGGATCGACCTCGGCCCCGGAGTAGCCGATGGCGCAAGCCAGGCGGCCCCAGTTGGGATCGCAGCCGGCCCAGGCGGTTTTGACCAGGGGCGAGTGGGCAATGGCCTTGGCGACGCGGAGGGCATCGGCGTCGCTGGCGGCGCCATTGATGCGGAGTTCGACGACGTGGGAGATTCCCTCGCCGTCAGCGACAACCTGACGCGCCAGCGAGGTGCACACCTGGGTGAGGGCGGCGGCAAAGGCCGCGTTGCCGGGACCGATGGAGGCGCCGCTTGCTCCGGAGGCGAGGAGAAGAACGGTGTCGTTGGTGGAGGTGTCGCCATCGACGGAGATGCGGTTGAAGCTGACCTCGATAGCGGGGCTCAGATAGGTGGAGAGAATCGCCGGCTCAATTGCGGCGTCAGTGAGGATGTAGACCAGCATGGTGGCGTGAGGCACCAGTTGCGGATGGATCATGCCGGCGCCTTTGCAGAGGGCGGCGATGCGGATCTCTTGTGTTGTGCCGTCGGGGCCAGCGACTTCAAGTTGGGCGAAGGCGGTCTTCTCGACCGTGTCCGTGGTCATGATGGCTTGGGCAACGGAGAGAAAGCGGTCGGACTCAGCACCGAGCGAGGCGGCCAGAGTGGGCATGACGGCGATGAGCCTCTCGGCCGGCAGAGGCACGCCGATAATGCCGGTGGAGGACGGAAAGACCTGCTCGGGCTGGCAGCCAAAGATGCGTGCTGCGGCAGTGCAGGTGGCGTTGGCGGCGTCGAGGCCGGCCTGTCCGGCGGCGCAGTTGGCGTTGCCCGCATTAATGGCAACCACGCGCACTTTGCCGTGGGTGGCGGTCAGATGCTGCTTGTCGACAATGAGGGGCGCAGCGGTGACGCGGTTGGCCGTGAAGGAGGCGGCGGCGCTGGCCGGGGCTTCGGCGGCAATGATGGCAAAGTCGGTGCGGCCGCTGGCTTTGAGGCCGGCCTTGATGGCGCCAAAGCGGAAGCCGCGGGGAATAATGAATTGTGAGAGATCAGTCATCTTGGTAACCAGGGCAACCCATTTAATCTATCAGGTAGGTGGGGGCTGGATGGCGGAGAAGACGGCGGAATCTGTTCAGAATGCAGAGGTAGATCTTGGGACGGACTTTCTTGACCTGCGCGCGGTGAACGTGGCGCGCGGCGACCGGGTGGTGCTGCAGGACGTGAACCTGACCATTCGCGCCGGGGAACACGTGGCGATTCTGGGGCCGAACGGGTGTGGCAAGTCGACGCTGATTCTGGCCATGACCTGCCAGATCTATCCCATTGTGCGGCCGGGGATGCAGGTGCGGATCTTCGGGCGCGAGCGTTGGGATCTGACGCAATTGCGGAAGCACTTTGGTGTGGTGGCCGCCGGGCTGATGGGCGCGGAGCTGCCCGGCGAGCGGACTGCCGTGACCACCGGCCTGGATGCGGTGACGGCGGGGTTCTTTTCGGCGTCGACGCTGTGGCCGAATCTGGTGGTGACGGCGGAGATGCGGGCGCGGGCCGTGGAAGCCCTGGAGCGGATGGAAGCGACGCACTTGAGCGAGCAACTGGTGGGGACCATGTCGGCTGGCGAGAAGCGGCGCATTCTGATTGCGCGGGCGCTTGTGCACAGGCCCAGGCAATTGCTGCTGGATGAGCCGTCGAATGCGCTGGATTTAGCGGCGCAACGGGAGCTGCGCGAGACGCTGCGCAGGCTGGCGCAGGAGGGCACGGGGGTGGTGCTGGTGACACATCACCTGGGCGATATTCTGCCTGAGATTGAGCGCATTATCCTGATGCGCGATGGGCGCATCGTTGCCGACGGGCCGCGGGCGGAGCTGCTGACCGAGGCGCGGTTGAGCGAGCTGTTCCGGGCGCCGGTCAGGATTGGGCACGATGAGGAGTGGCTGCATAGCTGGTAAAGATTCCGCCAACAGCGCGGGCATCGGACTTATTCCTTTCAGATCCGCAGATTCCCAACATGGCCTTTATTGCTCAGACTTGGGCAATCGCGGCGGCTAGTGTGAGCAATGTAAGGATGTATAGAGGTTGGCCCCGCCAGAGCGCGGGAAATCTCCTGAACGCTCCCAAGATTCATTGGAGATCCTTATGGCTGCCGCTGTTGCAGGTTTGTTCTTTCCGGCCGCATGGCATCCCACGCAACACAAGGAACCGCAGACGCCTAAAAGGGGGGTCATATGCGCGGACTCAAAGTTCTTCTCGGCAGTACAGCATTGCTCGTGGGCCTGGCTCTGGCGCCAGCAGCCAACGCGCAGGTCTACGTCGGCATAGGTGTTCAACCCGTCTGTTCCTACGGCTACTATGGCTATGCACCTTACGAGTGCGCGCCCATGGGTTATTACGGGCCCGGATACTTTTACAACGGCATCTTCCTGGGCATGGGCCCATGGGGCGGCTGGGGCTATAGCCACGGCTGGGGCGGGCATCGCTTTGTTAGCGAAGGCGGAGGCAGCTACCACGGCGGGCCTGGACGGGTCTCTTATCGCAGCAATGGCGGCGGTGGTGGGGCGGTTCGCGGCGGTGGTGGAGCGGTTCGCGGTGGTGGTGGAGCGCGTCCCAGCGCGGGGCGTGTCGGACCTTCGCGTGGTAATGGCGGCGACGGACAGAATCATGGCGGCGGTGGTGGACAGAACCATGGCGGTGGTGGTGGTGGCCAAGCCCACGGCGGTGGTGGTGGACAGGGTCATGGTGGCGGTGGTGGACACGGCGGCGGACACAACTAAACACTGCTGAACAACGTTGTGCTTGTTATGGAAAGGCGGCGGAGCAAACCAGCTCCGCCGCTTTTCTGTTTGTATGGTTGTGACTGGAATAGGTTCCAAGGTCCGGACTTCGCGCTCGGCAACGGATCGCGCTGCCAGCAATAAGTGGCGCTGTGCGCCTCGGCAGAGTGTAAGCTGTCTAGTGTCCTATCCCTTAAGTTCAATGCATAAGTAGAGATCCCGAACCGCAGGTCCTTCGACTACGATTGGCGCAAAAAACGCGCGAATCTTCGCTCAGGATGACAGAGTTTTGTTTATGCGAACTTCAGGACAGGACACACGCAGGCTGGAGGCACGCATCGAATGGATATCTACCAACAGTTGCCGCCCGAGGCGGTCAAGATTGTGCTGGTGCTGTTTCTGTCGTTCCTGCTGGGGCTGGAACGAGAAGAACACAAGGTGGCAGGCCACTACTCGTTCGGCGGAGTGCGCACGTTTCCGCTGATCGGGCTGATCGGGTACTCGATTGCGCTGATTTCGGGCACGCAACTGCTGCCACTGACCATTGGCTTTCTGGTGATTGCCGGCTTTCTGCTGCTGTCGTACTGGCACAAGCTGTCGGTGTCGGAGGCCTCGGGTCAGGTTGCGGGCGTGACCTCGGAGATGTCTGGGCTGGCGACGTTTCTGGTTGGCGCGCTGATCTGCTCGGGGCACTTCTGGATTGCGACGACGCTGGCGGTTGCCAGTTTGCTTTTGCTCGACCTGAAGGCGGCGCTTGAGAAGCTGGCGACGACCATCGCGCCGAACGAGATACTTACCTTCGCCAAGTTCCTGCTGCTGAGCGGAGTGATTCTGCCGGCGCTGCCGAATCAGGAGTTCGGGCAGTTCCACATTAATCCCTTCAAGACGTGGCTGGTGGTGGTGGCCATCAGCGCGATTTCGTACGCAAGTTATGTGCTGCAAAAAGTGACCAAGGGGCAGGGCGGCATTGTGCTGGCGGCGTTGCTGGGCGGGGCTTATTCTTCGACCGTGACGACGGTGGTGATGGCGAAGCGGGCGGCGCGCGAGCAGCATCCGCATCTGTTCGCCGGCGGCATTCTGATTGCGTGCGGGGTGATGTATCTGCGGCTGGCGGCGCTGCTGGCTCTGTTTAACCGGCAACTGATGGCGGTGCTGCTGGTGCCGTTTCTTGCGCTGGCGGGCGCGGCGCTGGCGATTGGATGGCTGTGGTCGCGGCGCAAGGACCCGAGCACGGAAGACTTGCAGCGGGAAGCCGATCCGAAGAACCCGCTCGAGTTGCTGACGGCGTTCATGTTCGCGGGGCTGTTTCTGGCCATGCTGGTCATTACGCAGCTGGCGGTGACGTATCTGGGTCAGGGCGGCGTGTATACGCTGGCGGCGATCATGGGTGTAAGCGACGTGGACCCGTTCATCATGGGATTGACGCAGGCGGCCGGGACGCTGACTCCGGTGCATGTTGCGGCGGGAGCGATTCTGATTGCGGCGGCCAGCAACAACATCGTGAAGGGCATCTACGCCTACAGCCTGGCGGATAAGAAGACGGGGTTGCAGAGCTTGCTGTTTCTTCTTGGGCTGGCGGCTGCGGGGTTAGTGCCGCTGTTTTGGCTAGGGTAGGCCGCTGCGGATAGGGTCATTTACAGATGCCTGAATCCGTAGAAGAGACTTCCCTCAGTGGCTAAACAGGCTGCGGAAAAAGGCCTCATTTTGGATCAAAGGCCCGAAAAGCATACCTCAGGGGCTAAAGCCCCATTCATTCCATTGCACTTATACCGGGGATAAATCCCCGGCCTACCGCCCGGAGGAGTTTTTCCGCAGCCTGTAAAGCCCAGTTCTTTTTATGACGTTTACGGCACGGGACCAGAGGGTGCCCCGCCGTGCCCTTCAAAACATAAACGAACCTCTGTGTGGCGGACATCACCAGGTAGAGACGAACGGCGAACCCAGCACTTTATGATAAAAACGTGCAGACGATACGAGTAGAGACACCGACGGCGAAGTATGACGTGATGGCGGGGAGCGGGCTGGTGGAGACGCTGGCGCCGCGCATCGAGCGGGCGATCGGCAGGCTGCCGCGAAGGGTTTTTGTGCTGACTTCGCCGGCGATCTGGGCGCTGTGGGGGCACTGCGTGCAGCAGTCCTTTGGAGAAGCTCCAGTGGTACTATTCCTGCCTCCCGGCGAGAAGTATAAGACGATGGGCAGCGTGGAGCGGCTGGCGCGGGAGATGCTGCGCGCGGGGGCGGATCGGGGCAGTTTGCTGATCGCCTTTGGTGGCGGGATTGTGGGCGATGTGGGCGGATTTCTGGCCTCGATCTTCATGCGCGGAATTGCGTACGTGCAGGTGCCAACGACGTTTCTGGCGCAGGTGGATTCATCGGTGGGCGGCAAGACGGGCGTGAATCTGCCCGAGGGCAAGAACATGGTGGGGTGCTTTCATCAGCCACGAGCCGTGTTTGCCGACATCGGCGTGCTGGGGACGCTGCCGGAGCGCGAGTTGAAGGCCGGGCTGATGGAGAGCGTGAAGTCGGGCATTATCCGCGACCGCGGGCTGGTACGGTTTATGGAAGCTAACGCGGGCGCGATTATGGGACGGGACGCGAAGGCGCTGGAACGCGTGATTGCGGCGTCGATCCGCATGAAGGCTGGGGTGGTGGGACAGGACGAGCTCGACACGGGCTTGCGGATGATTCTGAACCTGGGACACACGGTGGGGCACGCTCTTGAGCAGGCTACCGCGTATAAGGTTCTGCTGCACGGCGAGGCGGTGGGGTGGGGCATGGTGGCGGCGCTTTCCCTGGCTCGGCAGCGTGGGACGATTTCAGGCGCGCAGTTCGAACGGCTGGAGCGACTGGTTTACCTGTATGGACCGCTGCCGGCGCTGAAGCTGCGCCCGGCTAAAGTGGTGGCGGCTGCTGGCGCGGACAAGAAGAATGTGGGCGGCGTGAAACGGTTTGTGCTGCCGCTGGGGATTGGCAACGCGGGCGTGGTGGAGGATGTGACGCCAGCGGAACTGGAGGCGGCGGTCCGGTACATGCTGGGGCGGGCGGAGGGGTAGAAGCAGCTTCTAGCTTCTAGTTATCAGTTTTCAGCAATTCGTTCGGTGGTTCGTTGGTCCGATCCGGGCCTGAAGGCTCGCGTTATTCTGGCCTTTTTTCAGGGGGTTGAAACCCCCTGCTCCCTGCGGAATCGCGCGCTGTAATTGCCGTACTGGAGAGTCTGCCGCTTCACGCGGGCGAGTGGGCGGCTAACGAATTCGCGGCGGACGCATCCAATTATCAGACGAGTCCGCATCCGGCTAGGTACTCTCAGGTGAGGCTGGATCGAACTACACTGGAGATGCTCTCGATTGTCCGCACACTCCCTAATGCGCCGGACTTCTATCTTCGCTTTGTTGCTGATGACAGTGTCGGCTGCCACAGCCGCTGGTTCACCGGCAAAGCCAGCACAGGCTCACAGGAAAGCCTCAGCCAGCGCCCAGCAGATGCGGCAGGCAATCTCCCATGCCAATTCCAAGGCGACTTCTCACACGACATCTCGCAAGACACAAGTAGCAAAGCGCACGAAACAGCGCCCGGCTGCCCGCGCCACGATGCGCAAGGCTAAATACACACCTGCGCGGACATCGGTGCGGACACCTGACAGCGCCTCTGGGGCGACAGAAGCTGCTTCCGATTATGAAGTTGGTTTCAGAAAAGGTTTCGAGGCAGGACGCGTGGCGGCGCTGAGGCAACTGGACAGCGACAGCGCGGCATCAGACGGCCGAAACTCCGAAAGGACAGCGCCGGGCGAAAAACTGCTCACGGAGCATAAGCCTTCATCCGCTGAGCGGCTGACAGCAGTTGGAGCCGCGCACACGCCGGCACTGAGCGAGACAACCGAAACCGAAACTCCCGAGACGCCGCCATTGCCCGAGGTAGCCTCATTGAACATGAGCGGGTCGGGGTTGCCGGGGTCGCTGCGCGGGTCGCTGGCGTCGCTCGAGCGGCAAAACGCGCGCACGGAAGACGACGGGCTGGAGCGGATCGAAGACGAAGCCGATCTTTCGAATCGCATTGCGCACAAGCTGCTGGTTCCCTTGCCCGCCTCGGCGGCGCTGACGGTGAACCCCGGCCTGCCGGCGCTCAATCGCTACTGCCGGCCGTGGACGGCGCGCTTTGTGGCCGACCTGGCACGCGCGCATCAAGCGGCATTTCACCGGCCGATCCAGGTGAACTCGGCGGTGCGGACGGTTGAATATCAAAAGCGGCTTATGAGAACGAATGGCAATGCCGCGGCGGCTGAAGGGGACGTTGTGAGCCCGCACCTGACCGGGGCGACAATTGACATTGGGAAATCGGGCTTGAGCCGCCAGGAGATTGCCTGGATGCGGCAGCAACTGCTGGGCCTGCAGCAGGCAGGCAAGATCGACGTGGAAGAAGAGTTTGAGCAGGCTTGCTTCCACATCACCGTATACAAGAGCTACGCGCCAGCCAAGGCCACGCACAAGGCCGCAGAGCCAGCAACGAACGACGCGGGCACACGGCGCAAGGTGGCCCCTCAAAGACACGGCAGTTCCCTGCCCGCCGATCTGGCGACTGGGTTGTTTCCGGCGCAGGGGCGTTAGGGGCTACAGTTGTTCTTCGCTCAAGTTCTGGATGAGCTGCAAAGGCCCGAGCCTGAAGGCCCCGCAAATTCGCTGTCTTTCAGGGGGTTGAAACCCCCTGCTCCCTCCGGAATTCTCTATTCACGTGATTAGAGCGGCGGCCTTCTCTACTACCTGAATCCACGCCTGTCGTCGCGGTCCGGCGCGATCACAGAAATTTGATTGTGTCTTTTTCGCCCGGCGAGGGTACAATCGCGGGCAAAGCCAAATTCATTTTCTGGCGAAAGGCAAAATCATGAGCGATATGGAAGTGCAACCTGCGTCCGTGGCCGCCCCAGGGCTTACGCAGTGGCAACGCGTTTCAAACACGTTTACGGCGCCATCGAAGACCTTTGAAGACATCAGGCGCGGCAACAAGAGCTGGTGGCTGCCTTTCGTCATTATGGTTCTGGTCAGCTATGTTCTGTTTGGCGCCATCACACTCAAGATCGGATGGGGTCAGGTAGCGGAAAACACGATTCACATGAACGCAAAGGCCGCGGAAAAGATGGCACAGGTTCCGGAGGTGCAGCGGGAAACTTCGATGAAGTTCACCACGTATGCAATGGAGGGTGGATTTGCAGCCAGCCCGATCCTGGTGCTGATGTCGGCGGCGATTCTCGCGCTGGTGCTGTGGGGCACCATCAACTTTGTCTTCGGCGGCAAGGCAACATTTCCTGACATCTTCGCGGTTTTTATGTACGCATCTTTGCCTGCAATTATCAAATCTCTGCTGGGGACCATCGTCATTTTTGCGGGGATGGCGCCGGAGTCGTTCAATCTGGCTAACTTTGCGCCGACCAGCGTGGGGGCATTCCTGAACCCGTTGGAAACCAATGCGGCGGTCTACAAACTGGCGAGTTCGCTCGACTTCACGACCATCTGGTATCTGGTTCTGATGGGGATGGGAACGGCGATTGTGGCAGGGGTGAAGCGCGCCTCCGGCTACATTGCGGTGTTTGGATGGTGGGCGATCATTGTGCTGTTTGGCGTGGGCATGGCGGCAATCAGGGGCTAACCCCGATTCACTCCAAAAAGAAAAGCGGCGCACATTCGAAAGAATGCGCGCCACTTTTGTTTTGAGACTGTTGATCACATACTATCCCAGGTCCCAAAATCGGGACCTGGGGCACCCGCAGTTGGTACAACAACAAGCGATCAAAGAGCTAGTAGCTGCCTACTCGGTCCAGCGCTTGATGATCAGCGTGGCGTTAATGCCGCCGAAGCCGAAGGAATTCGAGAGGGCGATGTCGAAGCTGTGGGCTATGGCCTTGTTGGGCACATAGTCAAGCGTGCACGCGGGGTCGACGTTTTCAAGGTTGATGGTGGGCGGCAGCATCTGGTTCTGCAAGGCCATGACGGTAATGCCGGCTTCGAGACCGCCGGCGCCGCCAAGCAAATGGCCGTGCATTGATTTGGTGCCTGAGATTTTCAATTTGTGGCTGGTGGCGTGTTCGCCAAAGACCAGCTCGATGGCTCGCGATTCGTTGCCGTCGCCTGCCGGGGTCGAGGTTGCGTGCGCGTTGATGTAGCCGACATCTTCCGGCTTGATTCCGGCGTCTTTGAGAGCCGCACGCATGCTGCGCTGGGCGCCCGCGCCTTCCGGTGCAATGCCCGTCATGTGATAAGCGTCGGCGCTCATGCCGTAGCCGATGACTTCAGCCAGGATTTTTGCGCCGCGAGCCTTGGCGAACTCCAGCTCTTCAAGGATGACTATGCCGGCGCCTTCGCCGATGACGAAGCCGTCGCGGTCCCTGTCGAAGGGGCGGCTGGCGTGCGTGGGATCGTCGTTGCGCGTCGAGAGGGCGCGCATGGAGGCAAACCCGCCCACCGAAAGAGGAGTAACCGAAGCCTCAGCTCCGCCGGCGATGATGGCGTCGGCGTCGCCGTGCATGATCATGCGCGCCGAGTCGCCAATGGCATTGGCAGAGGTGGCACAGGCTGTGGCCGTGGCCGAGATGGGACCCTGGGCGCCGTAACGGATGCTGATTTGCCCGGCCGCCATGTTGACGATGACCGCGGGAATAAAGAAGGGAGAGATTTTGCGCGGGCCGCCTGCAAGCAGGTTGGAGTGTTCGCGCTCGATGATCTCGAAGCCGCCGATTCCGGAGCCAATAAAAACACCAACCCTCTCGGCGTTCTCCGGCGTAATCTGGAGACCCGACTGGGCCATGGCTTCCTGGGTAGCAGCGAAGGCAAAGTGGATGAAGCGCCCCATCTTGCGCGCTTCTTTTTTGTCCACAAAATTCAGCGGGTCAAAGTTCTTGACCTCGGCGGCGAAGGTGACCGGAAAGCCAGTGGTATCGAAGCCTTGAATCGGCCCCATACCACTTTTGCCGGCCAGAAGACCCTTCCAAACGTCGGGAGCGGTGTTGCCCACACCGCACACCAGCCCCAGGCCGGTGATGACAACTCTGCGCGTCAAGGGTTACTTGCCGCCTTTCGCGTTTTTCTGGATGTAATCGACGGCGTCCTTGACGGTCTTGATCTTCTCGGCGTCTTCGTCCGGAATCTCGAGATCGAACGCCTCTTCGAACTGCATCACCAGTTCGACCACGTCCAGCGAATCGGCGCCCAGATCTTCCTGGAAGCTGGCGCCGGGTGTGACTTCGGCTTCGTCCACCTGCAACTGCTCGACGATGATCTGCTTAACTTTTTCTTCAACGGCCATGCTGTGTTTCTCCTCTTAATGTTGAAAAGTCCGGACACCTTTCGGGGGCTCGACAACCGCTCCCATTCCGCTTGCCTACGATAACGGCCCAAGGCAGGGAAAGACAACCATCGCGCAGAAAAAAAAGCGCATGGCCCCGAAACATCAAGTTTACCGGGCGGGTGGGGGTGTGTAAAGGAGCAGGGACCAGGGACTAGAGACTTAGGTACCAGAGAACAGAAATACTGCCGAATTTGGCAGGAAATGCACAGGGGCGAAGACGATTATTTGGCGTACATTAGGCGAAGAGGGAGACGCGATGCAGTCATTGATTGTAGGGGCGATTGCGGTATTTGCGGGGGTAGTGCTGGGCTATTGGCTGGGAAAGGCTGCGGCCCAGGCCGAAAGCCGGCTGCTGCGCGAGCGGGTAACGGGACTAGAGACGGAGAAGGCTGCACAATCTGAGACGGCCAAGGGATTGCAGGATTCGGTGACCAGACTGACAGGCGAGCTGCGGGCCGTGGAGGCGCAGGTTGAGGCCGAGAAGAACAAGTACGCGCAGATGCAGGCGGATATGGAGAAGGCCTTCGGCGACTTGGCCGCGAAAGCGCTGAGCGCGAACAACCAAAGCTTTCTTACGCTAGCCAAGCAGGAGCTGGGTGGGCAAACCAACGCGGCAAAGCAAACGCTGGAAGCCAAGGAACTGGCGATCAAGACGATGCTCGATCCGCTGGGCGCGGCGCTGAAAAGCCTCGACGAGCAGGCCCGTGCCATGGAAGTGAAGCGCTCGGGCGCGTATTCAGAAGTGAAGACCCTGGTCGAGAATATTCAGAATTCGATTCCGGCGTCGCTCGATGCCCTGAAGAATGAGACCGCGCAGTTGATTTCGGCGCTGCGGGCTCCGAAGACGCGCGGCAACTGGGGCGAACTGCAACTGAAGCGCTGTGTGGAGTACGCGGGCATGGTGCAGTACTGCTCCTTCTCAGAGCAGGTGACGGCGCGCGACGAAGACGACAAGATGCTGCGGCCGGATATGACGATCCAACTGCCAAACGGGCGCGAGATCGTGGTAGACGCCAAGACGCCGCTCGATGCGTTTCTGGATGCGACGGGCAGCGCCGATCCGGCTACGCAGAAGATGCGCTTTGAGGCTCATGCTCAGCGCGTGAAGGCGCACTTGAAGGACCTGTCGAGTAAGGCGTATTGGAAGCAGTTCGAGAAGGCTCCGGATTTTGTGGTCTGCTTTTTGCCCAGCGAGGCGCTGTTCAGCGCGGCGCTCGAGGCCGATCCTTCGCTGATTGAATTCAGTGCGCAGAATCATGTGGTGATGGCGACGCCGACGACGCTGATTGCGCTGCTGCGGGCGGTCGAGTTTGGCTGGCAGCAGATGGAGATCACGAAGAACGCAAAGGCCATTCGCGACATGGGGCGGAAGATTTACGAGAAGCTGGTTGTGGCGCAGGGCCATGTGACGCGGCTGGGCAACGCGCTGGGCAACAGCGTGGACTACTACAACAGGTTTCTTGGCTCGATTGAAGGTAAGGGCGGCGTGTTTTCGTATGGGCGGCAACTGGGCGAGCTGGCGCACGCGGATGGGGAGTTGGCCGAGATGGGCAAGCTGCAGCAGGATGTGCGGGAGATGGAGTCGAACGAGTGGTCGCAGCCTCTGTTGACGGCGGCGGGGGATGGGGATGAAGGCTCGAACCCAGACCGTATGAATCCGTAAGTTGCGACGGGGTGCATGCTGTCCCACCCTAGGCGCAAAAACAAAGATGCGCCGAGGGCGGGGCACCCGGCTTTTTTGACTCCATTCCCAGGTCCCAAAATCGGGACCTGGGGCACCCAGCTTTGGTGCTGGAACAAGCGGTCAGAGACTCCGCGCATCAACAGCCAGAGTTCGCGTGCGGTGAGGCTAACTGTGCTCGGCGGCGAGGGCTTCGCGCATGCGCTTCCAGGTGGTTTGGAGGTCTTCGGGGAGGATGCGGGTTTCGGCGATGGTGGTCATGAAGTTGGTATCGCCGACCCAGCGGGGCATGGCGTGCATGTGGAGATGGTTGGCTACGCCCGCGCCGGCCGCCTTGCCGACGTTGAGGCCGAAGTTGAAGCCGTGCGGAGAATAGACGCGCTCCAGAGCCCGCTCCGTGCGCTGGGCCAGATCCATCAACTCATGCGCGGTTTCGACCGGCAGGGCGGCCAGCCGGTCAAGATGCGCGTAGGGCATCGCCATCACGTGGCCCGATGTATAGGGAAAGGCATTGAGACAGATAAAGCAGCGCTTGCCGCGCAGGACGAGCCCGCCGGCGCTTTCGGCCTGGTCCGCGCTCATACCATTAGCAATGGCGTAGTCGATGGAAGCGATCAGGTTGCAGAAGACGCAGCCGAGGTCACCGGGCCAGGCCGCTAAGCTGGCTGGTACGCCGGGGCGCTGGGCTGTATCCGCCGTGGTGACATACGCATAACGCCAGGGAGTCCAGAAGTGATCCATTGTGGGGCACCGTTCAAAACAGTATAGAAGGGATGGGGGAAGAGCAGCCTTCAGCTTTCAGCTAACAGCTCGGAGCTACAGGCTGCCAGCTTGATCTTGGCGTGGGCTCCGCTTATTACGCGGCCTTGGAAGCAGAACCCTGGTTTGAGCTTCAGATGGCTCCATTCGACTCTTTGTGAATGACAAGAGAATTTCCTTTGCAATGCGGGATTTGGGGCATTTTGACCGAAGTGTTGGATTGACCTGCCAATGCAGGGGTTGGTACACTCATGAGCGTAGCTTCCTGCGCGGATTCCAGCAGTGAGTTGCGGCCGCCCTCCAGCAAGCCGTAGCCTGCCGGCAAGATTTCCTGAGGAGACCAGTGGTGTATTCTGCTCCAGCTACACGCTGGCTGGTATCTCTCTCGGAAAAAACTTCCGGTTCGGACACAGATTGCGATGGAAGGGACATGGCCTTTCGGCCTCTCCAGCCGCGGCAATCGTGGCGAGGAAGCCAACCCCGGCCAGCACCGTTGGCTGAGGGAGCAAGGAATTCCGGAGCTCGCAGCAATGGCAAACGTCCTCAATCCCGAACCCGAGAGCATAACCCTGAATACAACATTGGAAACCCCAACTCTAGAGCCTGCGACGGAGCTTGAGCAGCCGTCGTCCGAATCCACGTCCAACCCCGAGATCGCCGAAGTAGTCGAAGTACCCGCGCTGGAC
>CAYQOQ010000074.1:0-22811 GCA_964419175.1 uncultured Occallatibacter sp. | reverse complement strand
TCAACTCATCGGCCAGATAGTTGTCCGCGTATTCGGCTAGCGCCTGTACGAGCATTCGAGCACCCCCTGGCGCCGGCTTTCGTCGGACAGAACCATCTCCGGCGTGGTCTCCATCACGCCATTCTCAAGGCGCGCTTCAAAGAATGCGGCGCGGTTGCCCTCCGGAAGAAAGGCAATGTCATAGAGCATCCGGCCAATCTCCATTGTGTCGGCGATGGGCTGGTCTCCTTCGAGCGGAAGGCCAAACTGGGCGGCAAACTCACGGCAGCCAAGATAAGGCCGCTGGAAGCATTGCCCCTTCTCTACGCGCCGCCGCAGCATCTCGACATACTTTACGGGCGTGTTGTCGCCTGAAGTGTCGAAGACATGTGGGTATGCATCGATCCAGTAGGCAACATCGCGCAGCAGAGTGGTATTGCGTGGCGTTCCATCTGTGCCGTTGCCCGCTCCAGCCACAAGCGGCTCAAACGTAGACGCATCGCGCATCCATTTCTTGACTGCAACCGGCGACACTTTGCTCTGGACCTCATTGCGGAGCACGCTCATCAGGCGGATTGGTTTCAGCACCGTAACGCTTGTGACAATCCAGCGCATCTGCGGGCGCCAGCAGATCGCATCCAATACATTGCGCGCAGCCGAGGGCGTCATTACAGGGTAAGAGAATCGTTCAACCTTGGCCTCCGGCCGCGTGAAACACGCAAACTCACCGGAGACCCGGACACGAACATTTGGAATGGACATCGATAGAACCTCCATTTCCATTCATGTGAATTAATACTCCTCATTTTCCCGGAAAAGTATTAGGCTGGTAGAGGTTTAGCGGAAGGGGAATACCATGCGTACACAAGCACAAATATCCCCCTTTCCGGGTGGCCTGACTGGTGGTGGGCCGTTGCTGCGGTCGCGCCGTCGGGTTAAAGCCCTCAGACCGGTCAGAGGCAATCCGAGGGCTAAGCGTTTAACTTTGTCAGTCGTAATAACGTAACAGAAATTACCATAAAGAAACCTTGCGCCTGCTTGGCAAATCTGTCAAGGTGAAATTGCGGAGATTTTCTTCTCTATCTTTGCACTATGTTCGCTTTTGCTGAAGAAGGCTATTTTCAGCTTCCTCGCAAATGTGTGGATTGAAACACGTTATTACGGCTGACGGGTATCGGAAGGGCGGAAATCAATCGCGATTTCCTCCCTTCTACGTGCTTGAGAGGATATAGTTTTCAGGCCCGGGGTTGAAAATCAGCCCCAATTGCTGATCGTAGGAAGTGGCAACCCAAATCTCATCCCCCGTTGCCGTTGCCACGCGCTCCACAACGTCGCTTGCCTTCTGGAACTCCGACGGGCTCAACCCAACGATGTGACGCTGGAGAGTGTGGCGCAAGTGCGGAGTGAGTTCCCCCACATTACGCAAACGCTCGATTGCCTTCTCCGCCTCCTCGTCGTCCGGAACAAAAACATCCCGCGTTCGGTTCGAGATCATCTCGAACTCCTGCGCCAACGTTGCGAATCGCTCATGTTCGCGATGGTCCACCAGTTGCTGCCCAAGATCCGTTCCATTTCCCCCGTAATATCGCTCGAAATAGAAACGGATTGCATCCGCGGAATCCACCTGCACGCCGCCACCGCTTTCAATCTCATCCTTCGCAATTGCTTCGGTGATTCCAGCCGCCTCTTTGTATTCATTTGGAGGCAGCTTGTGATCTTCGGGAAGAAAGACAACCACCTTTCCACCGGGCTGGCCCAACGCAGCAGTGAGCTTACCCTCCCGGTCAGCGCGCCCGGCGGCCTGCACGATGGAATCCAGCGGAGCCAGCGCACGGAGCACCAGCGGAAAGTCAACATCCACGCCAGCCTCGACCAGTTGCGTCGATACCACATGACACGATTCGCCTGCATTCAAGCGCTTGCGAATTTTCTCCAACACACGCAACCGATGCGCCGCGCACATGCGCGTAGAAAGATGAAACACTCCCTGCTTATGCAGGCCCTTTTCCTCCGCAACACGCAACACCTCTTCATAGAGTTGGCTGGCGTGGTCGCGCACGTTCACGATGACCAGGCATTGGGGCATGGCGGTCATACGCTGCGCTACTTCCTGCCAGCCAACCGCATGATCGATTTCCCAGTGGATCTCCACACGCTTGAGCGCCTTATGCAACGAGGCAGGGTCACGCACAATTTCGGTGAGTGTTCCTGGAGCCCAGCGGAGGTCCTTTTTGTGTTGCGGACGCTCAAAGGCCGGCTGAGTCGCTGTCGAAAAGACAAAGTTCGTATCCCAATCCTCGGCCAGTTCTTTCATCATGTCCAACAGCGGTCCCAGCAGTCGGCGCGGCAGCGTCTGCACTTCGTCGAGAATCACGATTGAACGCGTGATGTTATGCACGCGCCGTAGGTCCGAAGGACGGTTTGAAAACAAACTCTCGAAAAACCGAACCGATGTGGTCACGATGAGCGGAGCATCCCAGTTTTCTGTTTCTGGACGCAATCCGGTCTCCTGAAATTGTCTTTCCTCCTCGTCTATTTTATCGGCGGCAGGGATGAAGTGGTCCTCGTCGTGTTTCACCAGCTTCTGGATGCTGCCCGAGTGATGTTCCAGCAGAGCATCCTGTCCAAAGACTTGGGCATATACCTGCGCGTTCTGCTCAATAATCGACAAATAAGGAATGACCACGATTACCCGCCGAAATCGCTCTGGAAAGAGTGCCGCCCGTCGCAAAGCAAAGGCCATTGCCGCCAGCGTCTTGCCGCCGCCCGTCGGCACCGAAAGCGAAAAGAGCCGCGGCTGAGCAGAAGCCGCATTTAGGCAGTCCTCCAGCACCTTCGCACGCATCTGCTTCACCAGTCCCTTCGGCGAGTCCATCTGTAGCGCAGCGATGTGTTTGAGCAGCGTATCGAGGCGCTCGGCGGCACGCAACTCCCCCTGTAACGGAGTACGACCGCCAGAGTCCAACCGATCCGCATCCACTAGACAACTGAAGAGCATCCGCACAAATAAATCAAAGCGTGCTTTCCTTGCACCAGGGGGAGTGTCTTGTTGACTGTCCAGTTCGGACACCATGCGACCCAACTCCGGGCAATCACCGGAAGCCCTTGCAAGAATCTCCTCAACCTCGCGCCGATACCGAGGCTCGCTGAGCTTCTCCCGAAAGTCGCTCCAATCCGCAAGTCCGGCGTGATGGCCGGCGATGGCGGCCATCACTGTATTCAGCCCAGGCTTCTTTGCCGCTCCCTCTGCCCCAAAGTGCGCAAGGATCGCTCCATGGATCGCATGTTGGCAGCGTCCGTGGCCAGTTCGCAGCATTTGTTGGAAGCAATCGGTATATTTGCCGAAGTCATGCAGCAGCCCGGAAAGTTTCGCAAGACTTGCGAGTCTTTCGTCAGGCGGCCGGGCCGCTGAAGCCAACTCGCGCGCTATGCGCGCGACAGCTTCCAGATGAACGGATAATAGCTGCCACCCGGCTTTCGAATCCGAGCCGGGCTGCGAATTTGGCGCCGAATGCGCCCAATATGAAACCGGTGGCATTGCAGATTACCCTATACCCTTCTTCCAGGCGGAGCAGAACTACACGTGATTCTCAGATGCAAGGTGATAGCGCCGATGAGGGTCTTGCGGCCCGCTTCCAATCTCTACAATCAATCCTCGCTCCACAAGTGATGCGAGACGTGTTCGGGCCGCGCGTGGAGAGAGCTTGATCTGCTTTGCGATCTGAGACGTTGAGAGTCCAATCTCTGAACTTGCGGCGATTGCGGCGAGGATAGCATCGTTCCGCGCGTCTGTAGCTGGCGCACGGTAGGGTATGGCCGAGAGCGTGACTCGAAAATGTGTCCCGATCTCTTCAAATTGAGGAGCATCCAGCCCACTCTCCCGGCACGCCGCGGTCATCCGTTGGATACCACTCCCCCAGTGTTCGATCAGCCCCAGTTCCTGAAACACCCGGCCCAGGACGCGGTTGCGGAGTTTTGAAATACCCTTTTGGATGTCTTCGATTGTGAGCCCGAATGGAAGCAAGCCAGGGTTTTCTATCTCCAGGCGGTCGTCAAACAAGGCAACACGAATTGGTGCACCACGCTGCGCGTAATCTGCATGGACAATCGCATTCATGATTGCTTCGCGGACCGCAACCACCGGAAACGTCCAGCGATCCGTTCGTTTCACGGAGACTATGACTGCTTCACGAGCCATGTGCTTCCGCAAGAATGCGATCACATCCTCGGCAGCTCCCGGAAGATAAGTGCGCACCTCCGTGGAGTCGAGTATCCGGCGCCGGTCGTTGCCAGCGAATCGGCCTGCTTGAATCCATGCGTCCGGGTAGTGATTTAGCCGATCGGCACCGAATAGGAGGATGCCTCCGATAGTCGGCACAATCCGGCCTTGGTAGTTCGTTACGATTTTGAGAGTTTGCAGCTCAGGGCGTGTCAGTTTGCGAATTGGCTTAAAGAACTCGGAAGCAGCTCGGAAGTCAATTGCTTCCGAGTTCAATTCCGGCCTGGGCTGTTCGTCGAACGAGGAGACCTGGTTGTAGCGCCGCATCTCCTCGACCAGAAACAGATCCGCCCGCCGATTCGTTGAACCCACACGGACAAAAACACCTTCCTCCATACCCAACCGATTCAGAAAGTGTGGCCGGCTGGCGCTCGGATAGATCTCGACCGCCAAGACCTGAGTCTTTCTCCAGGGCATCACTTCGATTGAGGGGACCAGCCTTGGAGAAATGCTCTCTGCAATCAGATTGGCGAGACGCTCTTCCTGCGCCAATATGTTTGGGATGCCCTTGACCCTCTTCGTGCCGTCCTCGACTCCCAGCACTAGAACGCCGCCAGAGGTGTTGGCGAACGCGACGATGGCCCTCAGCACGCCGTCCGGGGACGAGAGATCGCGCTTGAACTCCAGCGTTTTGCCTTCTGGTCTACTGATGAGGGTAATCAGGTCCACGACTCTGCATTCTACTCTGAAGCAAGGCCATAAATATACCTTCCGAGTTGGGGAATTCTGCGCAATGGCACGAGTCGAATGCAGCCCGAAGGATGGAAGAAGTTCGGGCTGGCCCCCCACGACCAGCCCTATTGACCCACTGGTAAACAGTTAGAGGATTTGGTAGCAATTTGGTAGCAAATAGCGCCCGGAAGGCCGGCTTTTGACCACTGCACCTGCTTATAACTCCTTTTAAATCATCATCCGGCTACTTCCTGGCTACCTTCACACGGTGGAAGTCGGTATTCCAAAATTGGCACTAAACCTCCGGCAAATTCTCGAAGGGTGTACTTTTGGGTGTATTTATTCGATGTGAATATATATCCACTTCATTTGCAATGGTTTATGCGTCGATGTGAATCCCCCTCTCGAGTCAATTTGTTTATAATCAATAATTTAGACGTCATAGATCTCCCCGATTTTCGGGCTTATCCCGCATACATCTTCCACCAGAGAATTTCTCTCAGAGTAGCTTATCTCCCTATGTGTCCCCCTTTTCTCTGTTCGAACAAAGAGCAGTGGAACTTCTGATCCATCACTTGTCCACTCCAGGGATCGACCGCTCTCGATGGTCCAGAGTCTGTCACGGAGACTTCGCTGAAAGCTCCACTGCAGAGGAATGTTTCCCTTCTAAATCTTTTAATTTAAATTGCTTGTAAGGGTTAGCGCCCGAAGTTCCCATCTTGACCGGGGGGTGCCTACATCGGAAGTGTCCACTTATTTTCAAGTGGACACCTGTTGAGTGGGTTCAGGCGGCTTGGGATGGTTCGGTTTGGTGTGCGGCGACGCCGGCATAACCAGGCTCACCTCCGCGGTGAGGACCTGGCAACTGATGAGCTTCAGTCGCATAGGTTTTCCGCAACAATGGCCGGATGCAGGGCATGGAGCGATCGCCCGCCTCTACTCTTGTCCCACTCTGTCACAGACCATAACTCGCCTTATCGTAGAAACTTCCATAAGAAGCTTCCATGTTATCCAGAAGTTCGGTTTCGTCTTCAGGAAGTCCGTCGATTTCGCCTTCGATGCGCGTCAGCCACTGCTGCTCCTTGCGCGAGAGGTGAAGTTTCTGCCCGGCAACTCCGTCGTTCAAAATCTGGATCGCGGCGCGACCCGCGGCAACGGTCCGATGATAGGGAGTGTCCGCGTTGACTATCGCCGTCGCAATCTTGATGGTGGCGTCCGGCGACAGTACCGCCGCTTGCGGACTCAGCCACTCGTCGGAGGTGGTCATCCAGTCCCGCATCTGAAGCGCTCCGCCCGGGGTCGCGGCCGCGGCGTTCATCAGCCTGCAGTCATAGGTCAATAATTCCGTGAAGACTTCAGGCGCGTTGCCAGAAAGCAGCCGCACATTCTGCACCGACTCATTGCTCCACAGGTCGCACATCGCGGCAGCTATGTTGCCGATGGGGCTGAAATGTGCGCAACTGGCCGACTTGCCTTCCATTGAAATCGGATAACCAGTGATGGCTTTCATCACGGGCCCCTCATAGGCGCAGTCCTTCGATGGGCCGACCGCGCCCTGCTCGAACGCAGCCAGGCTGCGCACGCAGCTCATGGCCCGCACCAGCGCAGCAAGAACTTCGGGAAGCATCTTCTGATGGGCCAGTTGCATGGCGGTATTGGCAAAGCCACAGGCCGAGTCGCCGCCGCAGACCACACCCGGATTGGCCTCGCAGATGTCGTATATCTGGCCCCAGAGCCATGACATATCTCTGGGTGCAAGCACGCCCAACGCAAAAACGATTCCCGGGAAGTCGCCATACATCAGCGCCTGGTCGTGGACCTCTTTGCCTCCCACCGATTCAATGGAGAGAATATCCGCGCCGGCCGCCGCGCACAGCTCGAACGACCTCTTGAGACGCTCCCACGGCTGAGCGGTGCGCAACTTGGGCGGTTTCAACTGGTCGCGAATATCGGTGGGTGTGACGCGCACCGCGCAGGGCAGATGATACTTCTCGTAGTAGGCCTTCAGATGCTTTTTCAAGACTGCGGTCAGTTCCGCACCCCACTCCGGCTTTTCCGTCATGGGCGGAAGAAGCTCAAACTCCAGCACAATGCCGGGCGCCGCCAGGGAAGCCGCGCGCCGCAGAATCTGTTCCGCCATCTGCTCGTAGTGGGCCACCACCTCGGGCCATGTCTCGTCCGTCATGTTCATCGGCGGTAGCGTGAAGTTGACTTCAGGAAAGACGAGCCCGGAGCCGATCGTCAATCCCATACCGCACGCAAGCGGATGTGGACTAACTCCGTAAAACAATTGGTCCCGGTTTGAAATTGCCAGTGTCGAAAACTTGCGAACTGCCTGATCTGCCATGTCATACCACCTATTCAAAGTGCTTCGATATGTTCGAGCGTCGCCTGCGCAGCAGCCGCTTTACTTGACAAGCCGCATCGTAACCACAGCGGCGCTTCACTCTGCTCATTGATCCGGCATGAATTAAATGCATGGTGGTATCCCACCTTGTCCGCACAAAACGCGGAAAGGATGGGACGCCCAGCCGCAGTGCTTTCATGCCTGATCAATAGCATCTGGAACACAGGTGATGCTTGCCGGTGTCTTACTCAAGGACAACAGGCAGCGGCACAAGACATCATCGCGTCTACCTTCTTCCAGATCGAATCCTGCGCATTAGGAACAAACAACACATCGCATTCTGTGCCCACGATGCAAGGATGACTGCAGGTCTTCATCTTTTCAACCAGTTCCTCTGTGCGGCGGACGACTTCTTCCACAGGCATTGCGCCATCGGAATAGAAGGACTTGGAGGGTAGATTGCCGTAGAGCACCACGTCCTTGGGCGCCAATCTTGCATCTTCCCATAGATTCCTCGAACAACCCAGGCTGAGCATGACGGGGTGAAGCCGGTGCGCAAAAGCCTCCACCATAGGATCGATCAGCTCGCCGCAATCGTGAAAGATGAAGTCGCAGCCCGCCGAATCTAACGCGGCTTTCAGGCGCAGGTTCGGCTCCATGACCAGCCGCTCGAAGAGATTCGATCCTGCCTTCAGTTGGCGGGGAGAGATGAAGGCCCTGCTCGCCGCAGGCTCGCAAACCATGATCGCCTTGGCGCCATGCGCGATCTGGCTGCGCACAGAACGCAGAACCGCGGCCTCGGATATACACAGACATTGCCAAAGAAGTTTTCCTTCCTCGGAGTCCTCCTCGTCGAGCCCAGATCCAGCCATCGCCACCATCGTGATGGGGTCGGCCAGAAGCCGCGTTACCAAGGAAAAGGGTCCAATGGCCATGCCGATTGGAACCAGATCGGTTTGCGTGCTGATATAGGCAAGCGCTTCGTTACGCGCGCGGCTGCCAGCGCACAACGGCTCGGCCTGCTCACCGCACAACTTCGCCAACATTGTTTCATCCAGAGGCGCAGCAAAGTGGAAAGTCTCCGCATCTGCTTCGGAAACTGCGGCCAAAGCCAGCAGGTCAATCTTTTCCAGAATGAGGTCCATCAACGGAACAGCCAGAGGCGTTCCCCAACGGCGCGCCGCACGTTCAATTACCCTAGCCAATGCACTGCCGTCCTTGCGAACTTTTTCCGGCTCGCTCTCCTCGTGCATCACCAAGTCGGTGCCGATCGGCATGCATAGTCCGCCAGCTGCCAGATCAAGATAGAATTGACGCCCCATGTGCCTGCTCCTTCTGCTTCGTAGAGCACTTCTCGAGCTTGTTTGTCCTATGCATTAGCAAGAAGGGTTCTTACCAGGCCGACCGCGGAGTTGGCGTTCTCGCTGTATCCATCCGCGCCGATCTCTTTGGCATACTGCATCGAGACCGGAGCGCCGCCGATCAGCACCTTCACTCGCGCCCGCAATCCTGCGCTCTTCAGCGCATCGATGGTGGTCTTCATGGCCGGCATGGTTACGGTGAGAAGAGCTGACATGCAGACAATCTGGGGATCCTGCTCAGTCACCGCGGTAACAAACTTCTCCGGCGAAACATCGATGCCGAGATCGATCACATCGAATCCCCCGCCTTCCAGCATCGACGCCACCAGATTCTTACCGATGTCGTGAAGATCGCCCTTCACTGTTCCGATGACAACCTTCGCGGCCATTTTTTCGCCGGACGCGATCATGAGCGGCCGAATCAACTCCATCGAACTCTTCATCGCCCGGCCCGCCAGCAGAAGCTCAGGAACGAAGTATTCCTCCTGTTCGAAGAGCCGTCCAACCTCGTCCATGGCAGGCACCATAGATTCGGAGATCAGGGTCATCGGCGCCACTCCGGCGGCGAGAGCGACCTGCGTGGCGGCATGCGCCTTCTTCGCGTCACCATTCAAAATTGCGTCGTAAAGTTCCTTGGATTGAGCCATGTTCATTCCCTCAAAGATAGTTGTGAAGTTATTTACGAGTTTCCTGGGCGCTCAGCGTCCGGATAAGTTCCGCGGCAGGCCACATAGTCCAACCGGCAAAAATCGATTTCCGCCTTCGGGGCGATTGCCAAAGCTGGAATGAAGGGCAATGAAACAACTCCTAATGCCGCATAACAAATACAAAAAGGATATGACCGGCGCGATCTCTACCGCCCAGTTGACGCGCTACGACCTCTCGGCCTATGAACAACGGAAAGAAGACAGTGGCTGCGATAAGGAAGCTCGTTCTATTGCCGCCTGACTGCGGTTCATGGAATTCCTTCATGAGGCATCAGATGCTAAGGCTTGATGAGGAACACAAGACAATCTTTAGGCTAATACATTTTGGAGCCGTCCGCCTTGTCGAGCAGTACCGTTTTGCTTGAAGTGGGGATGGAAGCGTTGCGGCTTCTATCCCCACTCCAAGCTGACTCTTCATACCGTGCATCTGCAGCTTTCAAGTTGCAGGTTAATAGTTGAGTTTCAAAGTGAACTGCAGTTGACGGGGAGGATTGCCATTGATGAGCGAGGTAACGGAGCCGAAGCCGGCATTACCCACAGTATTGCCGCTAGGAGCGGCGTAGTTGATGATGTTGAGAATGTTGAAGGCCTCGGCGCGGAACTCCATGGTGGGACCTTCCTTCCATATCGGAAACTTCTTGAAAGCCGATAAATCGAACTGTGTAACGTGATCGCTGGACAATCCGTTGCGCGGAGCATTGCCGTAGCTGTCTACGGGGACGGTGAAAGCCGCGGTATTGAACCACTCGTTTTTCGTCGGATGGCTCACATGCGGATTGCCTGTCTGGTTGGCGCGGCCGTAGCCGATGCCGAACGGAGTACCGGCTTCGCCGGCCACATTGGCTACGTCACCGTTGACCAGTACGCCGAATGGTTGACCGGAGCGGATGCTAAAGATGGAGTTCGCCTGCCAGCCGCCCACGATCCAGGCCAATGGTCCAGACTGCACATAGGTGCGGCCCGTTCCGAAGGGAAGCTCATAGACCATGCTGGTGGAGAGGAACTGCGGCACATTGAATCCCGACGGCCCCTTGTTGCTGTTGGGATCGTTGTAGTTCTGAATACCGCCTCCTGGCCCGTTCTCCGAAGCCAGGAAGCCGCTGGCGCCGTTATCCATGGCCTTTGACCAGGTATAGGAGATCAGAAACTGCAAGCCTTGGGTCATGTGTTGGTTGGCGCTCGCCTGCAGCGAGTTGAAGCTGGATACGCCGATACTGCGCCCGTAGAACAAGGTGTTCTCATAGGGGTAAGGCCGGTTGGCTTCCACCTGGGCCAGAGTGCCGGTGCTGGGAGTGGGCGCCATATTGGCGATTCCGGTGTAATCCAGATGATGGGATACGCTGCCAATGTAGCCGACAGAAGCGGTGAGCTGTCTGGTGGCCTGGCGCTGGATCTCGATGTTCCACTGATGCGACATGGGCGTCTGCTTTTTGGGATCGGCATTCCAGTAGAGCGTGCCCCAGGGAGATGCGGTGGGCAAGGGAGCCGCGCTCAGAGTCTGCAGGCTTTGGATTCCGGTGAGCGGCTGGCCTACGCTGGCGTTCTCAGACTGAAAAACGGTTTGCGCTGCGGGCCAGTTGCCCACATGGTCTGCCATGTCCTGAAGGAAGCCTGCAAACTCGTCGTAAACCAGACCGTATCCACCCCGAACCACCGTCTTCTGGTTGACCGTGTAGGCGAAGCCGACATGCGGGCCGACGTTATTGTTGCGCGCGCAGCGGTAAGAAGCGCAGGGCGCAAGTCCGATATGCGAGCCAGCCGTGATGCCGGCAAGCGTGCCCGCCCCTGGGATGCAAGGCGCCTTCCCGGTGCTACTGCAAGGCTGCGGCAATTGTGTGCCGCTGATATCGTACTGGCCATTGTTGGCGTCGAACCCGCCAAAGACCGTCCCCGTGAGATCGGAGATCGGGTTCAGTTTGTCATAGCGCAAGCCGATGTTGATGGTCAACTTCGGCGTCACCTTCCATTGGTCCTGAAGGAAGCCTGCCCATTCGACAAAGGATTCCGACCAGGTCTGGCCAATGTAAGCCTGCCCGACTGGAAGGCCCAGCAACGCGGAAGCCAGCGACGCACCGGTCTTTCCGACATTGTTTGGATCTCCCGTGGTGGCGTTGGTAAAGCTGTAGTACTGCTGATTGAAATCTTCCGTGGCATAGTACTGATTGATCAGTTGGAAGCCGCCGGTCACCATGTGGTTGCCCTTCAACCAGGAAAGCGACGCGGCATATTGATAGACGTGATCCTGTTGATTGGTGAGTTGCTCTCCCACGCCGCCCTGGTTGGTTGAGCCGCCCGGGCTGGACCATGGCGAGCCAAGCCCCAAAGCCGGAACGCCATAGGAGGCTATGCCCGCGAATCCGGCTGACGACGCCGTGCTCCCTCCGTTGGAGAAGACCGTACTTCCAATGAACGGAGTGCGGGAATAGCCGTATTTGACGTCCAGAACCAACGCTTGGGAGAACTGATGAATCCAGTCTCCACCCATATTGACGCGAGGACGATTGGTCTGGGTGCTCAATTTCGAGGTGATGGGTGCGGTATCAACGGTATGGAAATGCGTGAAGCGCCCGGAAAGGGTATCCCGGCCGCCCAGATTTTCGTCGATCTTGATTTGATAGGTATTGCTGGTGTCCACCTGAGGCTGGTTGTTGACCGCGTTATATTGCGGTTCCGCTGGATTGGAGTAGTTGGGCGCGTCCCAATAACTCTTGAAAAACGCCACCGTCATCGCATTCAAGCGATTCGACGGGATGACGTTTCCAGGGAACTGCGTGCGGATGTAGCCGCTGGCCGCCGAGGCGCTCGCAGTGGTTGTCGTCGGATCGTAGATATTCTGCGCGATGATCGAATGCGAGAAATCGCCGGACAACTCCGCAGCGGTCGGAACATAGTAGAAGTTCTGGCTTGCTTTGTTATAGCGCCAGCCGTCATAGGCGAAGAAGAAAAACGTCTTCTTTCTGCCGTCGTATACCTTGGGAACGAAAACCGGGCCGCCCACCGTGGCGCCGAATTCGTTCTGATGGTAGGTGGCCGGTCCGGGCTGGCCGGCATCTGCGAAAGGATCCCTGGCGTCGAAGAAGTTGTTGCGCACATCTTCCCAGGCCGAACCATGAAGTCTGGAGCTGCCGCTCTTCGAGACAAGATTGATAACCCCGCCCATCGAGCCGCCATATTCGGCGTCGTCGTTGTGCGATTGAACTTTGAATTCCTGTACGGCATCGATGACCGGCATCACCGCATAGCCGCTGGCGATGTTGGTCGTGTTCCAGATGCCATCAAGATAGTAGAGGTTGGAGCGGTTCCACTGGCCGTTGACGTTGGGCCGGAAGGTCGGGCTGCCGGGAATGCTCACGTCCTGTTGATAGCCCGTGCCGCTGTTGGCGCCTTGCTCATTCTGCACCGGCGTTACGCCAGGGGTGAGGGTAAGAATCTGCGTGAAATTGTGCCCGTTCAAGGGCAGATCGTTGGCCGCCACGGTGTCGATCACCATGCCCAGCGACGAACTTGCCGTCTGCAGAGCCTCCGCGCCCGCGGTCACTTCCACGCTTTCTTCTACATTGCCCACGCTCAACGAGTAGGTCAAGGCCACAATTTGATTGACCTGCACGACGATGCCGCGCTGCTCGGTCTTCTTGAATCCCGGCGCTTCCACATGTACCGAATAGGTTCCTGCCAAGACATTGGTGAAGATGAAGCGTCCGTCCTGGTTGGTCTTCGAATCGCGCTTGACTCCCGTCCCATCGCTGGAGAGCACAACTTTGGCTTGCGCTATATAGGCACCCGCTGGATCGGTGACAACGCCGTTCACGACGCCGGTTGAACTCTGTGCAAAACTTCTTCCTGCCCCAAACAACAACAGGCAACAGACCACAACACCCGCACACCTCTTTAGAAACATGGCACTCCTTTCAATAAAAGCTCATGAACTTCGCCGTTCGCCCGCAACACTCTCCGATGAGAAGGTTGGTAGCGCAACTTATGCTTTCCCCTGTAGCCTCAATACAGCACACATGCCGTTGAACTCTAGGCCGCCATCCTATCTCGCGCAACTACATGTTACGTACTGCGAGAATGCGTTCTTCAAGTTCGGCGCAAGTATCCGCCAATGCGAAAACGATAGCCAATGCACGAATTTGCTGCATGATGCAAATTTGTGCTGCTGGTGTCTGCAACAATCTACCAGGAAACGACTTTGTTCTACGTAAGCTGAGAAATTATTGCTGGGCAGCATAGGCTGCTTGCATGAGCGTTCGTCTATCAATGGCCCCGGAAAGAGCTTGCGGAACAGCGAGGAATTACCAAGCAGAAGACTCCGCCCAAACGACGGATGCAATCAGTTTGCTTTCTGCGCTCTGTCTAAACGCGCACGTTCAAGGCGGAGATAAAGCGAATCTGCTGTTATTCCAGCCGGGCATAACATTCCAGTTCGGTCCGCACGAGTGATGGGATGAGTTGCAATAGCAACTTATCGGCAGAGCTTTTCCGCAGTTCCCTGACAGCACTTGGACGGCTGCTCATGCCCAAGAAGAACGTGTTACTTTTCTGTTGCCCTGAGCGCGACCGCTCTTCATGGAATCTCGCCAGTGTGGGCATCCCTTCTGAAACTTCCCCACCCAGGAAACACGGCGTCCGTTCCGCCCACCATCGCGAACGGTGAAAACCAGCGAAGCGGAAAGGCGGCAGGTTCCACCGGCTAGAGCGGTTTCGATTCAAGTGCTGCCACTTGAAGATCATGCGAGGTAGCATTTTCTTGAGAAAAATGCCACTTGGCGTCTACGTTTCTGTAAAGAGCAGAATCGAAACCGCTGTAGTTCCACCTTGACGTCGTGATCGGAGTTGAGTTCACGAACTGCCAACTGGGATCTGTGCAGAGACTGGAAAGGCTTCTCGCGTGTCCCCGGCGCATCAACGCTAACTCCATCCCTGGCAGAGATGATTTCGCTTAGGCAAGGCCTGTTCCCAAGTCTTGCCTAGGCGATAGAGATCAGATCACAACCGCGCAAGCGAATGCGCTCACTTCCTTCCGTTGAATTCATGCACGGCATCGATCATGGCAACCAGATTTTCGGTCGGTGTCGCGGCTTGAACATTATGAATGGTATTGAAAACAAACCCTCCGCCTGGCGCAAATATCTCGCAGCGGCGCAGAACTTGCTCGCGCACTTCAGCGGGCGTTCCGAAGGGCAGAACCTTCTGCGTATCCACGCCTCCGCCCCAGAAAACCAGACGGTCGCCGAATTCCGCTTTCAGTTTCTCCGGCTCCATTCCCGTAGCTGAGCACTGCACGGGATTGAGAATGTCGAATCCCGCCTCGATCATTGAAGGCAGAAACTTGGAGACGGCTCCACAAGAATGCTTGAAGGTTTTCCAGCCCGTATGGGTATGAATCCAGTCGTTGACCTGCTTGTAATACGGGAAATACACATTGCGGAAGGTCTTTACGGAACAAAATGCGGAAGTCTGCGTACCAAAGTCCGTTCCGCAAAGAAACACCACCTGCACACTGTTGCCAATGGCCGCATAGATGCGTTCCAGATTCTGGATGGCAATCTCACATTGGCGACTAAAGATCTTATGAACGTAGTCCTGACGGCTGCTGGTGGACACATACCATTCGGTAATGTCGCGGATGCCCTTGGGATGCTTGAGGGATGGGCCAGGCACAAACGCCACATCGCCGAATGCTGTTCCACCCAGCGTTGCACTAACGGCGCGGCCCGTCGCCGCGGCTTCCCGCGTGGCGCGCGCGAAGTGATCCAGATCCGCCTGGGAGACGGGCCCAAACTCCTCCAGATTGTCCTCCGGATTGAGTTTCTCCTCGTCGAACGGCTGCTGGCGGACGATGCAATCGAAGAAGTAACCGGCCTTGGTCATCCGCCCGCTGGCCGGGGCCGTGATATCGCCTTCCGGATAAATCAGCGTATCGCCATTTTCATCGATGGTGGTGTTAAAGTCCTCCGGCACCAGCACGTCGAGTCCGTTGAACGGAAAGAGTTTCCACTTCTCCGCGGCAAAACCGAACATAGTAGTACGCGGGAAGACGCCGGTTACATCCAGGCCCATCGCATCGAGAAGATCGTCGTCCATCTGCCCCAGCATCTGATAGGGTTCGTGAATCCGCACCGGCCGCTTCTCCAGGCCGTAGTAATCCCGCAGCGCCGCCACGCAACTGGCATGCACGCCCGTGACGGAGGTGCCTCCGAAGTCGATCGGGATACGGTCGGGTTGCTGATGGTTCAGGGTGGTTACAACCCGCTCACGACTTGAGATTCCCTCCGCTACTGTGCTCATCTTATTCACTCCTTCTTGTCTGACGGCGACATGAATTCCTTGCTGAATCCATGCGTTCGTTTGAATGACATCTGGCAAACAACCGCCCCTCAGTCCGTAACTTTGTTCAACCCTGGCCGCTAAAACTCAGCCTCGAAATCCACCGGGCCGGCAATATTCTTCAGGGATACCGAGTTACCACCGACGATAGTGGCCAAGCGCCCATTCACGGTGACCGAGCGCAGGCTCACACCTGCGGCCAGAGGGAATCGGACGATGGCCTCAGGCACGGTAACGTCGGAGTCGAGATGCAAATGCATCTTGCCATTCTGCGGATAGTCGAGCCGGAAGGAGAGCTTTCCGCCCAGTGTGGTGGGAGCTGAGGAAATGGCGATATGTTCGCCCGGCTGGATCCAGCCGGCGGGAATGCCGGCAAGAAGGTGCAGCGAATCACGGTCTTCATAGAAGAGCATGTCGCGGACCAGCAGAATAAGATTGGCGGGGCCCCATGCCTCGGGCATATCGCCGGTGCCGTGGCCGTTCTCCACATCCCCGGAGGGGATGCCATCGGAAACCGGCATGCCGTGTTCGCAGGCGGTGGGCCGGGTCTTGTCGACCTTGATCTCCTCCTTGAAAGCATCCGTGGAGTAAGTGTGATTCAAGGTGGCGATGAGCAGATCGACAGTCTTGTCGATCTCGCCACGGCGCAGATAGGTCTCGGCCACGTTCATTGACTCGCTCGGCCAGACGCCGCCAGCGCCCATCCAGGCCATGTGCGTGGGCAGACCCTCGAGTTCGTCGCGCCGCATACGGCTGAGTAAGTTGGTTACCCAGGGATCGTCTGGGGCGAACAGGCCGGTCGGATAAACCGCAATCAGACTTTGCGAAACATCGGCTCCGGGATTGGTGGGCGTCGCCGGCAAGTAAGGCGCGTCCTCCTTTTCTAGAGCAATGGCGCGGCGCATGGAAGTCAGGTAAGCCTGCTTGTAGTCGGCATACTGGGAAGCGAAGCGCTCCGCGTCCTCCTGCTTGCCCAACTCTCTGGCCGCCTGCTCCGCGATGTGGATGGCGTAGAGTCCCCAGGTGTTATGCGGAAACGGATGCCCCTCGGGCAAGCCGCTGTCGCCATAACTCCAGGGAAGCAGACCAAACCAGTAGGGCTTCTCTCCCGGCTTGAGCTGCGGTGATGTTTCAGGTGCGCAGGACCAGGGAATCTGACGATGGATCGGTTGCGTTGCCTGAGGCGCGTCGTCGGGCAGCATGGTCTCTTGGCGGTGCAAGTTAACCCAGTTAGCCGCTGCAGCCAGATGGGGATAGGAACTGCGCAGCCATTCCTTATCGCGGGTGAGCAGATAATAGTCCCAGACCGAGCCGGCATTTCCACCGATGTTATCCCAGGCGGGCCAACCGCTGGTGACCGGGCCATCCCATTCTCCGTCGTCCTTCTGCAAGCCGAAGGTGTGCTTAACGGTATCTTGTCCGATGGACAGATAGCCGGCAAATTCGATCGACCGCCCCTGGAAATACTCACCGCGGCCCCAGAATTCGCGATAGAGGGCCGGACCGTCCAGCGTCCACAGCTCCCCCTTCTCGTCGCGCTCGGTAAGCAGCAGGATGTAAGCCACAGAGGCCTGATAGAAATCGGAGAGTTCCTTCTCCCGCAGCGGCAGATCGATTTGCGTGCCCTGCTTCCACAGGGTTTCCCAAGCCTGGCGCGCACCGGCCAGAAGCGTCTGGCTGTCGGCCGCGCGGAGCGTGCTTGCTTCAGTTACAGAAAGCTCATAGGGCAGCTTGATCCAGAAGACGGCCGATCCGTGGGCGGGAACCTGCCGCTGCTGGACCAGAGTAAGTCCATGGGCTTCCGTCGATTGCTCTTCTACGCCGCCGAAGGGTTCGACCACGGCCAGCAGTCTCCCGTCGCGCGTAGCGAGTTGGGCGCCGTTGGCAAAAGCAGGCAAGTTACGCAGTTTGCCGTCCAGGCGTAACTCCAGCGTCCGCGGCTCGGCTCCGCGATTGGAAACGACCATCTCGACGACGTCCAGACCCCGAGTGCCGACAGTGGTGGCAAAGGCGGTCTCCTGCACGCTGAGCGATTCGCCCTTCCAGTCGGTGATCACAAACGGAAAGCGCATTTTATCCAGATGCTGGGCCGAGGCCACCAGCGGCTCGGTTTCCGCGCCATGCCGTTCCCCCATGCGGATGCCCAGGGCGCCGTCGAGCTGTTCGCTGAACCCAAAGTTCACGGCGCGCCCTTTTTGCGCCAGGCTCCATTGCGACCACATGAGCTGGCCATCCTTGGTCACAATGGTCTTGTGGTCGCCCATGGGCAGGCCGATCATGCTGCGCGCATCGACATTGGAATATTGGTGCGTGATGTGCAGCGGATTCTGCGCCTGAGCGGCCACGCCCAGAACATTGCCGGCGAAGATGGCGGCACCGAACAGCGCCAAGCGGATGGAAACTGAGATCACTTTCACAAACAGCCCTTTCCCTCAACACACTTGCAAGCACGGGTTATTTCCAGGACGACTCAATGGCTTCAAGCGTCTTGCCCTTGGTTTCCGGTAGCCTCAGCCAGACCAGCACAAACCCCGAGGCACATACCAAGCCATAAATCCAGATAGTTCTTCCCGTTCCCAGAAAGTGCTTGAGCAGCGGAAAGGTGTAGGTGAGAACAAAACAGCCGGCCCACAGCGAGGTGGTGGCGATGGCCATGGCCAGGCCGCGAATGCGGTTGGGAAATATCTCGGAGAGAATCACCCAGGTCATGGGCGCCAGTGTCATGGCATAAACTGCGATGGCGGCCAGCACCAGAAACAGCATGACAAAGCGATGACTTCCCTGGTGCATCAACAGCCCGAGGACGGCATAGAGCAGCGCCAGGCTGGCGCAGCCGCTCAGCATCAGGATGCGGCGTCCGAAGCGATCCACCATAAAGAGCGAGATCACGGTGAAGACGACCATCACCACGCCGGTGACCAGGATATTGAATAACATGCTGGACATGGTGAAGCCGGCGGCGGAGAAGATATCTTGCGCGTAATTGAAGATGATATTGATTCCGCACCACTGCTGCAGTACGGCGAGAGCGATGCCGAGCGCCAGAATGCCAGCGTTCTTGCCTTCCACCAAGGCCGCCACTTCGGTGTTGGTATGAACCGTCTTCAACGAATTCTCTATGTCGGCGAGCACCTGCGAAGCGTAGGAAGGGCCTCCGATCCGCTCCAGGATGAAGCGGGCCTTCTCTGGGCGGCGGGGCGCCAGCCAGCGCGGGCTTTCCGGGACAAAGAGCATGGCGACAAGAAAGATCGCGGCGGGGACGGCAGTGACCCCGAACATCCAACGCCACCCCACCTGTCCATTCCAGGAGTGCATGATCTCGACCGGAGTGGCAGCCGCGGGAACTGGCCTGGCGATCAGGAAGTTGGCGGTCTGCGCAAACAGGATGCCCAGCACGATGGCCAGTTCGTTCAGAGAGACGAGCATGCCGCGCACCGCGGCCGGGGCAAGCTCGGCGATATACACCGGAGAAAGACAGGAGGCCAACCCAATGGCCGCTCCGCCCATCATGCGCCACAGAACAAAGGAGGTAAACGTGGGGGCCAGTGCGGTGCCTACGGAAGAGACCGTGAAAATAAGGGCGGCAATAAGCAAGGACTGCTTGCGCCCCAATGCTTCGCTGGCGGCTCCGGAGACCAGGGCGCCAATCAGGCATCCCAGCAGCGCGCAACTCATCGCCCATCCTTCCAAGGTGGGTGAGTCGAGGCGGAAGAACGCCTCATAGAACGGCTTGGCACCGCCAATGACAACCCAATCGTATCCGAACAGCAATCCGCCCAGCGATGCGGAAATTGCGGCGGGCCAGACGTAACGCATGTGAATACACGGCTCGGATTGAGTGGCTATCACTGGCTGATCCTTCCGCAACTCGATGAATCGATCGGTACAACCACCGCTGAAACAGAGGGGTGAAGCCGGCAGATCATGGATTCATTTCATGCAGTACATCGTTGGCCGTCGACTGCTGTCCGCGAACAGCTGGCTTATCGCCGGGTGCACCTACTATTTGAGGATCGTAGCACTCTGATCCGTCGCGGCATCCAACCACGCGGCATCTTGATTGGATTCCCCAAACCGCTTGGTCCCCGCCTTTCTGATTTCTTCGTTGGGAACCTTGACCAGCGGCGTGTAACGGGGATGATGCGATTCCTTGTAAGGGTCGTTGCGCGCCGCGTTGTAGCAGCAGATCATCGACCAGCGGGGATGGTCCGAATGGTTCTGGTCGGAACGATGCAGAAGATTGGCGTGAAAAAACAGCGTATCTCCCGGCTCCATTTCGACATAGACCAAATCCAACCGCTTCAATATCTCTTCGACGCGCGCCCCATCCGCTCCTGCTTGATCTCCCACCGGGACATGGTCAATGCGTCCCAGCCGATGCGATCCGCGAACGACCTGCAGGCAGCCATTCTCCCTGGTGGCGGGATCGATGGCGATGTAGGCGCTAGTCAAAAGGGGGAACAGAACGCCGTTCTGGTACCAATATCCGTAGTCTTGATGCCAAGCCCAAGCGCCTCCAACTTTGGCGTCCTTCATAATCATCTTCGAGTGGTAATGGTAGACCTCGCCACCCAGCAGTCTTTCCGCCGAGTCGACAAGAGCTTCACTTCGCGCCACCATTCCATAGATAGTATCGGTGGGATGATTCCAGAGCGAGAGGCGAATTGTTCCCCCTTCACCATCGGTCTTTCCAAAGGAGTGCTGGTCGAGCGCGCGATCCTGGCGCGCAGCGAGGCCCAGAAGGCCGATCTCCTCGTTGTCCAGCATCCCTTTCACCAGGACATAACCGTCTTCACGGTAACGGCTCATTTCCTCGTCCGTGATTGCCGCTCTCGCCATCGCTTCCCTCCTCGGGTAATTAGGATTACCGCTGGGCCTGAGGCCACAGAGGGCCGCTCCTGGCCGATGTATGGACAGCCCACTACCATAGCAAGTTCGCACTATAATCAGCCTTTCATTTGATTGTCAACAGCATATTATTGCTCATATACGCACTAAAATTGCTCTCGGCGGCCAGCGCGTTTGGCCAGCTAAAATTTTGTATAATTGGCGTCATTCGCTAGTTTTGCGCATACTCACCAATTCAGAAGGCATAGCAGCGGAAGCCGCAATGCAAAACTACGAGAAAAATCGTTGACGACGGTCCTTATAGCAATTTTTCGCAAATACTAAGCATTTTTTTACAACATGCAGGGCAGAAAACGGATAAGCCGGACAGGCGCGCCGTGGAAGCCCTGCCCAATCTGCTCCGTCTCCGTTTGAACTGACGGCTGTGCGCAGATTAGAAATGCAAGCAGTATGATGATTTCCAGGAGCTTGGGCATGAGACATTCGGGGCAAAGCCAAGGCAACTCGCGGCAATGGCATACCGGGCTCTCCTCATTGCTTCTGCTCTTCGCCGTGCTGTTTTGCGCGGACCATTGCTGGAGCGCGCAACCCGCCTCTCTCGACGCGGCGCGCAAGCTGATGCAAAGCGGCTCCTATGCGGGAGCAGCCGGTGCGCTCCGATTGATCGTGCAATCCCATCCGGACGATGCGGATGCCCATCTTTTGCTGGGCGAGGTCTACGCACTGCACGGCGAGCGCTCCGCATCGATCGATCAATTCACCGAAGCGATTCGGCTGAGGCCGGATTCCCCTGCAACTTACAATATGCTGGGCAATGCGCTGAGCAGATTTGCCGAGAACGAGGCTGCGGAAAAGGCCTTCAGAACCGCCATTGGACTGGATCCGAACCTGGCCTCTGCGCGCGTGAATCTTGCCTTGATCCTGGCGCAGAACAACGATTTGGAGGGGGCGGCGAGCGAGTTGGATGCCGCCATCCGGCTGCAAGGCCATAGGCCCGATGCTGCGCTTTCTCATTACTTGCGCGGCAAGATCTATCTGGCGCAGGACCGCCCGGATGCGGCCTCCGCCGAGCTTGAAACCGCGATCAAATTGCAGCCGCAGTACGCGGAGGCGTGGTTCCTGCTGGGAACCGTGCGGCGTGCGGCTTTTGAAGACGCGGCCGCACTCAAAGCATTCGAGCGAGCCGTGGCTTTGGATTCCGCCAATATGAATTATCAGTACGAACTTGGTTCGGAATATCTCTGGCAGGGGAAAGCACATTTGGCTGCTCTGCATCTGAACAAGGCTCTGGCCGGAATGCCCGACGACAGATCGGTCCTCTATAAATTGCAACGAGCGCTGCGGGAAGACAATCGGCCAGAAGAGGCAAGACAGATTGAAGCGCGCATGCATGACCTGGTAGCCAAGGCCGATGCAACCGGCACTCATGCAATCGCGGCACAGCAGTTAGACGATCAGGGCTTGTCACTGGAGAACCAGGGTGACCTGGCAGGAGCTTTGGAGAAGTATCGCGGGGCCGTAGAATTGGCTCCCGACGAGGACGGGTTTCGCCTCAACTATGCGCTGGCTCTTTGTCGCCTGCATCATTGCAATGAAGGGATCTCGGAGATGCGCGAAATTCTGCGCCACGATCCAAGCAATGACGGAGCACGCCGCGCGCTGTTCATTGCCCAGGACCGAGCAAAGGCAGAGGCTGAAGCGCAGAAGGAGCCAGCGCGCTAGCGAGTCAGAATTCCAAGAATGTTTAAACTGTTCCTAGGCGGAGTCCTCTTCCACTTGACGGGAGATGCCTGACTCCGATTCAAATTCAGCGGCTTTTGCCGTGCACCTCTGCGCCGCACGCCAAGGCTTATCTCGAAAAAGGGTTGCAGAAATGATTCTCGATCGCCGCACGTTTGTATCCGCCACGCTCGCAATGCTTGCCAGCCGGTTGGTTGCCCAGCAAGGAATGGCCTCGCGCAACCTGGCTCCGCAAGCCAGGATCGCCTCGTCTGGCCGCCCTTTCTCACGATTTGTCGATGTGTGTGGCCCAGCAGGTTGGCTTGACCGTTCCGGTGATCTATGGCGAAGTGGATCACAAAGAGTACATCCTGGAAACCATCGGTTGCGGCTGCGCATTTATCGATTACGACAACGATGCCTGGCTGGATATTCTGGTGGCCTGCGACTCAACCCCCAGCTTGCTCGCATGAACAACCACGACGGGACCTTTCGCGAAGCAGGGCTGGAGCGGGGTGTGGCGTTCAGCGACGACGGCAGCGAGCAGGCCGGCATGGGACTGGGAATCG
>CAYQOQ010000073.1:0-23104 GCA_964419175.1 uncultured Occallatibacter sp. | reverse complement strand
CCATGGGAACGAACATCAGTCCATGGTTCAGATCCAGCACCTCGGCCTCCACCTTCGTTCTGGCTCGGTCAAAAAGGCTGATGTGTTTGCCGATTCCGCGTACCATGCAGGCATAGGCAATGGTTGCTCCCACACTGCCCGCGCCCACGATTCCAATCTTTTCTGCCCGATCACTCATAGATACTTCCTCGAATCGCTTTACGGATTCTGTTTCTGACTTCCTATAATGGGTGGGATGAGAACGCAATGCAGGGACTTTAGTCACAGGAACCATGCGTTCGGCTCATTTATCGAAAAGCTTGGAGGTTGTTGCTGGTGATCCGTGGGATGGTCGCGAGGGACAAGAGTCATTTCATGCACGGCTGTGTGCGAACGCGGAGCGGCCCAGCAGGAATGTCAGCGCGATATTGACGGCGAAGAGAAGCACTCCACTCAACTCCAACATTCCGGAGGCGGGCAGCACCTTCCATGCGAACGAAAGCAGACCTTCATAGGCCAGCGGCTCTGCGGAGACACGCAGCGTGCAGCCCAACTGGAGCAACAGCAGGCTGAGAAACATGAGGCGCTTGCTGAAGATGCTGTGAACGCCGGCAAAGTGAGGAAGGATGCGCGGCCCGATGGCGAAGACCATAGTGGCGGCGAAGCCGACTGTAAGCGCATGGCGCGAAGCACCCCAGATACCTCCGTGCTGATCGGCAAAAGCGGCCCAGATGCCCATCGAGCCCGCAATTACTAGCCAGGCATAGGCGAGGCGAATAAACAACGGAAAGCTGGGATGAATTCCCTGAACCTTTGCATACCCGTGAGGCCGCTGTGTCAGATGCAAAGCGATTGCGATTGCGACTGCGCTCAAAGCAAGCAGGATTGTCGCAGCTTTGGTCCACCCAGCCACGCCGCAAAGCACGCCTGTTAAGTCCAGGAGCAAAGCTTCGCGAAATAGACGAGTATCGGGCTTTGAGATCGCGAGGAACGCAGGCAACCAATGCGCGGAAAAGCCCCAGACCACGGGCACGATAAATCCCCAGGCAAGCAACACCAGATACTGCTGATCGAGCGCGTGTGGAAAGGCGAGAAGAGTCCCATGAATCGCCAACACAAGACATTCAACAAAATTGAAGAGAACCAAGGCGGTCAGTCCCACGGTTCCCAATAGCACGGAGACCATCCATAGATCCATCGGTGCTTTTGCAGGCTTGCCTTCCGTCGGCCCCGGAATTTTGTGACGGGAAGCGGCTGCAACAAATAGGATGACCGCAATCAATTCGAATCCCGCGGAGACCGGAAACAGGACGCGCCAATGCCAGCCATAGATGTTGGCAAACCATCGCAGGCCAACGCCGGAGGTCCAGAGGGCGAAGCAACTTAGCGGAATTCTGGTCACTGACCGTCCGTGAGACGGTTGCGAGTAAAAGCCGATCCCTAAGATGAAGCTGCCGATCCAGCCGAAGACCTGCGCATGGCCATGACCCTGAATCCAAGCAGCGGGCAGGCTGCCCAGTCCATGATGTGCGCTGATTGCCAGCAGATTTGAAAATCCAAGTACGGTTCCAGGCAGCGCCATATAGAAGAGTCCGCTGAGAATCCAGGCACGAAGCATCAGACTCTTCTGGTGTTCGCGGACAATGATTGCCGTCGTCAAGTCTGCGACTTCAATCTGAAACACTGGTTCGATTTGAGGAACAGTAGCCATTTCTACCCCCTCTGGTTCAGTCCGGCTTCCATTTCGATTGCATGTGGAAAGAGCAGATCGTTTTCGAGATGAACATGCTGCTTGAGGTCAGTCTCGAATTCGCTAAGTCCGGCAAAAAGCGCAACTTGTGTGGCGCATGCCCAGGCAGGCGGCTGAAATCCAAGAGTGAGGCGGCGGAGTTCGGCAACGATATGATTGGCAGACTCATGTTCCTGCATCATCTTTGAGACAGGCTGCGCGACCGAGCGGAAGCATGTGTGCGCGGGCGGATAGACGATGATCGAATCCTGATCCATCTGAGAGATGAATGGAAACAGGACCTGCTCTTCCTTCTGAATGTGCGCGAACATGTCGGTGCGAAGTTCATCGAGCAACTCCTCGACATTCTTCAGCTCGGGAGCGCGATCGCTTCGCTTGGCTGCAAGCTTCTGAGCCATCTCGGCCAGTCTCGGCAGTTCCTGGCGCACATACTGGTGATGGACACGAACGATATATTGAATCAGCCGGCCGATGGGTAGGCATGCAGGATCGATAGCCGGACCGCCGAGCTCCTGAGTCTCCGCATCGGCGAGCTTTTCGAGGACTTGATCGACCGAGAGTTGCAACTCGGCGCACGCACCATCGAGCGACTTCTCCGCCTGTGAGCACAAGTCGATGTCGAAGCGTTGAAATACTTTGGCTGCGGATGGCTGCGTGGCAACGATCTCGCGAACAGACTGTGTTGAGGTAGGCATGGGCACTCTCCACCTGCAACAGTAGCGAATGGCCAACCGGTACGCAGTAACTTATGTCACTCGGAGTTAAAACCGGCTACGATGCCGTATCCAAAAGGGCGCTCAGGCCTTCGACATCCTTCACCACAATCTGTCGCGCGTCCACATCCAGTAGCCCTTCGGCCTGCAACCGCATCAGGTTGCGCGAGATCAGCTCGCGCACCGTTCCAAGCTGGTTGGCCAGCTCCTGATGGCTCGCAGGCAGTTGAAACTCGATGCCACGCGCAGTCTTCCTGCCTTCGCTTTGAGCGAGTTTGAGCAATGTCGAAATCAACCGCTGGCGAATGGTGGTGAACGACAACTCCTCGATGATACCCACGAGGTTTCGCAACCTGGCGCCGACCACCTTCAGTACCTTCAGTGGAACCTCGGGATGCTCAAGGCAATAGGCGTTAAAGTCGCGCCGCGAGATGAATACAATCTCCGTTTCTTCGAGGGCTACCGCGGAAGCAGGGTAGGGACCGCCGTCGAAGACGGGTATCTCGGCGACAGACTCGCCGGAGACGTTCACAGACAGCACCTGTTCCCGGCCGTTCACGGAGGTCTTGAAGAGGCGAACTTTGCCCCGCGCAATAATATGCAGTCCATTGCATGGCTCGCCTTCAGTAAACAGCAGCTCGCTCGTGCTGAACAGTTTTCGCACGGTGCGGGCTGCGAGCATTTGCAGCTCAGGCTGAGAAAGACTCGATAGCAATGCGGTTTTTTCGAGGACGGCGGCGAGATCGATGCGTTGAGGGGTCACTCGGGAATTCTAGCAGCCAGCGACTTTGGTCACTGCGCGCAGTGCGGGTAGAACCGTCTCATAGGGCCATGAACCCGCAAATCAATACGATCGACTTCAATGAACGCCCGTTCATTGCCATCTGGGAAGTGACGCAGGCCTGTGACTTGGCGTGTGTACATTGCCGCGCCTCCGCCCAGCCGGATCGCCACCCCATGGAACTCAGCACCGCTGAGGGCAAGCACCTGATCGATCAGATTGCGGCCTTGAAGGTTCCAGTTTTTGTGCTCACAGGAGGCGACCCGATCAAACGGCCCGATTTGTTCGAGTTGATCGGCCATGCTCATTCTGCCGGAGTTCGGGTATCCCTCACGCCGAGCGCTACACCGTTGCTGACACGGGACATTGTTGTCCGGCTCAAGGATGCTGGACTGGCCAGGCTTGCAGTAAGTATGGATGGCGCTAGCGCCGAGACCCACGACGCGTTCCGGGGGATGAGCGGCTCGTTTGCGCGAACGCTCGACGCTGTTCGCTGGGCTAACGAGATCAGCTTGCCAGTTCAAATCAACACGACCTTCAGCCGCAGGAATATCGCAGAGATCAATGACCTCGTCGCGCTGATGGAGAGCCTGCAGATTACGTTATGGAGTGTATTCTTTCTTGTTCCAACGGGGCGCGGAAAACTCGACGATCTGCTGAACGCCGACGAGTTCGAGCAAGTCTTTGCGAAGATTTACAGCCTCTCGAAGACAGCGAGCTTTGATATCAAAACCACCGAGGCGCAGCACTACCGGCGCTTTCTTCTTCAACAGAGAGTAACCGAGCGCAGGGCCGGCACAGAGATGTTCACAAATGCGCAGAAGGTTGCAGATGCCGTTGGCAGGGCGCCGCGCGGACTGAACGACGGCAAGGGATTTGTCTTCGTCTCGCATACGGGAGATATCTTCCCCAGCGGGTTTCTGCCGCTGTCGGCGGGCAACATTAGCCAGCAGGAACTGGGAATCATTTACCGGGAATCGCCGCTTTTTCAGATCCTGAGAGATACATCGAAGCTGGAAGGCAAGTGCGGCTCCTGCGAGTTCAAGGAGATTTGCGGCGGTTCGCGGGCGCGTGCCTACGCACTCACTGGCAACCCGAACGCCGAAGAGCCCTGCTGCGCATACATGCCCAAGGGATATGTTCCACCTCCTTCGGGCGTGAAGCGGGCTTTCAATCTTCATGTGCTGCCGGGCGCGTGACATAAATGCTGGAAAGATTGCGTGTTGCGCCTTGCAGCTTGAAAAGCGGCGATAATTGTGAGCAGAATACTGCGGAGAGTAGATGATGGCGATACACATTGGGGCAAAACCAGATAGCGGATTCGACGACCCCATCGGAATGCTGATTGATTGCCATCGCAGGATCGAGCAATTTCTCCACATACTTTGCGTCGTGGTCAACCGTGCGCAGAGCAGGGCCTTGACGGATGAAGAGGCAAAAGCCGTGCAGTCGGCGCTCCAGTACTTTCGCGTGGGCGGGCAGCGGCATACGGCTGACGAGGAGGAGTCTCTGTTTCCCAGGCTCCGCACGGAATCCGCCGCAGGCAATGTCGAGCAACTCTCCGAGCTTGAAAACGACCATCGCTACGCCAACGATCTGCACCAGGCGGTCGAAGCTCTCTACTCGACATGGATCGCGGCTGGCTCCCTGAGCCAGGAAGACGAACAGAGATTGCGATCCGATACAGAGCAGCTCAAGCATCTCTACGAGGAACACATTCAGGTAGAGGAACAGATCGTGTTCCCACATGCGGCCGGGATGCTGGACAGCCGCTCCATCGCCCAGATCGGGCGAGAATTCCACGCCAGAAGGAAATAGCTTCGCGCTGCGGTAAGGCGTGACAGATTCATACATTCCTACATGCCAGGGTGGGTCACTTCGTTCGCATGGGGCACAAGGTCCATGTACACGGCGCGGGGCATATTGGTCTGCCAGTGGTTCGTCGCCCTGGCAAAAAGTACCAGTCCGATGAAGATGTACGCGAGAATGCCCGCAACGGCCAGCGGCCCGAGAGCTCGCCGATACCAGCGTTGCTCAGGCGCCACGACCCGTCTCGGCGGCAGGGAGAACTGAAGGGCATCTTGCACTGGGCAGGCTGCGACGCAGGCCATGCAGGCGCTGCATTCGGCTGAACGAATCCGCACCAGGCTGTCCACCTGCAGACCGGCGGGACAGGCGCGTGCGCACTTGCCGCAATCGATGCAGGCCTCGGTATCACGGCGAATCTTTACCGGGCTTAGCAGCGAAACCAACCCCATCAACGCGCCGTAGGGGCACAGATACCGGCACCAGAAGTTCTGCACCAGCATGGACCCGAGACCCAACAGAGCAATAACAATGGCCGCCGTCTGTCCCATATTGCGGAAGAAATTAAGCATCTTCACGTCCGCAACCAAGCCGTATGGCGTGTCCATGAAACCCTGAAGTGCTTCAGCGGACATGGCGCCGATGGCAAACAGGAAGAAGCCGAGCAGCAGGTATTTCAGGCCCCGGAGCGGAATGTCGGCCCACCGGGGTATGCGCAGATTACACCCGAACACTCTTCGGCCCAGCTTCCACAGGTATTCCGAGAGTGTTCCCACTGGGCACAACCATGCGCAAAAGGCCTTCTTCAGCAGCAGGCTCATGAGAAGGAAGGCAATAAACAAGAACATGGCCGCCGGATGAATGGCCGGCACATGTCCGGTCAGCAGGAGATATTTGGAGTTCATGAGGCCGGCGATGGGCAGCCAGCCTTCGATTCCGGGTGGACGAGGCAGATACAGGCTCAATCCACCACTCTCGAAGTAGCGGACCCACAGATAGAACTGCACACCGAGCCAGCCATTCAAGACGACAAACAGCCACTGCACAATATGCCTGATCCCCTGTGAGCGGTCTGGATTTGACCGACGAATTAGCGTTCCTTTTTCTTTGTGTAGGGGAATTTCTTCTGTATGTGCGCCCATGGCCGATTGTTCCTTCTTCATCGGAGATTAGCGAAGGAGCAGACGGCTATCAGCGACTTTGGTCACATCCGCCTCCGGAGATTGGAGAACGATGTGTCGAAACCGGAGCAGAAGAGTATCGGAACCCGGCTTTCAATTGGTGACAAGCTTTCGTACAATCTGGGCACAGCAAAATTGAGGCAAAACTATTCCAAGAAGCAGGACAGATATATTTAGAACCGATCGCTCAAGCTCTCTGTGGCAGGATCGGTCCTGAGAAGTCGGTTAGGGTCCGGGGATTGTGAACTGGCCGGATCGTTTTCGTGTCGGCCACGTCTGCCCTTGAATTGCTCAGACGCCGTTTCCGGTGACCAAGCACTTCAAGCCGACCTGGCCACAGAAATCAGTTGATAAGCCTGGGCGGTCATGATGGATGCCAACGTTTGCTCATGCTTTTCATTTGATATACACCAGCCTCGGCTCCGTTCTTAATCGGATGGGTGTCGAAATGTGGGAAACCATAAGATTGCAACTGCAACTTTATACTTCAAGGGTCACTCTGGCGTCTTCTTGGCAGGCGATACGAAGGTTACCTGGACTTGCGTCCCAGCAGGTACAGTAACAATCAGGTGCTCGGTCACCGCAAGCTGCTGGATCTGTGAATCCGCTGCCTGGCCGACGTTTTGTGCGGCCTGGGACCGAATCAAATCAGCCTCGCTCAGTGTCCCATTTACATTGTTTCCGGCAAACATCGCCGCGGTCGAACCAAGTCCGCTGAGCGCTGCGAGGGCGAATTCCTTCCCTCGGTTGCGCCCTGTAACGGCGCCTTTCAAGGGACCCATTCGCTGGTCCAGCCCAACGGCGTTGACGGCGATGTCTTCACCGTCGGGTAAATGAATCGAAGTGAAGTGGAGCCCGACAACCCCCGTAGATGTTGCCTGCCCGATTTCTCCGATAACGCGGGCACCGGCCGGAATTACGACAATGCCGTTGCGTCGGTAATCGAAGTCGACCACCGCAATGGCCGGAGCCTTTGTAGCTGTAGTGACGACCGACTCCAGGTGGGTGGCTATGTGAAAGCCTGGCTCGTACCCAAAATTGGTGACCAGTAGTTCCGGGCTATCCGAGGCCAGATGTGCCGGCTCTCTTATATCGGTGCTGGTAAGTACAAAGGTCAGCGATGGCTTCGTCACCTGGGCAAGCCGAATGTCGGCTTCTTTGTCGCTTCGTCCCTGCCCATTAACTGCTGTAGAGCCCGAATAGAGCGGCGGGGTCCATTGGCCGTTGGCTCCAGGCTCCTGCGAATTAAAATTCTGGATCGACCCAAGGGGCTGCCCGGTCTGGTCGGCGCCGCGGGTATGTTGGATGTCGTCCGCGGTTGTGTCCTGCTTATTGACTGGCGCAGCTGCCTGCGTCTGCAGGTCGGTAGGCAGGTTGCTCTGGTTGGTCTGTGCCACAGGTCCGCCGGCTGCCGGTTGTGCAGACACTTTGGCACCCGGTTGCTGTTTGGTCGCCGGGTGGTGAAAAAACATAGAAAAGAGCACGATGATGCCAATGGCTCCAACAATGACGATGAACGGCTTGTTGGCCTTCTTGTCCGAACTCAGGTAAGACCGTTTGATCCCGGGCATATCCCCTTGTTCGGAGCCCGAGACCCCTGCATTTGGGATATCCGTGCCGTTGCCTATTCCCATCGGCGCCTGGTACGTCTGGCTTGCCCTTTCGTTCGACTTCATTCCTTGGGGCAATTCGATCTGCGACATCTTGATCTCTCCTCTCTTCTTGTTTAGTGCTCTGCAGGCACGAAGGGAACCGGCACCATCAAAGCGGTATCCACCTCGCTGGCATTAGCAATCTGCAACAGCAGCCTTTCCTTCTTGTACTTGAATCCCGGCCGGTCAAACTCGACAGCTCCATCCAGGCGCTCACCCGGCGCCAGCTTTAACTTGCTCATCCGGTAGTCGCTGATGGGCAGCTGCTCGGCCAGGGCCTCCGGGTGCTTCTTATCCACCTTCCCGTTCTTCTTCGACTTGGCAGGGTTGTTGAATTCCAGCAGAGGCGGCAGAACTTCGATCCACCGGCCGCTGCGATTGAGGACCGAATACGCCACCGTGACAGAATCGCCCTCTTGTACAGACCGGCCGAGCGAAGCGGAGAGGTCGGGGCTGGCAAGCTTGTCTTCTGGATACAGACGCGCCAGGTCCGCTGCTGTGGTGTAATGAGGTGCTGCGATCTTCTCTTGCTCCTGATACAAGGCGTCGAGGGTGGATAAGGAGGCGGCTCTCGCCGGAGAGTGAACAGGAGTCTCAGCTCTGGCGACTGGTGTGGAGTCGGTCACGACGGTCGAGGGGTTCGATGGCCGGGCACGCTGCCGCTCCGGCTTTTCAGTCCCGTGGGATTCCGACGCTGTTGCGGACACGGCAGACGGCGCCGACGTCGCGGACTGCGGAACCGGTTGCACCGATTCTGAGTCGGGATCTGCCAGCATAAGACTGCGCGGCTGGCTGTAATCCACCACGAAATCAACAGGGTCGGTGCTGCCCTGTTCTCCAGCCGAGATCACACGGATAGAGAGTGTGCGCCCCGAACGAAGGGCAATCACGACATCGCTGTCGACCTTCTTCTCGGTCATCGGTTTGAGAAACACAAGTCGCGGTTCCGATTTGTCATGTTCAGCCGCAATAAGGGTCGGCGCACCGACCGCAAGCGAGGTGACCTCTTCGGGTAAGCGCACAACGGTGGCAAACAGCGGTCTCAGGTGAACCGTGTATACATCGTCGCTGCTCACCGTCTCGTGGTCGACGTTGGGCGTTACAGGCCCCTGCGTCGGAATTACATCGGGGTCTCCATCTGGCACCGCGGCGTCCCCCGGCGCATAGAGTGCAGACTTGGCGGCATCTCCCTGTGCAGGTGTGGGAGCGGGCTGTTCGCTCGCCTGTGGGGCGTTCGTCACGCCTGTCCCGGGAATGTCTTGGCCATAAAGGCTGGCGCAAGTCAAGAAGAGAGTCACGCAGGCCGCGAGTTCAATGGAGTAGCGGGTTGAGCTGATGCCGTTGAAGTTCTTCGTCATAGTACCTCCGAATCACCCGCACATAGTCGGATACTGCGCGGTTTGAGTAGTTCAGGCCACACTGTTCTATCGGATGCGACCCTCTGTAATACGCGGCAACCGCCAAGCGAAAGTCGCCAAATTCCTTGATGAGAGACGCTAGGTACTGCACGCCCCCACGAATGTTCTCGGTGACCGAAAATGGATTGCGCACTCCATAGAGGCGCGCCGTCGAGGGCATCAACTGCATAAGGCCCATCGCTCCCTTATCGGACACGGCGTTGGGATGCCAGTTGGATTCGGCTCGGATGATTGCATGCACGAGCGCGCGCGGCACTCCATAGTGGTCGGCATAGGCATCTGCGTAATAGGCAGTCTCGGCGGGCTCCCGCGGCGGCATGGCCGCCGTGCCCGCGTATGCGCGCGCGCTTGTCAAGGCAAGGATGACTACGCCGGTTGTCGTGATGAATCTATACGGCATTGACAACCTCGGGTGTTTGCTGTTGCTGCTCCTGGGCGTCGCATACATCAGCGGGTGCAGGTGCAGGGAATGATTGCAGCTCCTGCTCCTTGGTCGCCTCAATCTCTGCAGGCAGCGTGATAGTCACAGGGGGTTGTTCGAGAACCTCAGTGAACGCGTCCAATGCGGGAGTCTCTCGAACTAGAGTTGGCCAGATGCCGGGGGCCATCTCAATGAGGTATTTGAACGTGCTTCCCAGAATTGCTGCAAATTGTTCCTTAGTACGCATCTTGCCCAGGTCTTTGGCGCGCTTCACGAGCAATGGATACACCAGTTCGCTGATTTCCGGAACGAGTACCGGCCAACCCATCATTTCCAAAACCAGCGACAGGTCGTTCATCTCCGAAATACTGGGCGGCTTTTCGAGATTGAACGCCCTTAGCGCGCGTGCGAAAGCGGCAATGAACAGGTGAGTACGCGGAGACAGGTTAGGCGATTTGAGCGAGACGATATGCGCTTGCTGAAGCGCCGTCGGATGCTCAAGTAGCAGGTAGAGAGAACGCCGCCGGAGCGGGTCGCCGATCTCTCTCTCGGCATTGGAGGTGAGAATAGTGAATGGAATGGTGGTCGCGGAAATTGTTCCCAGGCCCGGAATCGACAGCTGCCACACGCTCAACAATTCCAGCAACAGCGCTTCGAACGCATGGGGGATCTTGTCTACCTCGTCGATGAGCAGGATGGCCCGCTGAGGAGCTTCGATCGCCTGCAGGAGTGGTCCGGACATGAAGAACTCCCGCGACATAATTTCTTCCCGGACCTCGCGCCAGTTCCTATTCGCATCCTTATTCATCAGGACGTACAACTCCTGCATGGCGCGGTTGTAATCGCCGATGGCCTGTTTATCGGTGATGCCGTCGTAGCATTGCAGTCGAATGAGGGGCATGCCGCTGGTGCGAGAAAGCGCAACCGCCAACTCCGTCTTGCCGGCGCCGGCCGGGCCCTCTTGGAGTATGGGCCGTTTGAGTGTCGAGGCGTAGAAGATGGCGTGCGCGGTCACTGAGTTGGCGATGTATCCCACTCGGGCCAGGGCACACTCAACCGCATGAGGCGACGCAAACATATCGTCGTCACATTGGTTGACCAACTCGATACTGGCAAACTGCGTTGCCATACTCGTGAGGACACCGTATAACAAAGCTGCCTCTTGGCGGAACGTCTACACAAAGACTTTTTTCGGCCTTTTTTGAAGTCTCTGCAAAGTGCCGTGAAGCCCCGGGTTGGCGGCCGTGCGCGCGGAGCGGGCGAAGATGGAGCAGTCTTCGTCGTTGTCTTTCGTGGCCACCCAATACAAGTGGATGAGCGCTTTCAGTACCGGCATAAGACGTTGTCCTTTTCGGTCTGTTGAACTCGAAAACAAGAAGGCCGGCCTCCGCTATGCCTATCTCTCCAATGTGGTGCAGGAGCCACAGCGCTCGCAAAAGTAGGACCTCCCCCACGCACTCATCCGCTGCGGGTAAAAGCCGAAGTTGTTTACGCCGGCCGCCACGGCCAGAAGTAGGGCTCCCCAGCCCAAGTAGTATTCAGCCAACTCGAACAGGTAGGAAAAGTGGAGCCACCTCTTGGCGCCCCATTGCGCAACGAAGTAGAGCAGCAGAATGAGGACTGCAGGCGACCAGGGTAGTTTCATCGGCGGGCTGCACTTGTTGGCGAGAACCGACTGACGCTTGGTTCGCTCGTATCCATGTTTGAGGATGAGGCCTTTGATGCGGGTGTAGAAGGTTGTGCCGTGGCCGTAGATCGCCGAGAATGGGCGGATGTTCCGGCTGCCACAGACGGCGCAGGTGGGTGGCGACAACTGGGGTTGTGCACTCAAGGGCAACCTCTCGATGCTGCGGTTGCGATTGTGCGGGTAGGACTGTTGAAGTTGGTCGTTCACCGTTGATCTGCCTGTTGAGGACCTGTGGCGGCTAGAGACAGATGCGCGCCGGTTCCAGCGGCAGCCGCCGTTGGCGGGCTTGGTTGATTGACCGGCGGCACAGAACCGCCAGATTGCGTTGGTGAAGTGGAAGTGGCCGGCTGCGTTGGAACGGGATTTCGAGGTGAAACCGGCGCGGCTGCGCCGGCAGGCGGTTGTGGCGCCGGCAGAGGTGGGACAGTACCGCCGTGGGTTCGCGAACTCCACAGCCAGTATTCGTATTTCGACGCTGAAGCCACCGCTTCGATCTGGCGGTCATCCAGTGAAGATTCGGTGTCTACCACATACAGTGCCACCGGATCGTTCCCGTGGTCGGTGAGCAGGAAGGCCGGCATAGGCTTGTCGAACGGACGGTTGTAGCGCAAAAGTCTGAGAAACGATCTCTTGTCGGCCACGAGTTTCTGGATTAGAGCCAGCTCGTAGATGTTGTCGTAAGGAATCCACTCTTCTGAAACGAACATGAGGGAGACCTCTTCGAGCTGTGGCGTGCCTTCCGGAGAGACGGAGAAGGTTGCCGCCATCATGATATGGCCGGGTGACTTGCCGGTCCACATGCGCATCTCCCTGCCGAAGTGCCGCAGCAGCCCTTCATGAAGTTTCTGATCCATGATGAACGAACAATCGGGAAGATGGAAAAGCACTGTACTGAAGCCTATCCCGGCTTGTGTGATTTCCTTCACTTCAGCGATCAACAGCAAGAGCTGATGGGCATGTTTGCCGTCGGACCCGGAGGTTGCGGCGAAGCGTTCGCGCCGCCGCCCCGCGATCTCCTCGCGGCGCTCCTTTATCCATGGCTCGGGCAGGTAGAGATAGTGCTGCAGATCGCCTTGTTTGACCGTCTTCTCGTCGGCCGCAATAATCAGGCTCTCGTTGACAAAGGCCCAATTGCGCTTCGTGCTCTTGCCCGGCCACTTGGTGAGACCGGCTTCGTCCCAGAGGTAGTGCAAGAGACTTCGCAGGGTAAGGCGTTTGATGTCGGCTTGGACGCTGGGTTTCTCTGCGGAGGACTTGGCCGCCGCGGGCGGTGCCTGACTGCCCCGCCGGGAGAGCGGAAAACTGAGACGCAGCTTGACCTTGTCCTCATCGTATGTGAGGCCAGAGCCGTAGAGGTCGCTTCGCCCGGAGAATTCCTCGGGCATTTCCCAGGAGGCACAGCCGATGGCGTGTTGGCGGCCAGTGTTGGGCATTCGCTTGAGCCAGAAGCGTCCATTGATCTGGGCGATATACATCGGGATGCCGAGCGCTCCCACGCACTGGCACATTGGCCGCAGCTTGGAGTTGTAGGCGCTTCCGAGCATCTGTTCGAAGTCCGGTTGGTCCGGCGAGAGTATGGCTTGCCCGATGCGGTATTGAGCCATTCGAAACCTCCTCTTAGACTCTTGTAACGCAAAGACTCGTAGCTGCTTTAGCGGCCATGTCCTCGATGGCGAGTTGGTCGCCCAGTTCGATGCCGATCCGGGCGACCGTGCTTGCGGGTAGTTCGAGCACCATTCGAGTACGGAGCCGGATCGAGCCAACGCGCCATGGTTTGAGGGCAATGTCGATCGCTAGAACCCGCAGATGCCAGTCGAGGTGAAGAACATCGATCGGTATGCGCATCCAACAGGTGTGAATGCTTGAGCAGGGGCGCAGCAATAATCCCGTTCCTGGATCAAGGAACTTCCTTCCCATCAGTCCAATCAGCCTGGCCAAAGGCGAGTCGGCTACCTGGATTCTGCTACCCACCACCACGCCCTTGCGGGTGGAATCGAGAACCGTGACCTCTCTCATACGCACCCCCGTCGCCTCGCGGTCACAGCGAGTGCCGGCGGTGCCCCAACAAGTGCCAGTGTTATAAGGACTTGGTTCATTGCTTAATTCCTGGCTGTTGGTTGAGTGCTAATGAGAAGGAAGGCGGACAGCGTGGATGTACACCTTCCCTCGTCCTCGCGCGGAAAACAACTTAGCTCGGCGTCTTCGAGCCGCGGCGCCAGATAAGCGCGCCGAGCACGATGACGAAGAGAATGCCCGCAATAATGCGGATCTCGTTTCCAGTCATCGACCTATCTCCTTTCTGAGCGTCATTGACCAAACGTACTGAAGCCACGGACGATCGAGATCGCGGCAGGCCCAAGCAAAACAACGAAGATCACCGGAAAGATGAAGAGAACCAGCGGAATCAGCAGCACGATGCCGCTGCGCGCGGCGCGTTCCTCTCCGCGCTGCCTCCGCTGTGTGCGCAGGAAGTCGGCGAGAACGCGCAAGGCATCCGAGACGGGAGTTCCGAAGGCATCCGCCTGGCCGAGCATATTCGCAACCTGCTCAATATCTGTCGACTTTGTGCGCGTCACCAGTTGCTTCCAGGCCTGAACACGGGTTTGCCCCATCCGCTGCAGGCGCCCAAGATAGAGCAGTTCGGCGCAAAGGTCTGGGTGGGCTACATTAAGCACATCGGCGGTACGCTGTACGGCCTGGTCCACGCCAAGGCCTGCGTCCATGCAAATGACCAGCAGGTCTACCGTGTCGGGCAGGCTCTGTCGGATGATGGCCCGCCGTTTTTTTATAACCTTGTCCAGCACAAAGTCCGGAATCAGATAGGCGGCGCCCGCCACACCGGCAATAACGACGAAGCTGACCGAGAAGAACGATACCAGCGCCACTGCGACAACTGGGAGCAGAACGCGGATGCCAACATAAATGTCCAGCGCGCTGGGGTGGTAGTATCCTGCCGCGGTCAACCGATATTGCAACTTATTGCTTTCGGCAACGCCCAGGCGCGCCCGAATCGCGTGAACTATATTCGAGAAGTTGACCAGCGCCCGCGAGGAAGTTCCGACGCGTTCTTCCAGGGCTCTGAGGTGCGGGTTAAGAACGGCCGCGCTTCTCTTTTCGATCTGGGCATTTTCGTGACGCAGGACAACAAACAAGAACGCCGCCATGGCCGCCGAAAAGCTGCCGAGACTTATCAAGAAATAGAGGAGCTGAACCATCGTTACACCTCGGGCCTGGTAATGGCGTAGATCAGTATGCTGCCAACCGTGAGGGACGCACACCCGTAATACAGCATCATGTGTCCCAGCGGGTCCGTAATGAGCGGGTCCAGCCAGGTTGGGCTGATGATTTTCATCACCAACGCAAGGCCGATGGGCATGCAGACCAGAACGATCCCGCTGAGCCGTCCCTGTGTGGTCTTGACCCGCAGTTCCCCGGCGACGCGGATGCGTTCGCGGATCATGTGCGTGGTCCGGTCGAGTACCTGGGGAAGACTGCCTCCAGTCTGCCTTTGGATCAACACCGCGGTAACCATGAATCGCAGATCTTGAGTCGGAATTCGCTCACTCATTTGCAAAAGAGCCTGGTTCTGCGGGAGACCGAATCTAACCTGACCGCTTATGACGGCGAACTCAGATCTTACAGGCTGCATTGCCTCCTGCCCGGCGATCTCGAACGCTGCCTGTACCGAGTGGCCCGCTTTCACGGCGCGCGAAATCAGCTCCATGGCTCCGGGCAGTTCTTTATCAAAAGCGGTAAGCCGGCGAGCCCGCTTAAAGCGCAGGTAGAGGTAGGGCAACAATGCGCCCACGCTTAGGGCGATGCACTCAACAATCAGGATAGGAATGAGCATCCAGCTAAGAAGAAAAGCCAGAACCGCTCCAGCAAATGAAAGCCCGAGAAAGCCGGGTACGCTCATAGACAAGGCCGCCTGCTGGATAAGCAACTCCAAATGCTTGACCAGCACCGTGCCGCGCAGGCCCTTGCCGGAAGCGGCCGTTTCTTGAGGAGCGGAATCGATCAGGAGCGGGTCGCTTTCCGAGTCCGCGTCTTTGCCTGTAGCGATATGTTGTGCCCTTTGCAACGTAGCGTGTTCCGTCTTGGAGGTGCGCGTAAAGAACAGAAACACGAGAAACGATATTCCAAACAACGCGGCAAACAGCCCTATGAGTTGCAGCACTCTTACACCTCCATCGAGTTTTGGAAAATGCCCCGAGAAAGATTTATCCCGGCGGGTGCAATGATCCCAGTGCAGCGTTCAGGGGGCAGTCCCGTTCCTCGGAACGTGCCATGAACCATGCCATGGCTATCCACCCCGCGCTTATCGAACGTGAAAATCTCATGCGTTGTAAGCACATCGCCTTGCATCCCGGATATCTCTGCGATGTTTGTGATGCAACGCCTGCCATCGCTCAGTCGGCTTACCTGGACGACCAGATGGATGGCGCTGGCAATTTGCTGTTTGATGGCCCTGTCGGGCAGGTTCGCGGATCCCCTCAGCACCATGCTTTCGAGCCGCGTTATCGCATCCCTGGGGGAATTGGCATGAATGGTGGCGAGCGACCCGTCATGGCCGGTATTCATCGCCTGGAGAAGGTCCATGGCCTCTTCACCGCGCACCTCGCCCAGCACAATTCGGTCGGGGCGCATGCGCAAGGCGTTGATAACCAGTTGCCGCTGCAGGATTTCGCCTCTTCCTTCCACGTTGGCCGGACGGCATTCCAACCGGACGACATGCTCCTGTTGCAGTTGCAACTCGGCTGAGTCTTCGATCGTGATGATGCGCTCCCGCGCCCCTATGAAGCTCGAGAGGACATTTAACAGTGTGGTTTTCCCGGCGCCGGTTCCACCGGAGATGAGCAGGCAGAGTTTGGCCTTCACTGCCGCGGCAAGGAACTCCAGCATTTCGGGGGTGATGCTTTTGTTGGCAACGAGGGTGTCAGCCGTCAACGGATGTGTGCCAAACTTGCGAATGCTAACGCAGGGACCATCAATAGCCAGCGGTGGAATGATGACATTGACACGCGAACCGTTCGACAGACGCGCATCGACCATCGGGGACGACTCATCGACATGGCGGCCGACAGCAGAGACGATCCTGTCGACGATGTGCATAAGGTGTTCCTTGCTATGGAACCTGGCGTTGGTCCTCTCGATCAATCCCTTGCGCTCAACGTAGACCGTGGCATGAGTATTGACGAGAATGTCGTCCACAGTGTCGTCATCGATGAGCGGTTGTAACGGACCGTACCCGTAGACTTGGTCAAGGACCTGTTCTGCGAGTTGGTCGCGTTCGACGCCGCTGTAGGGCATACGGTGGCGCGTGATGATGTTATTGATGGCCAGGCGCAACTCCTGCTTATCCTCGTTGCGCGGCTCGCCGAGCCGTTCCGGACGGATGAGCGACAGCAGCTCTTGGTGGATAAGCTGCATGTGCTCGGCGGGAAAATGCCGGATGTCAGGCCGAGATGTCGGCTCTACGCGCAGGGGCGCGGCGGAAAACTCGATGGGAACGTCGACAATCGTGCCCGAGTTGTCTATTCCTGTGCGGTCATCTGGTACAAGCATCATCGGCTACCTTTGTCTTCCGAAAAGTGAAAATGAGCTCTTGCGGGGCACAGACACTGCCTGCTCATCGATAAGCGCGAGTACAGCCTTCAGACCGGCGTGGAACCCACGTACTTGCTGAGGAACCTGAATGCCGGCGTTGATGGCGGAAGAGATCGGTTCCGAGAGGTCGGGGAAGGTGGCGGCGATGGGAAGGCCTGTAGCGTTCAGGACCATGTCGGGCGTCAGCACGCCGCCGCGTTCCGCGCGGGTAATGACGAGCCTCTGCCGGTCTGGGTTCCGGCCCAGCAAATCCACGTATCGGGCCACATCGCGCATCGCGCCAATGTCGAGAGAGGCAACCAGGAACACGTGCTCGGCACGTTGCGCGAGGGCGGCGGTTTCCGGCAGTCCAGGATCGGCATCGATGAGTATGAGGTCGTGTTCGGCGCGGAGCAACGTCAGCGCTTGGTCAATTACTTCGACGGTGGGATTCGGGCGGAAGTGTTGTCGCCTCATCGCATCCGATAGCGCGGTACAGTTATCCGGAGAGCACAGAACAGAGAGGGACGCTGAGTGTGGCACAAGCATAGTACGCAATAGCGCGCCGTCGACCCGGTGAATGTTGTCCAGAATGTCGCCGAACGAATAGCCCGGATTTGTTAAGTTGAGGTAAACCGCAACGTGCCCCAGCTGGCGCTTGAGGTCAACCAGCAGAGTGTTTCTTTTGGGCCTGCCGGCGAGCGCAAGCGCGGCATGAACAGCCAAGGTTGTGGCGCCCACTCCTCCGCGTACTCCTATGAAAACCACTAGCTGGCCATTCCGGCTGGGCTCGCTCTCCGCACTGGCAACGCGACGCAGTACGTTGCTCAATGTCGATTCCAGTTGTGTATCTGTCGCCGGCCAGCGCAGGAATTCTTGGCATCCGGCGCGCATGGCGCGCAGTAGTGTGTCGGCATCGGAAGTTCCGGAAACGGCAACCGGCCATATTCGCGGCATCACACTGGCGCTCAATTTCTCGGCCGTTTGAATCGCTTGCTCAGGGTCGCCTGCAAAGTCGACAAAAGCAATGCAGGGCGCATCCTGGGGCAATTGCGCCAGATCGACGCGGCTGCCGTTGGCAAGGTACTGATGGATCTTGGCGACACCAAGCCCCTGCGGACCGGCGACGCGTTCAAGCAGTGCAATCAACTCCGGATTGGCGCGAACTGCAAGCAGCAGTGGACGATGCGGCATCTCTATTTCTTCCCGTTGAACGACTTATCGAATGAGGGGTTTGCCATGTAAGGGACTACGGGCGCGGGTGCTTTAGGCGCCGCATCATCCGGGTGACTGACCTCATCGATGATGTGTGGGGTTACGATGACGAGCAGTTCACTTGTGGAATGTTGCAGATTCTTGGAGCGGAAGAGCGTCCCGAGAATTGGGATCGATGCAAGCCCAGGCATCTGCTCGAACTGGTCGGTGATGCGGCGGTCGAGCAACCCGGTCAGAGCAAACGACTGTCCATCCCGCAGTTCAATGTCCGTCTCCGCGCGGCGCGTGCTGATGGCTGGGATGGTGTAGCCGTCGATTTCCACCTCGTTTGTGTAGTCGAGCGCAGAGACCTCCGGAGCTACATGCAGCCGGATGGTGCCATCATCGAGAACCACGGGCAAAAAATTGAGGCTCACGCCGTAGGGCATGAACTGAACGGATACGGATACCTGCCCGCTCATGCCTCCTTGCACCATCGGGAAGGGAAATTCACCTCCGGCCAGAAATGTGCCTGTATGGCCCGAAAGCGCTGTAATCGTAGGTTCGGCTAGTATCTGTAGAACCTGCTTCGATGCCATGTCTTGAATGGCCGCACCGATGTTCAGATTCTGGTTGTAGAGAAGCAGGTTGAGCGGGGTGTTGACCGTTTCACTGATGGTGGAACTCGATGTGCTGATGGTAGGGGCCTGAAATGCTTGAAACTGGCCCGTGCTGGTCATGCCGATTGTCTGGCCCATAGAAAGCAGGCTGAAGCCCATCTGGGCGGCTTTGGTGCGATCGACCTCGGCAAACTTCACTGACAGACGCACCTGGCGCAAGTGCGGTGGAGCAATGCGCAGCGAATTGGCAATAGTTTTGCCGAAGCCAGCCGCCAGTTTCGTTGCCAGGGTGAATTCTTCTTTGGAAGCGACATACCCGTGAAGAATGATGTCGCTCTGGTCGGCTGACACGAGAATCTTGTCCATCGGGAACTGGTTCTCGTACGCCTCCTGGAGCCTCGTAACGTCCACATCGACGACGATGCTGTATGCAGTGTTGGCGCCCTTCACATCCCAAAGCACAATCGTTGCGATGCCGGGAACGAGGCCGCTCACGACAACCTGGTGCGGAGTGGCCGCGTAGGATTCGAGCACAGCAGGATTGTCGACGTACACCCGCGACAGAGGCGCCTGCGCATCGAAGAACAGCGAGTGGCCCACCGTGACATGCAGGGTCTGGCCTATGCTGCCTGGGACAACGGGAACCGTTGAAGACTCCACGCGAATGGACTGGTCGGACTGTGCCTGTTGTGCATAGCAGGCTGAGACGGCCAGTTCTCCTATAAAAATGGCGCTCAGGAGAAACAAGGGGTGGCGGCTCACTTTGAGTTCCCTCCTACGGGGGAAGGTTGAAGCGCCTCCCCAACCGGAATGTTGTTGTGGTATGTCTGCGTATAGCTCTTCGAGCCAGTCACGATTTCGAGACGCTCGACCGTGGGTTCTGCAGGCGTTGGCGCGACACTCCTTGGAACAAAAGGCCGCGATTGCGGCGGTGGCGCTCCTATCAGGTCTGAGAGGTAGGTGGCCTTGCGTATAGCGCTCCCGCGGTCATCGCTGTTTCGCAAGGCAAGATGGACGACGCCCTTCTGTTGGGCCAGCGCGACCTTGCGCGCATCGTCCGGCGTAACGAGGAGGGTCACGACGGATACTGTTGTCGGCTTGCCGGAAGGGTCGGCGACCATCTGCTTGCCGGTTGCCAGCACCGAGATATCTTCCAGCACTACGACCGTCTGGTCTCTATCCGTCCGAACTGTATCGAAGCCTCGCGCAGTCGGCGCCACTATGGCGCCGAAAGCGGCGCTCTTGATGGTCATTAACACGTCTACCTGGGAGCCGGGGAAGAGGAAGCCACCAAAATCGGCAACCTCGTCGGTCTGGATGGCGATCGCGCGCATGCCATCGGGGATCTTTTGGGGAAGGCCAAGGGCGGAATCCGGCGCGGCCAAAAGCGCCTCGGTCACCACCATGCCGCTGGCAATAGGAAAGGATGCAAGGCGGCCCACCGCTTTCTCCGGCGACCCGATCGCGCCATCTACCGGCAGTGTGCTGGTCCAGTCGACGGTGGTGAGCATATTGGCAGTGAGGCGCTCGCCGGCGGCAATGTTGCGACTCGCTGCGACATAGCGCCACTGGCGGGACATCCGGGCAGCATCCATTTTCCCCGTCTGCATCTTCTGGTAGACGATGAAAACAAATAACCCGGCAACAGCCAGGGAGACCAGCGCTCCGATGAGAAGCTTGCGAATGTTGTTCATCTGAGACCTCGTGCTATTACAAGAACGGCCATACTGCCTACCGCAATGGCGGTGCCATAAGGCATCGTGAGAGCATCAGGGCCATCCAGACTCAGCTCTGGGTGCGGGGTGATGCCCCCGTGGAAGTGGTGCAACAGGATCAGAAAGACGTTGGTGAGCCGCTTTCCAAGCTGGCGCTTCCAGAGGATGATGCCTAGAGCGATCAGGCCGCCGGCTAACGCGGTGCAAAACATCTCCAAGAACACGTGGTCCATCGCAGCAAAGGCGGCGACGGCCGTCATCAACTTCACATCGCCGCCGCCCATTGCATGGAGACGATAGAAGATCGCCATGAAGAAAAACGTGATCATAGCGGCGGCCACGGCGGAGAGCAGGTCGCGCCATCCACCGAGTATGCCGCGCAGGACAATGCCACAAGCGGCGGCGGAGTATGTGAAGTAGTTGGGAATGCGGTGCGAGGAACGCAGATCGAAGACCCCACCCGCTACCCCAACAATCGCCGCAAGCGCAAGACAAACGTCGTCTGGCCAAGTATTCATAGAAGCACTATGGCCAAGACGAGAGCGAGATGGAAGTCTAGAAAAACAAAAAGTGAATTTTGTTGAATTTATTTTGCGGGAGCCCATTGGACGTGGAGACGAAAGGCAATTCCCTTATCTTGTCCGGATGGCTTCGGCTGAACCAAGATGCGCCAAGCCATGCTGCCGCGCTTGGCAGACCGACCAAGTAGGGAATGGGCGCGTACCCCAGTGCAACGTGCCCAGGGTAGTCCCCATAATCGTGAGGGAGAAGGCTATCGCGCTTGCATGTATTCGGCTCGTGGCAACTCCGCTCATAATAAGGCCGGCCACGACTAGGGCGCACTCGACCAGATCTGGGCTGTGGTCCTCGACAATGAGTGCATGCAGAAACTGTCTCACTGTCTCACTTGGTTACACCGCGGACACCAGAGTGCTGCCTACTGTTGTGAATGAGCTGGCAATATGGTTCGCCAGCGTTTTCATTGTAGCGACCGGCCCCAAGCCCATCAGACAGATAATCAGGGCGTACTCGACCAGGTCCTGGCCGTTGTCGTCGCGGTGAAGTCTCTTGAAAGTGTCAATCATCGAATCATTCCTTCCTCCGCCTTGCGAGAATGAGTGCAGTGGAAGAGCACTCTAGGCTGAGTGGCATTTCTCCTGTTCGTTTGGGAGAAGACATGGCTATTGTCAAGCCCCGGTGACAGCCTTGACATGGGAGGCAGGCCGCAACTTTTGGGACGCTGCGGCCGTTCCCGGTTAAAGGGTGGGCGCCGCTCAAACGAAGGCTACACCGACGAGACGAGGGTGGAACCGACGGTCGTGAAGGCATTGGAGATGTAGTTCGAAAGCGTCTTCATGGCCGTAACGGAGCCAAGGCCAATCAGGGCAGCCACGAGGGCGTACTCGACCAGGTCCTGGCCGTTTTCGTCGCGGTGAAGCGAGTGCAGTAGGGTTCTCATTCAGGTTAAGCTCCTTGCAAATGTCGAAAGGTGTGATGGTCCCCTCCGCACGAGTAGCCTAAGAAAATCAAAATCAAAAAGGCAAGTCTACGTTCAAACTTTTTCCCGAGATTTGTTTGGGGAGCCGCCCGAGTCCTGGGGAAGCAGAAGTAGGCAGGGCGGCCACGCAGCCTAATAGACGATCTGACCCGTGGCCGTGCCGTTGATGGTTAGCGCAGGGAACGGCACATGGGAATAGGTCTTGTACGGGTACTGGACCTGCACCGTGACGGGGTTGCCAGGATTGTTGGTGTTGTTGGCCCAGATCAACTGAATCTGGCCGGTTAAAAGGCTGTGCCCGGAGGATCCGGCGACAGCCATGACCACAGCGGTCACATTGGCGCCTGCCACATCGGGGCAGGATCTGTGCACACTGCCACCCGGGCCGCTACAGTTGGGTGCGTCTGTGCCATGCGTCATCGCATACTGCACCCCCTGGCGCGAAGCATATTGCAAGACCGCCACGGTGTAGCAGAACATACACATCTCGAACAGGCAAATCAACATGGGAATCGTGACCAGCATCGCAAGCGCGGTCTCAACTTCATTGGAACCCCGGGTGTCGCGGAGTGCGCCTCGGAAGAAACATCGCATTGAAGACTCCTCTCTAGTTCAACTGGCGCATGTACACGGTGCGTCCATAGGTGGCTGAAGGCAGAATGGTCGACGCCTTCTTCCCCAAGATGGAGAAGTTGATCAGTGGACTGGGGGTCGCGCTCACCTTGACAGCGTTGACCGTAAAAGTGGCCGACTCCGGGTCGGCATTGTAGGCAGGCGCAGTGGAGTTGGAATTGCCCGCGCAGCTCGACGTGTTTGCCCAGGAACTTCCGCCGAGCGCGGAGCTGGCGGCATAGGCGCCCCAGTTCGTGCTGGACAAACCCGCCCATCCATTAACCTCGTTCGCGGCAATTTGGCAGGCCGCGCTCACGGCCGGTAGCGCGCTCCCCGCCGCCGCCTGCTGTCCCTGTGCCGCATAGGTCGCCGCCTGGCGCCCTGCCGAGGTAATGCCCGCGCCTATATACACCACATAAGCGAAATTGGCGGCCAAGGCCAGCATCAGCACGAGCACCATGCTGAAGAGCGCGGTCTCGATCAGGGCCTGC
>CAYQOQ010000072.1:0-23140 GCA_964419175.1 uncultured Occallatibacter sp. | reverse complement strand
GCGTCGAGGTTTGCCCGGTGAAGAACAAGAGCGACGCCAGCAAGAAGGCCATCAACATGGCTTCGCAGCCACCGATTCGCGAGTCCGAGCGCGACAACTGGGACTTCTTCCTTTCGCTGCCCGAGGTTGATCGCTCCAAACTTTCGCACACGCAGGTCAAGGACCTCCAACTTCTGCAGCCGCTCTTCGAGTTCTCCGGCGCGTGCGCCGGCTGCGGCGAAACAGCTTACATCAAGCTGCTTACCCAACTGTTCGGCGACCGGCTTTACATCACCAACGCCACCGGCTGCTCGTCGATCTACGGCGGCAACCTGCCCACCACGCCCTACGCAAAGAACGCCGAGGGACGCGGGCCGACGTGGTCCAACTCGCTGTTTGAAGACAACGCGGAATTCGGCTTCGGCGTCAGGATTGGACTCGACCAGCAGAAGGAATTTGCCGAGTTGCTGGTTCAGCGTCTTGCCGGTGAGATCGGCGTGGAACTGGTTTCTGAGTTGATTCACGCTTCGCAGAAGACTGAGACCGAAATCAACCAGCAGCGGCAGCGTGTCCTTGCGTTGCGCGAGAAGCTGGCCGGTAACAGCTCTTCCGACGCGCGCAATCTGCTAGCTATTGCCGATGCGCTGGTTCGCAAGAGCGTCTGGATTCTGGGCGGCGACGGCTGGGCGTTCGACATCGGCTTCGGCGGACTGGATCACGTCCTCGGCTCCGGCAAGAACGTCAACGTGCTTGTCCTCGACACCGAGGTCTACTCGAATACGGGCGGCCAGATGTCAAAGGCCACGCCGCGCGGCGCGGTTGCCAAGTTTGCCGCAGCCGGCAAGCCCAACAGTCGCAAGGATCTCGCCATGGAAGCCGTGAGCTACGGTTCGGTTTATGTGGCGCAGGTTGCTATCGGCGGCAACGACAGCCACGTGATCAAGGCCTTCCAGGAGGCTGAGGCGCACGAAGGACCGTCGCTGATCATCGCTTACTCTAGTTGCATCGCCCACGGCTACGACCTGATTCATGGCTTGGAGCAGCAGAAGCTCGCTGTCCAGTCCGGCTACTGGCCGCTGATGCGCTACAACCCCTCGCTCCGCGAGACGGGCAAGAATCCCTTCCAACTGGATTCGAAGGCGCCGTCGATCCGGCTCAAGGAATACACCTATCGCGAGGCTCGTTACACCATGCTCGCGCGTAGCAACCCGGAGATGGCGGCTAACCTGCTCAAGGAAGCTCAGGACGACGTCGAGCGTCAGTGGCGTGTCTACTCCGCGCGGGCTGGAATGCCTGGCCGTGGCGAAACACCGCACATTGCGCCCGAAGAAAAGCCTGAAGAGAAACTGGCGGCCACGACTGCCGGAGGAAAACAATGATCGATATATCCATGCAGTATCTCGGCTTGAAGCTGAGCAGTCCCATCGTCGTTGCATCCACGCCGCTCTCGGAGTCGGTTGACAACATTCGGCGCATGGAGGATGCGGGTGCCTCTGCCGTCGTGCTCACCTCACTTTTCGAGGAGCAGTTGGCGCTTGAGTCAGGCGCTCTGGACGACGATTTATCTCGCGGCACGGATTCTTTTGCCGAGTCGCTCGGGTATCTACCCGACCTCAAGGACTACCGCATGACGCACGAGGTCTACCTCGAGCACCTGCGCCGCGCCCGCGAGGCGGTTGCGATTCCGATCATGGCCAGCCTCAACGGCGCCACGACCGGCGGTTGGGTTCGCTTTGCCAAGGAGATGGAGCAGGCCGGAGCCCACGCTATCGAGCTCAATACGTATGCGCTGGCTACAAACACCAGTCAGACGTCGAGCGAGCTTGAACAGCAACTGCTGGATCTGGTATCGAGCGTTTGCCAGGCGGTCAAGGTTCCTGTCGCAGTCAAGCTCTCGCAGTTCTTCACCAGCATTCCGAACATCGCCGCCCGGCTTGAGGCCGTGGGAGCAGCCGGTGTTGTACTGTTCAACCGGTTCTACCAACCCGACTTCGATATCGAGGCTCTTGAGGTGCGGCCGACGCTGCACTTCTCGACACCTTCCGAACTGTTGCCTCGCTTGCACTGGGCGGCCATTCTCTTTGGCCAAATCAACATAGATATCGCCATCACGGGCGGCGTTCACTCCGCCGAGGATGTTCTGAAAAGCATCATGGCCGGCGGCAACGTCGCCATGATGGTCTCCGCACTTCACATCCATGGCATCGATCACATCGGCAGGGTGCTGGCTGACCTCTGCTACTGGTTGGAGAAGCGCGAATATGCTTCGCTGAGCGAAACACGCGGCTGCCTCAGCCGCCGTTCCGTTCCCGACACTTCACCATTCGATCGTGGCAACTACATCAAGACGCTCAGCTCGTACAGCCTGCGTCAAACCGTAGCTGCCTTCTAACAACACAGTTTTTCTGGACGTCTGACGGCGGCTGCACTTCGGTGCTGCCGCCGTCGGCGTTTGTGCTTCACGGTTTTGAGAAAACCCAGAAGGTGGACTGTTATCAGCGAAAATCTTCCGGCCAAGCTTGGAGTTGATATTACCCACCCAGGCGATAACAACGGCCTTCGTTTGAGAGCACAGATGTAGAAAACGAGAATCGTTTTGCGAACTCGTTTGCAGGGAGAGTATGCCTGCGTCTTCAAGCTCGCAGGCTACGCACGCGAGAGCAAGTAGTATTACGCGTCGGCTAGCAGCCGCGTTATGGTCTCTTCTACCTTTGCGCAGGCCAACGGAAGAGCGTCGAGGACTGGCTGGCTGAATGTCTCGCCCAACTCGATCGATCCCGCGCCAACGGTTAGTAGCTGTGCGGTGCGGGGCATGGAATTGTAGAGGTCGCGGGCTAGTGCGAGGAGTTCTGGTGCGCCTTGATGGTGCGTGTCGATGCCCTGCATCGTCGCAGTGGGCTGGACTTCGACGATGGTGACTGAGCCAGGCGACGAAGCGGTGGAACAGTCGAGGAAGAGTACCGACTCGACCGCTGCAACCTCTTCGGCGAGCTCCAGGGTCCATTGCTGGCGGCTGATCACCCGTAAGGCGGCTTCGGCGTGGAACCGTTCGGCGGACCATGCAGCAAGCCAAGGCCCGATGCCGTCATCCCTGCGTAAAGTGTTTCCGCAGGCGAGAACGAGACATCGGGCCTTGGTGAGCTTCATTGTTCTATCGTACTTTAGCGTACGACTTGATCTACAACTTCGCCATCGGCCGACACCAGCGTCATGGCCAGTGGCATCTGCCCAAAGGCATGGGTGGAGCAGCTGAGGCACGGGTCAAAGGTGCGAATGACAGCTTCGACGCGGTTTAGAGCGCCTTCGCTGAACTTGCCATCCTTCACATAACGTCTCGCGACCTGCAGAACGCCCCTGTTCATCGCGTTGTTGTTGTGGCCCGTGGCGACCACCAGGCTGGCCCACGTGATCTTGCCGTTCTCGTCCACTTTGTAGTGGTGATTCAGCGTGCCGCGCGGCGCCTCAATCTGCCCCGCGCCTTCGAGGCGGTTCACTCCTGCGGTCGCGCGGACATGCGTGTCGAGAATCTGCGGATCGCTCAAAATCTGCTCGATCTTCTCGATGCCGTACATTGCTTCGACAAGTCTCGCGTGATGATAGTGGAACGAGCTCTCAACCGGTCCAGCAGAGATTTGCTTGAATTCGGCCAGTTCTTTGTCGGCCTTCGGCATGCCCATGCTCTTGACGATGTTCAGCCGGGCGAGCGGACCGACGCGGTAGCTTCCTTCCGGATAGCCGAGGGGCTTGTAGTACACAAACTTCGTGTAGCTGAAGTTTTCAACGGCTTCGCCGATGACCTCGGTAAACCGGGACGCTGTCATCCCGTCCTCGATGATGGCGCCCTTGGGATCGATCAGCCGCAGCGCGCCGTCAGTGAATTCAATCGACTCGTCTTCGTTGATCAGGCCCAAGTAGTTGGTCGGGAAGTTGGCAAAGACCTCGATCTCCGGCTTGAAGGTGTCGGCAATCTGCTTGTAGGCTTTCAGTGCCTTGTCCAGGTTCGCATACGCCTCGGGCAGCATCGCCAGAATCTCGTCCCGGTGCTCGGAAGACAGCGGCTCGGTGACGCCTCCAGGAACCACCCATCCGGTGTGGATGCGCTTGGTGCCCAGCAATTCGATGATGTGCTGGCCGAAGCGGCGCAATCCGATACCCGCCAGTCCCAGGTCCGGCCGCGCAGCAGCCACGCCGAAGATATTGCGCTTCACCGGATCGGACTCCATGCCCAGCAACAAGTCGGGCGAGGAGAGATGGAAGAAGCTCAGAGCGTGCGACTGCACCATCTGTGCCAGGTTCAAAAGCCGCCGTAATTGCGCTGCAGTGTAGGGAATCCGCACGGCCATGATGGTTTCGCAGGCCTTGGCGGAGGCCAGAAGGTGCGAAACGGGGCAGATGCCGCAGATACGCGCGGTAAGGCTCGGCATCTCATAGAAGGGCCGGCCTTCGCAGAACTTCTCAAAACCGCGCACTTGCGTCACGTGGAACTGCGCATTTTCTACCTCGCCTTTATCGTCGAGGTAGATCGTAATCTTGCCGTGCCCTTCAAGGCGCGTAACGGGATCGATCGTGATGGTCTGGCTCATGGTGCAAACTCCGAATCTTCAGGCTCCAAAACGGGTAAGCGCCGAAATATCAAGCGGCGCGCCGGTTAACAGCGCAGTCAGCGCCGTGTGAAAAGTGTCGGCCGAGGGCGGACAACCAGGGAGAAACACATCCACCTTCACAAATTCGTGAATGGGGCGCACAACCTTCAGCAGTTTGGGAACAACCACGCACGGAATCTGCTGTTGCAGGCTCGCATTCTCAATGTAGGCCCGATCCAGGATCGCTTCCGGCCCGAAAGGGTTGCGCATCGACGGCACGTTGCCGGCTATGGCGCAGTCGCCCATGGCGATCAGCATCTTCGAATGGGCGCGGATCTTCTTGATCTTTTTTTCGTCGTCGACCGAGGCAACGGCGCCCTCAACCAGCGCGATATCCACCTCGTCGGGAAACTCCTTGGTATCCACGACGGGGCTGTATACCACGTCGACGAACTCTGTCAGTTCGAGCAAGCGCTCGTCCATGTCCAAGAACGACATGTGACAGCCCGAACAACCATCAAGCCACACTGTTGCCAGTTTCAGTTTGCTCATTGCGCTTCCCTCATCAGATTCAGAAAGGGCAGAAAATCAGGATACTTCGGATGATCGGAGCCAACTTTGCTCTTGTCGAACAACGCCCCGGTCGGGCATACCTGCACGCACTTACCGCAGCGAGTGCAAGCCGAGTGACCCCATTCGTCGTGCAGGTCTGTGATTACGATGGAGTTGATGCCACGCCCCATCACATCCCAAATATGGGCTCCCTCGATTTCCGCGCAGACACGCACACAGCGCATGCAGAGGATGCAGCGATTGTGGTCCACGGTAAACCGTTCGAGCGAAGCGTCTACTGTCAGCTCGGGATTGCGATAGGGCAGGCGAATGTGCGTCAGCCCCAGTTCCTGGCCCAACGCCTGAAATTCGCAGTGGCCGTTCGCCACGCATACCGAGCAGATATGGTTGCGTTCGGCAAACAGCAACTCGAGAATTGTGCGGCGGTGCTTCCGGAGCCTCTCGGTGTTGGTGCTAACCTCCATGCCCTCGAAAACCGTTGCCACGCAGGCCGGGAGCAGTTTGTTACTTCCCTTGATTTCCACCAGACACAGCCGGCACGCGCCTATGTCGCCCAACCCTTCCATGTGGCAGAGCGTGGGAATGTTGATGTCGTTCTCTCGCGCCACATCCAAGATGGTCTGGCCCCTGAGAGCGCTCACTTCCTGCTCGTCGATGATGAGTGTTTTGACTTCCACTGGGTCACTCATGCCAACACCTCCACGGGAGCTTGAATATTGCAAACGCCGGCCGGACAGCGTTTGTTCACGATGTGCTCAATGTACTCGTTGCGGAAATACTTCAGCGTACTCAGCACCGGATTGGGCGCCGTCTGGCCTAGGCCGCACAGGCTTGCTTCTTTCACAGTCAAGCACAAATCCTCGAGCAATTCCAGGTCATCCATTGTCCCTGTCCCATCGCAAAAACGCGACAGTAGCGTATACATCTGCGCGGTTCCAGCACGGCAGGGGATGCACTTGCCGCACGACTCGGTCATGCAGAACTCGACGAAGAAACGCGCCACGTTCACCATGCACGACGTATCGTCCATGACGATCATGCCGCCCGATCCCATAATAGAGCCAGCCGCCATAAGGGCGTCATAACTGACCCCGAGGCCCAGCATCTCCGCGGGAATGCAGCCTCCGGAAGGACCGCCGGTCTGCACCGCCTTTAACTTGTGTCCGCCTGGAACGCCGCCGCCGATGACATCGATGATCTCCCAGAGCTTGATGCCGAGAGGAACTTCGATCAGGCCGGTGTTAGCGATCTTACCCGTAAGGGCGAACACCTTTGTTCCCTTGCTGCGCTCCGAGCCCATGTTCGCAAACCACTTGCCGCCATTGCGAACGATAGGTGCGATGTTGGCGTAGGTTTCCACGTTATTGATCAGCGTTGGTTTGCCCCACAGCCCGCTAACGGCCGGATAGGGCGGCCGCGGCTTGGGCGTCCCGCGCCGGCCTTCGATCGACGCGAGCAGCGCCGTCTCCTCGCCGCACACAAACGCTCCGGCACCCAGCCGGATCTCCACATCAAAGCCGAATGTAGTTCCACCGATGTTGCTGCCCAGCAGGCCCCGCCGCCGCGCCTCGCGCAGCGCCGTTGTCAACCTGGCTACTGCAACCGGATACTCGGCCCTGACGTAGATGAATCCTTTGCTCGCGCCTACCGCGTAGGCTGCAATTGCCATGCCTTCGATGACGCGATGTGGGTCACCTTCCATCACGCTGCGGTCCATGAATGCGCCGGGGTCGCCTTCGTCGCCGTTGCACACGACGTACTTCAAGTTGCCGCCGGCCTTGGCCACCGTACTCCACTTGAGGCCGGTCGGATAGCCGCCGCCGCCGCGTCCGCGCAGTCCGCTTTCGGTGATGCGATGAATCACGCCGTTCGGCGTCATCTCCATCAGCGCCAGCATGAGCGCTTTGTAGCCATCGCAGGAGATGTAATCGTCGATCTTCTCCGGATCGATGTGACCGGCATTCTCCAGCACCACGCGCACCTGTTTGTCGAAGTGCTCGTTCAAATCGCACTGAAGCGACGGGACGGGTTCGCCGCCGAGGCTCGATACAATCGCCCCCGCGTGATCCGCATTTACGTGACTATAGAGTATTTCTTCAGGATCTACCCTGACCAACGGTCCGGCCGAGCAAGGCCCCATGCAACCGGTACGGCGCACCATCACCTTTTTGCCCGACGCCTCGGCCGCCTTCACCAGCGCATCGCGCAACTTCTCTGAGCCCTGGCTTGCGCAGGCCAGGTCCATACACACATTTACCTCATAATCGAACTTGGCGTTCTCTGCCCGCACACTCTCGACTATCTGTTCGAGCTCTTCGATCGTCATTCCACAGCCCACCTTTCCAGTTGCTCGAGCATCTGCTCAGTGGTCACTTCGCCAGCCACTTCGCCGTCGCATAGCATCACGGGGGCGCGGCTGCATGCGCCAACGCAGCGTGCCGTCGTCAGGCTGATCTGCGAGTCTGTCGTCGTCTGCCCGGGTACAATCCCGAGCCGCTTTTCGGCTGCGGCCACCAGTTTGTCGGCACCCTTGATGTAGCAGGCGGTCCCGGCGCAGATTGTGACCGTGTGCTTGCCCGGGGGCTTGAGGCTGAAGTAGTGGTAGAACGTCACTACGCCATAGGCCTGGCTCAGAGGCACTCGCAAAGAACGGGCCACAAACCGGATCGCGTCGTCGTCCAGATATCCGAACGAGGACTGCACGGTATGCAGCGTCTCAATCAGCGCGTGGCGGGCGAACCCATTCTTCCGCATGGTGCCGTTCACGATCTTCCATCGTTTATCGTCGCTTGGTAGCGGCGGAGGTGTGAATGCAGGCACGATTTCCTCCCGGAGTAAAGACGCCGCGTCAGGGCACGGTTACTCGATCACCCTGCGCGATGCCTAGCACTGTTGTACGCGTAAGGGACCGGGCAAACCGTGACAGTGGTCACGGCGGTGTGTGGCTATGTCGTTCCAGATCACTAATATCGGGAGGGCATCACACAGTTGAGTGACCCCTATCACCAAGCGGATTTTATTGTAGTTTCGAACTATTTATTTTTTTGCCTAGCCTAACGACGGAAGCCGATCCGAAATCCCGAACAGGAAGATGAATCCGATAATGCAGCTGTAAGCCGCGCCGGTCCATGCAATGGCGTGGTAAAAGCGTGGATGATGCCCGCTAGCCCGGAATGCCCCGCCCATCGACGCCGTCATCAGGGCATTCATGGCCACCAACCCCACGGCAAACGCAGCCAGTCCCATCATGCCCCGTGAAGTTCCGCCGAGATTGGCGGTTAGAAAGAACAGGGCCAACTGGCTTGGTGTTTCAGCTCCCACTCCGTGCAGAACGCCGATCGCGAATACCGACTTGCCGTTGTACATCCACTGGAAGCGCTCCGGTTTTGGCGTCTCCCGATTCCATAGCTTACGCACCCGCCAGGAGATCCAAAGCACTCCGTTGATGGCAATCGCCAGCCGGCTCTCGATGCGGCCATGTTTGTGTCCATGCGCGTCTTTGCGCAGGATTCCAGCCACCACCCCAATGCCCAGCACGATCAGCGTTAGCCCGATCAGCCGCTCCGTCCAGTGGTCTAGTCCCTGCGGCAGGCCCATGTGCAGTTCCAGAACCGCAACGCCCAACGCCGCCACCGTGAACGCGTGCCCCAGGGCATACGTCATGCCTAAGCGTAATCCGCTCTGCCAGTTGCGCTGCACTGCCGTGATGTCGGAGATAGCGGCCAGGTGATCGTAATCGAAGCCGTGGCGGAGTCCGAGTAACAGGCAGGAGCCCAACGCGGCATCGACTTTCCAGTCGCCCAAGATAGGTGTCACGAAGCTCAGTATAGAGCAGAGGCGGCGCATTTGGCGCGGACACTGCTTCGCAACGGTTTCAAGGCTGTTGCCGAAGCTGAACCTGGTAATCCCGGTAGTCGATTGTGACCACGGTCAGCCCAAACAGAAAGCTGTCAGACTGTGCCCGGGCGTGAGTGGCCTGCGCAAAGCCTTCGACGTCCGCATACTGGCGCGTCATTTGCGTAGGCCCTGTAAATACGGAAGAACTCTTCGATGCTTTTCCCTCGACGCGGACGATCTTGCCATCCTTTGCATCCGCCCAAAGCGTTCCTTCGAGAAGGTAGGGCTCCTTCCGGCGTGGCGTCAGTGAGAGAGCAACGCAATCGTGCCCATCCACCTTCTGGATGCCGCCCGGTTTCACCTGCATCTGATAGTTGGCCGTGGTGATCCACGCTCCCTCCCGGACGCCGGGCTCGTTGACATGTTTCTCATTGTCCAAGATCGCGTTTAGCACCATGCTGCGCATTACCGACGAGCCGCTCTGGGAAAGGATGTCGTAGCTTTTACCGGTCTCACTTTTATAGGTTGTCTTTACGGTCATTTCGGCCACGGGGTGGGTCTCGTCGTTGTTTCTGAAGACTGCGTAGTGCTCGGTAACCGTGTAACCCTCGATCCCGTCAACGCGCGCTTTCACAGCCGCGTCAACCTTCTGTAGTATCGTTGCGGTGTCCACTTGCTGGCCTGAGACCGCGGCCATCCCGGCGCACAAAATGCACCAAGCTGCCACCGCTCGCGCCGTCATCAGTTGCCGCATCCTGAACCTCCTCGAAATCCCTTGTCCGGCCGATCTTCTAGTGTATTCGCTTCGCCCATACGCTATGCTGGACTCCAGAGCGAGGTCCAGAGTTGTTCCAGGAAACCCATCCAAAACGAGAGCCGCAGGAAATACAGCGGCGCCAAGTGGCTGTCCGGGGCGTCGTGCAGGGGGTCGGCTTCCGACCATTCGTCTATCGTCTCGCTATCGAGGAGGGGCTGGCAGGCCTGATCGGAAACGACACGGATGGAGTAACCATTGAAATTGAAGGCTCTTCTGCGGCGCTCGATGCGTTTATTGAGCGTCTTCAATCTGAGCCACCACCGCTTGCGCGCATTGACTCTATAGGGGTGCGCGCCATTGCACCAGTCGGTGAGATCGGTTTTCGTATCGTTGCGAGCGAAGTGCTGGGGCGCGTGTCTACGGGAATTCCGGCTGACGCTGCTACCTGCCCTGATTGCCTCCACGAACTACTTTCGCCCTCCGATCGCCGCTACCGCTATCCGTTCCTGAACTGCACAAACTGCGGTCCGCGGTATACCATTACGCGCCGGATTCCCTACGACCGGCCACAGACTTCGATGACTCGGTTCAAAATGTGCCCGGCCTGCCAGGCCGAGTACGACGACCCGGCCAACCGCCGCTTCCACGCTCAGCCTAACGCCTGCTGGGATTGCGGGCCGCAGCTTTCGCTTGTTTTCGCCGACGGTAACCCGATTTCCGCAATCGATCCGATCGCAGAAACCATAGCCCGGCTTGCCGCCGGCGAGATTCTTGCAATCAAAGGTATCGGCGGCTTCCATCTCAGCGTCGATGCCACCAACGAGGCCGCTGTCATGCGCCTTCGCCAGCGTAAGCGCCGCTATGGAAAGCCGCTCGCCGTCATGGTGCGCGATCTCGATGCGGCGCAAGCAATCTGCGATCTCACTGAAGCCGAAGCGTCGCTGCTCACAACACCGGCTCGTCCTATCGTTCTTGCCCGCCGCCGCGATCTTGGCCTGATCGCACCTTCGGTTGCGCCTGGCATTCCGTGGCTCGGTCTGTTTCTTCCTTACGCGCCATTGCACCATCTCCTCTTCGCGGATTCGCGGATTCAGGCTCTGGTGATGACCTCGGCCAATCTCAGTGAAGAGCCCATCGCCATCGACAACGACGAAGCGTGTGCGCGCCTCGGCGCAATCGCTGACGCATTTCTGATGCACGACCGCGAAATTCTCCAGCGCTGCGACGATTCGGTTACGGCAGTCGTGGATGGCGCTCCGCAACTCATCCGGCGCGCGCGGGGATTCGTTCCGCTCGGTGTTGCGTTGCCGTTCGACGCTCCTCCGCTGCTTGCCGTTGGCGGACATCTGAAAAATGTTTTTGCTCTTGCTCGCGGCCGTTTCGTTTATCAGAGCCAGCATCTCGGCGATCTCGAAAACCTCACTGGGCTTAACTTCTTTCGCGAGTCGCTCGATCACTTGATGCGCACCTTTGAGATTGAGCCTGAGACGGTGGTGCACGATTTGCATCCCGGCTATCTCTCGACGGAATGGGCCAAAGAGTGGGCGAGCGAGCGCGGGCTGCGCCTCATCGCTGTACAGCATCACCACGCCCACGTGGCCGGATGCATGGCGGAACATGCGATCGACTCTGAAGTGATCGGCCTCTCCCTCGACGGCACCGGCTACGGCACTGACGGCCGCATCTGGGGCGGGGAAGTGCTGATTGCACGGCCTGATGGCTTTGAGCGCTTTGCGCATCTTGATTACGTGTCAATGCCGGGAGGTGAGGCTGCCATTCGGGAGCCCCGGCGCATGGCTCTAGGCCATCTGCATCATGTCGGATTCGATCTGGAGTCGCAGGGAATCTTGACGCTCGTGGGAGCAAAGCAGAGTGAAGTTCGCGTCCTTCGCCGCATGATTGAGCGGGGCGTGAATGCGCCGCTCACTTCCAGTTGCGGAAGGCTCTTTGACGCCGTGGCCGCCGTGGTCCTGCACCGCTCCAATGTGGACTACGAAGCCCAGGCAGCCATCGAACTCGAGGGTCTGGCGGTCGATGAGAATTATGGGATTGGCGATGCGCCCGCATATGAGATGGAATTAGTTGGTGGCAACTGGCCAGCGCGCGAGCCTGTGAAGATTTGTGCTGGTTCCTTGTGGGGCGGGCTTATCGAAGACCTTCGTTCAGGTGTAAGCAAGGCGCGTATCGCGGCTCGATTCCATGCAGCCGTGGCCTCGGCCTTCGTGCGCGCATCCGTTCAAGCGCGATCCACGACAGGCATCAAGCAAGTCGCGCTTTCCGGCGGATGCATGCACAACCGCCGCCTCGCACACCTTCTCCGCACGGGGCTTGAGGCTGAGGGATTTGAAGTCTTTCAACATCGCAACGTGAGCCCGGGGGACGGCGGCCTTAGCTATGGACAGGCTGCTGTGGCCGCGGCCATCCTGAGCAAACAAAGCTAGCCGGAGATCCTCACCAGTTCCTGCGCCTCTTCGCGCGGTCCTAGAATCGAGATCCGCGGAATCCGTCCGCGCACCATCGCCACTTCGTCGCAGCGATGCAGCCGCGGGCAGTTCTGACAGTCCTTGAATATCTTGTCGGGCAGTTCCGCTTTATCTTCTACGGTTCTGAATCCATATTTGAAGAAGAAGTCTGGGATGCGCGTGAACAGGCACACGGACTGAATGCCGTGCTCTTCGGCCTCTTCGATCAACCCTTTCAGGATTTTTCCGCCAGCCCCCTGACCCTTGCCTTCAGGCTTCACCACGATCGAGCGTACCTCGCACAGATGCGGCCCGTAAAAGTGCAGTGCGCCGCAGCCCAGGAACACGCCGCCATCGGATTCGGCAACCGTGAAGTCGCGGATGTTTTCGCAGATCTCCGCAAAGGCGCGCTTGAGCAGCGTGCCGTCAGTGGAGAGCGAGTTCACCAGGTCGTAGACGTTTGAGGCGTCCTGAAGCAAGGCCTTACGCACCAGCATGGACAGCCTCCCCAATGTTGCGTGTTGTCAGCTCAGCAATACGTTTTTCCGCGATGTCGAGGGCCTTGCGCACGCGGCTGCGCGCGGTTCCTCCCGTCACGTCGTGGCAGTCGAGCGTAGCGTTCAGGGTGACTGCCGCGAAAAAATCTTCGGCGAACTCAGGCCCGAATGTGCGCAGCTCATCCAACGTTAGTTCTCCAAGTTCCACGCCTTTTTCCAAGGCAAACCGGACTGCGTGTCCGATCTTCTCGTGCGCCGTGCGGAAGGGAACACCCTTGTGTACAAGGTAGGTCGCCGCCGCCATCGCATTCAGATAGCCTGTCTCGGCCGCCTCGTTCATGCGTTCGCGATTGAATGTGAGCGCAGCTGTAAAACGTGCCACCAGCTTCAGCATCGGCGCCACAAAGTTCACAGCAAAGGCCGGCTCCTGGGTCTCCTGCATGTCTTTATTGTAGGCTAGAGGCAGCCCTTTCAGTTGCAGCGTCACCGCCTGCGCCGCTCCGTGAATGCGTCCCACCTTGGCGCGAATCAGCTCCGTCAGATCGGGATTCTTCTTCTGCGGCATCGCGCTCGACCCCGTTGAGAAGGCCTCTGGCAGCACAACAAAGCCGTACTCCGCCGTGGCAAACAGCGTGATCTCTTCCGCAAACCGGCTCAGGTGCAATCCGACAACGGTCAGCGCCTGCAAATATTCGAGAATGAAATCGCGATCACTGGTTGCGTCGATTGAGTTGGCGGTCGGAGCAATGAATCCCAACTCTTTCGCAGGAATCGTGCGGTCCAACGCCAGCGTCGCGCCGGCCACCGCTCCCGAACCCAGCGGGCAGTAGTTCAACCGCGCCGCGCAGTCCTGCAAGCGTGTTGCATCGCGCAAGACCATCTCCACATAAGCCAGCATCCAGTGCGCCACCAGCACAGGTTCAGCGCGCTGCAAATGCGTGTAGCTCGGCATCACAGCGTCGCCAACCTTGCGCGCCTGCGCTACCAGCGCGCCCGCCCATGCAGCCAGCCCGTCCACGACAGATTCAATTTCATTGCGCACGTACAAGCGCAGATCGGTCGCAATCTGCTCGTTGCGGCTGCGCCCTGTGTGCAGCTTGAGTCCGAGGGAGCCGATGCGCTCGACCAGCTTCAGCTCAACAAAGTGATGGATGTCCTCGGCTGTCTCGTGATCGCGCACTTCTGCTTTGCCTGCATCGGTTGAGTGCGCCGCGGCAATTCCGTCCAGCGCCGCGCGCAGCTCTGCTGTTTCACCTTTGGTCAGTATTCCGGCGGCGCAAAGTGCCGATGCATGAGCTTTGCTGGCGGCTATCTCTTGCTGCAAAAGCCGCCAGTCAAAGACAATTGAACGCTGCCACGCTTCGAACTCGGTATCCAGCGGTTCGCGGAAGCGGCCCGACCACATCTTTACGGATTGTTGTTCGTTCAACATTGATTTAGGCGTACCTCAGGCTATTCCTTGCCCTTATTTCTTTGCAGGGGCGCTGCTCAACAGGGGCATTTCATTGCCCGTACTGAGGGTGATGAGGCCGGTTGCGGCGTAGGTCAGGAGCTTATCGCGCGTGTCGGTGATGTCCAGATTGCGCATGGTGAGTTGCCCGATGCGGTCACGCGGAGAGAATGTGGATTCGGTCTTCTCCATGCTGAGGCGCTCGGGATGAAAGGTGAGGTTAGGCGACTCGGTGTTGAGGATGGAGTAGTCGTTGCCGCGGCGCAGCTCAAGGGTGACTTCGCCGGTGATGGGTTTGGCGACCCAGCGCTGGGCGGATTCACGGAGCATGATGGACTGGGAGTCGAACCAGCGGCCCTGGTAGAGCAGGCGGCCGAGTTTGCGGCCATTGTCCCGGTACTGCTCGATGGTGTCCTCGTTGTGAATGCCGGTGATGAGGCGCTCGTAGGCGATGAAGAGCAAGGCGAGGCCGGGCGCCTCGTAGATGCCGCGGCTCTTGGCCTCGATAATTCTATTCTCAATTTGGTCGGACATGCCCAGCCCATGGCGGCCACCTATGCGATTGGCTTCGAGAAGAAGTTCGACGGCGTCGTCGAAGCGGCGGCCGTTGAGGGCGACGGGAAAGCCTTCTTCAAAGCGGACGGCGACCTGTTCGCGCTGGATTTCGACATCGTCGCGCCAGAAGGCCGTGCCCATGATGGGAACGACGATCTTGACGGAAGTAGAAAGCTGCTCCAGGTCTTTTGCTTCGTGGGTTGCGCCGAGCAGGTTGGAGTCGGTGGAGTAGGCCTTCTCGGCGGACATCTTGTAGGCGAAGCCGGAGCGCTGCATGTACGCGGACATCTCGGCGCGGCCGCCAAGCTCGTCGATGAAAGCGGCGTCGAGCCAGGGTTTGTAAATCTTGAGGCTGGGATTGACGAGCAGGCCGTAGCGGTAAAAGCGCTCGATATCGTTGCCTTTAAAAGTGGAGCCGTCGCCCCAGATGTGGACGTCGTCCTCCTTCATCGCGGCGACCAGCATGGTGCCGGTGACAGCGCGGCCGATCGGAGTGGTGTTGAAGTAGGGGACGCCGGCGGTGCTGATGTGGAAGGCGCCGGCCTGGAGCGCGGCTATGCCTTCGCGAACGAGCGGGCCGCGACAATCGATGAGGCGGGCCTTTTCGGCGCCGTATTCGAGGGCCGCGCGCGGGATGGCGTCGTAGTCTGTTTCGTCGGGCTGGCCCAGGTTTGCTGTGTAGGCGTAGGGAATGGCGCCCTTCTGCTTCATCCAGTGCAGGGCGGCAGAAGTGTCGAGCCCGCCGGAGAAGGCAATGCCGACTTTCTGGCCGACGGGCAGGGATTCGAGAATTGCGGACATGCTTGGGAACCTCAAAGAGCATCCAGCTTCTGGCTGGATGCGAATGGTTATGAAACGATCCAACCGCTGACTACTGAAACTTCTCCACATTCGCGAGCCCGCCGAGCAACAGCAGTAGCAAGGCCTTCTGCGCGTGCATTCGGTTCTCTGCCTGGTCGAAGACGATCGACTGCGGGCCGTCCAGCACCGCATCCGTCACTTCAGCATTGCGGCGCGCCGGCAGACAGTGCATGAATACCGCGCTCGGTTGGGCCTTCTGCATCAGCTCTTCATTGACCTGGAACGGCCTGAAGATCGGCGCTCGCTTGGTCGACTCGTGCTCCATGCCCATGCTCACGCAGACATCGGTGTAGATGGCGTCGGCACCCTCGGCGGCGGCGGCCGGATCCTGCAGCAGACGCACCTCGCAGCCGTTGGCTTGAGCTATATCCCGCGCCAGCGTGACGATTTCGATATCCGGCGAGTAGCCGCGCGGCGTCGCGACTGTCACGTTCGCGCCCAGTTGTGCGCCGGTGAGCATCAGAGAGTGGCACACGTTGTTTCCGTCGCCTACATAGGTAAAGTTTGCGCCGTTCAACGAGCCGAAATGCTCTTCGAGTGTCATGAAGTCGGCCAGGGCCTGGCACGGGTGTTCGAAGTCGGAGAGCGCGTTGACCACAGGCACGCGTGAATTGGCCGCCATCTCGGTGATGGTGTCATGTGCGTATGTGCGCAGCACGATAATGTCAACCCAGCGCTCAACATTCTTGGCCACATCGGCGATGGATTCGCGCTCGCCAAGAGGCGAATTCGTCTGATCCACAAAGATGGCGTTGCCGCCCATCGTGTTGATGCCGGTCTCAAAACTGAGCCGCGTGCGCAGGCTCGCCTTTTCGAACATCAGCACCATCTGCTTGGCGTCGAGCGCATGGCGGTACTCGCGCGGATTGAGCTTCACGTCGCGACCCAGCTTGAGAATCGCGCGCACTTCGGCGCTGGACAAGTCGGCGATTGAACAGAGATCTTCGCCGGCCAGCCGCGCGGCCGCGGCAAGAATATCTGGGTCTTTCTCGACAGGGATTCCTACTTCCTGGCGTTCCATTATTTTACTAACCACGTTGATGTCCTCCTGCAGTTGCGGCTGCACCCTGACTGGATGCATATTGCCCGGCCGCATATTCGGTAAAGATTTCGTCCAGCGCCGCGATTGTGGTGTCCACATGCGCTTTCTCCAAGATGAACGGCGGCAGGAACCGCAGCACTGTATCGCTGGTGCAATTGATGAGGATGTGCCGCTTCAGCATCTCCGCCACGGTCCACTTCGCAAGTTCCGCGGAATCGAGTTCGGCAGCAACCATCAGGCCCTTGCCACGCACGTCCACAATCGCCTCATGCCGCTTTGCCAGCTTGCGTAACTGCTCCTGGAAGTAATCGCCCACTGCCGTAGCGTTGGCGAGTAATCCTTCCTTCTCGATTACATCGATCACAGCCACGGCAACCGCACATGCCAGTGGCCCACCGCCAAACGTCGTTCCGTGCATGCCGGGGTGGAACGAGCGCGCCACCTCTTCGGTGCACAGGACGGCTCCCATCGGAATTCCCCCTGCCAGCGGTTTCGCCAGCGTCGTGATGTCCGGTTGGATGCCGTAATGCTGATAGGCGCACCACTTGCCCGTGCGGCCCATTCCGGCCTGAATCTCATCCACAATCAGGAGCGCCTCGGTCGAGCGTGCCAGCGCCTGCGCCTCCGAGAAAAACTCCTGCGTCAGCGGACGTACGCCGCCCTCACCCTGAATCGCTTCAAGCAGAATTGCGCAAACTTCGTTGGAAAACTTCGCGCGCAGATCGGCAACGTCGTTGAACTTCACAAACTCCACGCCCGGAACCACTGGAGCAAACGGCTCGCGGTACTTGTCCTTGTACGTGGTTGACATGGCGCCGAACGTGCGTCCGTGGAAGCTCTGTTCGAGCGCCAGGAATTTTGTGCCGATGTTCTTGCCTTCACTGCGCAGTACGCCTGCATGAGCCCGCGCGAGCTTCAGCGCGCACTCCCATGCTTCTGTGCCGGAGTTGGCGAAGAATGCGCGATCAAGGCCCGTACGCTCGGTCAGCTGCAACGCAAGTTCAGTCTGCCCCTCGTGGTAGTAGAGGTTCGAGGTGTGAATCAGCTTTTTGCTCTGTTCGGCAATCGCATTCACAATGACCGGGTGGTTGTAACCGAGCGCATTCACGCCAATACCGCTCAGCAGGTCGAGGTAGCGTTCACCTTTTTCGTCCGTGATGTACACGCCTTCGCCGCCCACAAACAGAATCGGGTTGCGGTCATAGGTTGAAAGCAGAAGCCGCGCTTCGGCGGCACGAATTTGATCTAGTTTTGTCAATTCCATTTCTCCTCAGGCCACCATCACTTCGGTGCCTTGGGCTACGCGAGAGCTACATAGGTCGGGAAGGGAACCGGCCGCCTCGGCGGGTAAAATCCTTACGCGCTTCACGCCGTTCAATAGAGCTTCGCGGCAGGCGCCCAGCTTGGGCAACATGCCGCCGGTAATCACGGCGCTCTTCGCCATCTCGGCAATCTGATCGATGCTGAGCCATCGGAGTACCGCGCCGGTCGCATCTTTCACGCCGGGCACATCGGTGAGGAAGACGAGCGCATCGGCGCCGCACGCAACCGCACAGGCCGCGGCCATCTCGTCTGCGTTGATGTTGTAGTACTCGCCGTCAAACCCGAGCGCCAGGGAACAAAGCACAGGCACGCCGTTCAACTGCCAGATAGCCTCAAGCCAGCGCGGATCGCTGGCGGCAATCTCGCCGACAAAGCCAAGATCCGGCGCGGTGCGCTTCTTGCGCGCGCGAAAGAGAAGTCCGTCGCCGCCGGATATTCCCACTGCAGGCTGGCCAAGAGCGCCCAGCGCGGCCACCAGTTTCTTATTCACCTTGCCGGCCAGGACCATCAGCGCAACATCCCGCGTCTCGGCATCGGTGACGCGCAGCCCATTAATGAACTCACTCTGCTTGCCCAGGGCCTTCAACATGCCGGTCAACTGCACGCCGCCGCCATGCACCACGGCTACCTGGTTGCCGTCGCGCACCAGTTCGGCGATGGCGCGCGTGCAGCCTTCAAGCAACACCGGATTTTCAAGTCCCACTCCGCCCAATTTGACGACGTACTTCATTCGCGACCCTCCGCGGCGATTATCATTCGAGACCTTCTGATTCCGGCCAGCCCTGCATGACGTTGAGATTCTGCACGGCCTGCGACGACGCACCCTTCAATAAATTATCGAGGCAACTTACGATGACCGCGCGACGGCCGCTTGCGTCGATCTGAAAGCCGATGTCAGCATAGTTGGTTCTCGCCGAGTGCTGAATCTGCGGTAGCCCGCTTTCATGCAGCCGCACCATGGGACTGCCCGCGAAAAACTTGCGGTACACATGCGTAACACTGGCCCGCGTTTGAGGCTCGTTGAATTTTACATAAATCGTTGACAGAATTCCGCGCGGAATCGGCAGCAGATGCGGCGTAAAAATAATCTCGCTTGATTCGAGGCCGATTTGCTCCAGCAGTTCTCCGGTATGGCGATGCGTAAAAACTCCGTACGCGGAGAGATTATCGGCCGCGTACATGTAGTGTGTCTTCGCCGTAGGCGCCTTACCAGCGCCGCTCACGCCGCTCTTGGCATCGGCCACAATTCCGTGCTCCAAATCGAGCAGGCCCGCGGAAACCAGCGGCTTCAGCGGCAGAATCACCGAGGTTGCGTAGCAGCCGGGGTTCGCCACCAGCCGAGCGTCCGCAATCTGCTTGCGATGCAACTCCGGCATCCCGTATACAGCCTTTGCCTGCGTGGCAGCAGCCAGTTCGGTGCCATCGTCTTCAAACGCGTATACGGCGCGGTTGGCCGCTTCGGTCAGCCGCCACGCTCCGCTCAGATCGATCACCTTGAGCCCGCGATCGAGTGCCTCGGGAACCCACTCCCGCGACTGCTCATGCGGCGTGGCCAGGAACAGAATCTCTACCCCGCGTTCAGCCAGCAGTTCCCATGAAAAAGGCTCCTGCTTCAGGTTGTCGCTTCCCTTGCTGTCGATCAATTCGGGATGAATCTCGCCCAGCGGAACTCCGCCGCGCGCAATGTCTTTCGCATCCACGCGTCCGGCAAATACCGGCGGATTGCCCTTCAGACGGGGATGGTGGTGCAGGAGCCGCGCCAGTTCCGCACCTGCATACCCCGTTACGCCAATAACCGCAGTTTGAACTGTCTCTTTCATGACTCCAGCATCGTCCTTAGCCTTGTTTCCACTTCTGTTGCACGCCGTATGTCGGCGCAGATTACCAGTACCGTATCGTCGCCGGCCACGGTGCCGACCACTTCAGGCCAGCCTTCGTGGTCCAGGGCCGCGGCCACGGGCTGCGCTCCGCCCATCACCGTTCCCACAACCACCTGGTTCATTGCCTGCCGCACCCGCAGGACGAAGCTCTCAATCATCTCTTCGACAGAGGGAGGGCTGTCGTCTTCCACGGTTGCCACCGGGCTTGTCCCCCGGTGTCCATTCGGTAGAGAGTAGCCGCCGGGGCCTTTGGAAAGCTGCAGTTCGTGAATGTCGCGCGAAAGCGTAGCCTGGGTTACCTCGATGCCGCGTCGTCGCAGCTTGCGCCGCAGCTCGTCCTGGTTGGCCACAAGTGACTTCGCCAGCACTTCCCGTATCGCGTCCAGGCGTTGATGTTTCATTGCGGCTCTCTGAGTCAGAAAAATCGAATGCGCGGTCCGTGAAGCGGAAACCGCGCTCGTATAAATATACAACTCGCATGTATAAGTATGCAAATGCGGCTTTACCACCGGTTGAAGGCAAGCCCATCTAAAGATACAGGTTGCACTCCGGGCCCTCCGCGCTGATACACTCTCGTGAGGTCGCGTTCTTGCTTGCCGCGCTCCCTGAGCCAAATCCAATGACCAAGATTGCTCCCATCTCCACTATCAATGACCTGTTTTGCCGCGTGACTGCGGTAGCCGACCCGCACGCCGTTCTCTGGCAGGACGAGTTTGGTCAATGGCAACCGATCTCCTCCGACCAGATCTATCAGCGTGTCCGGGCGCTTGGTGAGTCGTTGCTCGGATGGGGAGCGAAAAAGGGCGACCGCATCGCTATCGTCGCCGAAAACCGCTGGGAATGGGCGGTCACGGATTTCGCCACGCTAGCGATCGGTGCGGCCGATGTGCCTATCTATCCCACACTCACTGGCGAGCAAATTGCGGCCCTGGTCAGCGACGCAGGCTGCCGCATTGCGTTTGTATCCACTCGCCAGCAATTCGACAAACTCAACTCTGTCCGCGCCCAGACGCAGCTTGAACGCATTGTCATCATGGATGCCCCAGCGCCGGAGGGAGCCATTGCCTTCAACTCTCTGCTTGAGGGCGCGGATGCCCGCGGCACTCAGCACGATCCGACCTTTGATGCACTTGTCCGCTCCGTCGAGCCAAAGGACCTCGCCACCCTTATCTACACCTCCGGCACCACCGGCGAGCCCAAGGGCGTAGCGCTTACGCATGGCAATATTGCCTCAAACCAGAGCTACGCCGCGTGCGATTTCAGCTTCGACTCGACCGACGCCTGCATCTCGTTCCTGCCTCTTTCCCACATCACCGCCCGTGCCCTCGACTACGTCATGTACTACTCTGGCGCACAGGTCGCCTACTGCTCGCACTTCGACAAGCTGCCCCAAGCCATGCGCGAGATCAGGCCCACGGTCATTGTTGGCGTGCCCCGCGTCTACGAGAAGATTCGCCAGGAGGTCGAGCGCCGCGCCTCGCTCTCTCCTGTGAAGAAGCGCCTGCTAGCCTGGGCTCTCGGCATCGGCTACCGGCATGCGGACACTGTCTACGACGGTCGCAAGCCCTCGTCGCCCCTTTGGAACCTGGCGGCAAAGCTGGTCTTTTCCAAGGTGAGGGAAGCCTTCGGCGGCCGCGTTCGCATCTTTGTTTCGGGCGGCGCGCCCTTGGGAATCGATACCGCGCGCTGGTTTGCCGGGGCAGGAATCGCGCTTTGGGAGGGCTATGGCCTTACCGAAACCTCGCCGCTCATTGCCCTCAATACGCCTCTCCGTCATCGCATGGGCGCCGCTGGTTACCCGATGCCCAATATTGAGTTGAAATTGGCCAAGGATGGGGAGTTGCTGGTCCGCGGGCCTTCAGTTTTTACCGGCTACTGGCACAAGCCGGAAGCTGACGCTGAGTGTTTCGACGCGGAAGGGTGGTTCCGAACCGGCGACATTGGACGCTTTGACGCGGATGGTTTTCTCTTCATTACCGATCGCAAGAAGGAACTGCTGAAGACTTCGGGCGGCAAGATGGTTGCGCCCCAGCCGATTGAGAACAAGCTCAAGAACAACCAACTGGTCGCTCATGCCGCTCTTGTGGGCGACAAGCACAAGTTCATCTCGGCCCTCATCGCCCCCAACTTCGTTGCACTGGAAGAGTGGGCCCGGCAGCAAGGCATCGAAAGCAAGTCCCGCGCCGAACTGGTTGCCGACAGCCGCGTCATTGCTCTCTACGGGCAGATCGTGCGCGAGGTCAACGGTACCCTCGCCAACTTTGAAACTCTCAAGCGTTTTCGCGTGGTTGCCGAGGAGTGGACGCAGGAAACCGGCGAACTTACGCCATCCATGAAGCTCAAGCGCCGCGTGCTTACTTCTCGATACGCGACGGAGATCGCGGAGCTTTATGAGGACGAAGCAACCTCACGAGGCGAATAGGCGAACCCCATCGTCCCAGTCCTTTGCCGAACAGCAGGCCCATGCGCCCCAGTTTCTGGAGCGCGCTGAAAAACGGCGCCCCCCAGGCCCCCATAGCTAAAAGGCCGCCGAACAGGATGATGGCGTCGATACTGAGCCGGCCCTCGCTGGACCAGTAGGCATCGGGTTCCAGGTTCAGCCATAGAGCAAATTCATCCAGCGTCAGAGCCGCGCCCGCCCCGTAGCCGACCGCCATCAGGCGGCTGAGGAAGATGGAAGTAGGCGTGTGCGAGCGGCCTAAGTCCATCAGCCACCCGTAGCCGATCAGCAGGAGGATCAGGATGCCCCACACCAGGTGGTGAATGTGCATTCCGCGCACCACCACCCACTGGAAATGGCCCTCATGGTTTACGATCCGGTGCACTAGTATCCGAACACCGACAAAGGTAATCAGGAACGAAATAGAGGCAATGAACATGCGCCTCCGCGGCCGGTCCGGGATTGTGGTGCGGATCAGGAATCCCAACCGGGTCAGTTGCAGCAAGACCAGAAGAACTATGACAACCAGGCTGACAAAAGCCAGCAACAGCAGTGCTCCAATACCGGGCATATCTTCTCATTGAACCATTACGCCCCCGTTCCCAAGAAGGAAATCCTTTTGGGGCAGAATCTTTATGGGATTTGGTGAGCGCGGTCACGATTCTCCTTTACAACTCCGGAGTACACTGAATAAGGCGTTGAAGCCGGGCATTTCCCTGTTTTAGGCGCCAGTTGTTTGGATAGTCATTTTTCAAGAATAGGTTCCCGGCCCGGCCCGAGCGGCCGCGCCAATTTTCACGAGGAGATTTTCAGATGCGAGTTGCTTTGTTAACCGGCGGCGGCGATTGCCCCGGACTGAATGCCGTAATCTATGCCGCTGTGAAAAAGGGCATCAACCACT
>CAYQOQ010000071.1:0-23668 GCA_964419175.1 uncultured Occallatibacter sp. | reverse complement strand
CTCCGGCGGAGATCATCCCGCTCGCCGGAAATCGCTATCCCCGACAGACTCCTAGCGTCCTGTCCGCCTGTTCTAGTACCAACCGCGGGTGCCCCAGGTCCCGATTCTGGGACCTGGGATAGCAAGACACTCAATCAGGCCGCTTTTCCATTCCCTGCCTGTTGCCGAGAATTACCCCACAAAAGCGCACTATCAATACATGGACATCTCCATCCAAATCCTTGCACCCCGCCTGAGCAGCCTGTCTGCTCCCTGTTCCCTGCCTCACCCCCTCCCCCCTTTTCCTGTGAAACTGTGAGATATTCCAAAACAAGCAGAAAATAAACCACTTATGCTCATAAGGCCCATTACCATTTGGTTACGTGCGCCCATCCCTCTTCAGCCCATTAATCACCACAAATAAAAAGACTTAAGGACAGAAACGCCCCTCGCGCCAACTACGGATTTTTGAAGAAAAATGCCAAAAAATCGAGCCGGATCGACCCCAAACCGCCCCCGAACCACGATTCCGTGCAAAGTAGCTTTAGAGCATCTTCACCAGCCTGCTCAGATCTGGAGGGGATGCAATGCCCCCGAAAACCAAATGCCCCTTGAATGTATGATCTTCTATTGAGATTCTCACCACCCTGAAAGGGAGTTTCCGCATGCAACGCTTCCGCCTTGGCTCATTCTTTTCGCTCGCCGCAATCTTCATTCTGGCCACACCTTTCGCGCTCGCAGGCGAATCCATCCCGCTCACAGTGGATGCAACCAAAACCCAGCAGAAGCTCCTCTATGTCCACGAAGTGATCCCAGTCAAGCCCGGCCCGCTGACGCTCTACTACCCAAAGTGGATTCCCGGCGAGCATGGCCCCAATGGACCCATCACCAGCCTCACCGGCCTCAAATTCTCCGCCGCTGGCAAGATCATTCCCTGGCGCCGCGACACGCTCGACGTCTACACCTTTCACGTCGACATTCCCGCCGGCGTAACTCATCTCGACGTGAACTTCGACTTCATCGAGCCCGAGGGCAACTCGGCCTCTGACAAGCTGATGGTGCTTGAGTGGAACGGCGTCGTCCTCTATCCCGCTGGAATCCCCGCGGAGAAGCAGACCTGGGAAGCCAAGCTCCTGCTGCCCGATGGTTGGAAGTTCGGCTCCTCGCTTCCCGTCGAAACCCAATCCGGCAATCAAGTCGCCTTCAAGCCCATCTCGCTCGACATGCTCGTCGACTCACCCGTCATCTCCGGCCAGTACTATCGCGCCATCGACATCACGCCCGCAGGCGAGCCCATCCACCACGAACTCGATCTGGCCGCCGACAGCGAAGCCGCGCTGGCCCTGAGCCCGGAAAACCAGAAGCAGATGGTCGCCCTCGTCGCCGAGTCAGGCAAGCTCTTTGGTGCGCGCCATTATCGCGACTATCATTTCCTGCTCGCCCTCAGCGATCACGTCGCGCACTTTGGCCTTGAGCATCACGAGTCCAACGACAGCCGCCTGCCCGAGCGCGCCCTGCTCGGGCCCGGAGCCGGCATGTCGCTTGGCGGCCTGCTGGCGCATGAATTCGTTCACTCCTGGAATGGAAAATTCCGCCGCCCCGCCGATCTCGCCGTCCCCTATTACGAGCAGCCCATGGAGACCGATCTGCTCTGGGGCTATGAAGGCCTCACCGATTATCTCGGCCCCCTGCTCGCCGCGCGCAGCGGCTTGTGGACCGCCGAGCAATATCACGACCAGATGGCCAACATCGCCGCCGCGCTTGGCCCCGGCCGTCCTGGCCGCACCTGGCGTCCACTGGCCGACACCGCGACCGGCGAGCCCGGCATGGGCGGACGTGGCGGCTGGTTCACCTGGCGCCGCGGCACCGACTACTACGACGAAGGTGACCTGCTCTGGCTTGAAGTCGCCACCATTCTGCATCGCGAGTCGAAAGGCCAAAAATCCATTGACGACTTCTGCCTCGCCTTCCATGGCGGCCCCAACAACGGAGCCGAGGTCAAGACCTACACCTTCGACCAGTTGGTCATCACGCTGAATTCCATTGCGCCCTTTGACTGGGCCAGCTTCTTCCACGCACGTCTTGATTCCACCGCTGCCGAAGCGCCCGTAGGCGGCATCGAGAACGGCGGCTGGAAGGTCGTCATGAACAGCCAGCCTCCAAAGTCTGCCGGACGCCGTGGCGGCCCCGGCTATCTCTACTCCATCGGCCTCCAGCTCGGCCCCGACGGCTCAGTCGGCGACTCCATAGTCGGCGGTCCAGCCTTCCAGGCCGGCATCTCTTCCGGCATGAAAATCATCGCCGTCAACGGCCGCACCTACTCATCGGACCTGCTCGACGACGCCATCAAAGCCGCCAAAGACAGCGCGCAGCCCATCGTGTTCCTCGTCGTCTCCGACGAATACATTCACACCTCCACCATCAACTACCACGGCGGCGCGCAGTACCCGCATCTAGATCGCGTCAACGACAAGCCCGACTATCTTGACGAGCTAATCAAGCCGCGCATCGCAGGCCAATAGAAGACTTTTGAATGAGCCGCTGTCTTGAAAAGGCACGACTTCAGTCGTGCCGCAAACGCCGCAAAATGACCGCGGGCTTTAGAGCATTTTTGCATTTGGTGTAGACCGGTTTTGAAAGGGCACGGCTTTAGCCGTGCCGCAAAACACCAATAAAATCAACGGGCTTTAGCCCCTGAGGGATGTTCTCTAATCTCATCTCCGATGCTCTGTCGGAGTTTATGGACGGGGACTAACGCAGATTCGTGGAGGGGCTTCCGTTGTAAGCGGCGCCCCTCTTTCGATTGCACGCACCCACTCTGAAATTTCTGCGCGTAGACTCTCAACCTCAATCCCGCCAAAATGCGAGAGGCATCGTTCCAGCCGCCGCAGTGCTCTCCCCAGCAGCGAAGCAGCTCCCGCTCGGTTGCCGGAATCAAGATGATGAAACGCCGCCGTCACCTGGATCAACGCCTGCAAAAAGCTCTTCTCCGGCTCTTCCAGCGTGAGCCAAACGCTCTCCCAATGCTCATGCGCCACAAAGAACTCGCCTCGTCTGTAGCAGGCCAGGCCCTCCGCAAGCGCTCCGCAACTCCAGTCAAGAGGCACGTCTCCAGCATAGGCGATTCCGTCGCCTTCAACGCTCTATCACTTTCTTCCATTGAACTCGTGCACAGCATCGATCATCGCCACAATGTTCTTGACCGGCGTCTGCGCCTGAACATTGTGAATGGAGTTGAAGACGAACCCGCCGCCCGGCGCAAATATCTCGCAGCGCCGCAGCACCTGTTCCCGCACCTCGGCCGGAGTCCCGAACGGCAGCGTCTTCTGCGTGTCCACGCCACCGCCCCAGAAGGTCAGTTGCTCTCCAAAATTAGCTTTCAGTTGCTCGGGCTCCATCCCCGTCGCCGAACACTGCACCGGGTTGATAATGTCAAACCCCGCCTCGATCAGCGAAGGGAGAAACTTCGAAACCGCCCCGCACGAATGCTTGAACGTCTTCCACTGCGTGTGTGCGTGAATCCAGTCGTTGACCTGCTTGTAATAAGGAAAATACAAATCGCGAAATGTCTTCACCGAGCAGAACGCCGAAGTCTGCGTACCAAAATCCGTACCGCAGACGAACACCGCCTGCACCGCATCGCCAACAACTGCATAGATGCGCTCCATATTCTGGATCGCAATCTCGCACTCCCGCTCGAAAATCTTATGCACGTAGTCCTGGCGGCTACTGGTTGAAACATACCACTCCGTCACATCGCGAATGCCCTTGGGATGCTTGAGGAACGGCCCAGGCACCAGCGCAATGTCGCCGAATGCCGTCCCGCCAAAGCCCGCGATGACGCCGCGGCTTGTGCCTGCCTCCTTCACCGCACGAGCCAGATGGTCGAGATCTGCCTGTGTGACCTGCGCAAACTCCTCCATATTGTCTTCGGGATTCAGAAGCTCCTCGTCCAGCGGTTCTTGCCGAATCACGCAATCGAAAAAATAGCCGCCCTTCGGCATCCGCCCGCTCGGCGGCACAGTTGTGTCGCCCTCGGGATAGATCAACGTGTCGCCGCGCTCGTCTGTCGTAATGTTGAACTCGCCCGGAACCAGCACCTCAAGCCCGTTGAACAGCCACGGCTTCCACCCCTCCGCCGGAAAGCCGAACATGGTATTGCGCGCGAAGACGCCCGTTACGTCAATGCCCATCGCATCCTGCAGATCGTCGTCCATCACGGCCAGCATCTGGAACGGCTCGTGAACGCGCACCGGACGCTTCTCCAGCCCGTAGTAGTCGCGCAACTCCGCCACGCAACTGGCATGGACGCCCGTCACCGCGCTTCCGCCAAAGTCGATCGGGATGCAATCCGGTTGCTTGTGGTTCAGAGTGTTCGCGAGCCGCTCTCGGCTGGTGGTCTCAATCTGGGTAGCCATAGTCTCCACACTTTCTTGTCCCCGCATTCCATGTCCTTTGCTTGTTCCGCAGCGGGCAGTCGCGATCGTATGCTTCGCCCGAGCCGCTTTCTCCGAACGGTCTCCTAGACGGTCAATGCTCCCGCCAATTCCTCCACCTGTACAGCCATCAGCGCGGCCACGTGGTTCACGATCATCAAATCTTCCGCCGGCGGAATCACGCGCACAGTAACCGGCGAGCCTGCGGCCGAGATCACCGCGTCGCCGCGAGCTTTGTTGCGCTCCGGGTCAAGCACGATACCCAGTGCACTCAGCCCTGAGCAGATTTCCGCACGCACCGCAATATCGTTTTCCCCAATGCCGCCCGTGAACACAAGCATGTCCAGTCCGCCAAGCTCGGCAAAAAAACCGCCGATCCACTTCGCAACGGTCCCGTTGAACTTGTCCACGGCCAGCCGCGCCTTCGCGTTGCCGGCGTCAATGCCAATGCGCAGCACGCGCATGTCGTTCGAGAGTTCACTCATCCCCAGCAGCCCCGCCTTCTTGTTCGCGACCGCCTCCAACTGGTCTGCCGCCTCGGTTGCGCTTTTAGCCGTCTCCGCAATCTTGCGCAGAATCAGCAGCAGCACGCCCGGATCGATGTCGCCGGTTCGTGTTCCGCTCACGATACCGCCGGTCGGCGTCAGCCCCATCGAGGTATCGACGCACTCGCCGTTGCGGATCGCGCAAATCGAAGCGCCGTTGCCCAGGTGCGCCACAATCAGCTTCTCCGGCACATTGGGCTGCAACTGGTAAACGATCGACTCATACGAGATCCCGTGAAACCCAATCCGCCGCACGCCCATGGCCGAGTACTCGGCCGGAATCGGCATGTGCGTCGCCGCCTCTGGCATTGTCCGATGAAACCACGAGTCCGAACACGCAAAGCTCGGAACCTCGGGGAAGAGTAGAAGCGCCTGGCGCATAATGTAGGCGCCAATGGGCGTGTGCAGCGGCGCAAAGCTCTTGTAGCGCTCCATCTCCTCGATCATCTCCGGCGTAACCCGCAGGTTGCGCTGCAAGGTCGGCGCGGCGCAAACCATGCGATGGCCAATCGCCGCCGGCGCGGGATACTTGCCCGAGTGCAGCAGATCGGCAACCAGCTTGAACGCCACCGAGCGGTTGGGCAATGCCGGGGATTCATCCACGAGTTTGTTCCCCTCGGCATCCTTGATCCAGAATTTGCCCTTCTCTGTGCCGATGCCGTCGACCGCACCCTCATATAGCTTGCTGCGCTCGCCGTCACCTGCTTCGTAGATCGAAAACTTGATGGAAGAAGAACCGCTGTTCAATACCAATACAGGCAATGAAGACATAAAGAAACACCTCAAAAAGTTGCGGCTGAATCAATCAGCGGGTTAGTCCAATAATCAATCGCCCGGCTTTCCCTCGGCGTAAGTTTCCAGCAGCTCGCGCGCGGCGCGAAACGATGTAGTACGTCCTTCCAGCACTTCCTGCTCCAGTGCCTTCATGCGTTGCTTGATCGCGGGATGCGACTCAAACCGCAACCGCAATCCATCGCGAATGATCTCTTGCATCCACTGTTGTGTTTGGTTCCTGCGTGTCAGTCCGAACCAGCCGTTTGCCTTTGTCATCGCGGCGTACTCAAGAATGTAGTTCCAAAGCTCCGCAATCCCCTTGCCGGTTTGCGCCGAGCACGTCAGAGCCTGCGGTGTCCATCCCGACTGCGAGCCGGGAAAATAGTGCAACGCATTTTGCGCCTCAGAGCGCGCCCTCTCCGCGGCGCGCAGATTGGTTCCGTCAGCTTTGTTTACCGCCACAATATCCGCCAGCTCCATCACGCCGCGCTTCATGCCCTGCAACTCGTCACCGGCCCCGGCCAGCGTAAGCAGCAGGAAAAAGTCCACCATGTCGTGCACCGCCGTCTCCGATTGCCCCACGCCCACCGTCTCAATCAGAATGTTCTGGTAGCCCGCCGCCTCGCACAGCAGCATCGCCTCGCGCGTCCGCTGCGCCACGCCGCCCAGCGATCCCCGCGACGGCGAAGGCCGGATGAACGCCATGTCGCTCGATGCCAGGGAACTCATGCGCGTCTTGTCGCCCAGAATGCTTCCACCCGAGATGCGGCTGCTCGGATCGATCGCCAGCACCGCAACCTTTTGCCGGTACTCGTTGATCAAATACGTGCCCAGCACTTCGATCACGCTGCTCTTGCCCGCACCCGGAACGCCGGTAATGCCCACGCGAATTGAATTGCCGCTATGCGGAAGGCAGTCTTCGACGATGCGCTCGGCCAACTGCCGGTCCGCATCGCGCGAGCTTTCAATCAACGTGATGGCCTGCGCCAGAATGGTCCGGTCGCCGCACAGAATGCCATCCATATATTGTTGCGGCAGTAGCGTTCGAGGTCGACGTGCCGTGCGCGCGCTCAGCGAGCGCGGCGCCTCCGGTGCGATGCACCCAGGCAACACATGCAGCGCACTTTGCTTCGTCTCCGTCAACTTAGGAGCTTCCTCCAGCAAAACGACCGTTCAGCGCTTCAATAATTCGCTGCGCCGCAACGGGAATCACCGTTCCCGGCCCGTAGATGCCGGCCACGCCAGCTTTGTAAAGGAACTCGTAATCCTGCGGCGGAATCACCCCGCCTACCACAACAAGAATGTCCTCGCGGCCAAGTTCGCGCAACTCGTCGATCAACTGCGGCACCAGCGTCTTGTGTCCCGCGGCCAGCGAAGAAACACCAACCACGTGCACATCGTTCTCAACCGCATGGCGCGCCACCTCGCGCGGCGTCTGGAAAAGCGGCCCGATATCGACGTCAAAACCAATATCCGCAAAGGCCGTGGCAATCACCTTCGCGCCGCGGTCGTGCCCATCCTGGCCCATCTTGGCAACCAGGATGCGCGGCCTGCGTCCCTCTGCCTTCTCAAACTCCGCCACCATCTTTTCCGCATTCTTGAACTCGACGGCTTTGCCGCTCTCCGCTGAGTAAACGCCGGCGATGGTCCGCGTGGTCGCCTGGTAGCGGCCCCAAACTTTTTCCAGAGCCGACGAAATCTCGCCCAGCGTTGCGCGCTTGCGTGCCGCATCCACCGCGCACTCCAGCAGATTGCCCTCGCCCTTCGCCGCGCACTGCTCAAGCTCCTCCAACGACTCTCGAACCGCATCACCATCGCGTTCGCGCTTCAATTGCGCAAGCCGTGCTAACTGCGATTCGCGCACCGCATCGTTGTCGATGTCGAGAACCGGAACCAGCGTCTCCTCCTGCGAGACATAGGCGTTCAGCCCCACAATCACATCCATGCCTGCGTCGATGCGGGCCTGTCTGCGCGCCGCCGCCTCTTCAATGCGCATCTTGGGAACGCCGGTCTCAATGGCCTTCGCCATGCCGCCCAATCCTTCTACCTCTTCAATCAAATCCCATGCCGAATGCATCAGCTCGTGCGTCAGCCGCTCCACATAATAGGAGCCGGCCCAGGGATCGACGATGCGCGTAATGTCGGTTTCCTGCTGCAAATAGATCTGCGTATTGCGCGCGATTCGAGCCGAAAAATCCGTAGGCAGCGCCAGCGCTTCGTCCAGTGCATTGGTGTGTAGGGACTGCGTGTGTCCGAACGCCGCTGCCAGCGCTTCAATGCACGTGCGCGCAACATTGTTGAATGGGTCCTGCGCCGTCAGGCTCCATCCCGAAGTCTGCGAATGCGTGCGCAGCGCAAGCGATTTCGGATTCTTCGGATTGAAGGTCTTCACCAGCTTGGCCCACAACATCCGCGCGGCCCGCATCTTGGCAATCTCCATAAAGTGGTTCATGCCAATGCCCCAGAAAAACGAAATGCGCGGCGCAAAGTTGTCTACTTCCAGCCCCGCCTTCACGCCCGTGCGCAGATATTCCAGCCCATCGGCGAGCGTGTAAGCCAGCTCGATATCCGCTGTTGCCCCGGCCTCCTGCATGTGATATCCGCTCACGCTGATGCAGTTGAACTTCGGCATCTTCTCCGCGCAGTAGCGGAAGATATCGCCCACAATCCGCATCGATCCATCGGGCGGATAGATATACGTATTGCGGACCATGAACTCTTTCAAAATGTCGTTCTGAATCGTTCCGCTCAACTTCTCCAGCGCAACTCCCTGTTCTTCGGCAGCCACAATATAGAACGCCATGATCGGCAACACCGCGCCGTTCATCGTCATCGACACCGACATTTGATCCAGTGGAATGCGGTCGAACAGAATCTTCATGTCGAGAATCGAATCGATCGCCACGCCCGCCTTGCCCACATCGCCCGATACGCGTTCGTGGTCGGAGTCGTAACCGCGGTGCGTCGCCAGGTCGAACGCAACCGAAAGCCCACGCTGCCCGGCGGCCAGATTACGCCGGTAAAACGCATTCGACTCTTCGGCGGTCGAGAAGCCAGCGTATTGCCGAATCGTCCACGGCCGCATCACGTACATCGTGCTGTAAGGCCCGCGCAGAAAGGGCGCAATGCCTGCGGCATACTCGAGATGTTCCAGTCCTTCCAGATCATCCCGCGTATAAAAACTCTTCACCGCAATGTGTTCCGGCGAAAGCCACTCTTCGCGCACACGTGCATCCGCGGGTTCTATCGCGGGCTTGTAGTCGATCTTTGAAAAGTCTGGGCGCATCTCTAAGCCTTGATCCCCAACTGCTGCTGCCACTTCGTGAGAACTTCAATTGGATTGCTGCGAACATGAATAAAATCGGCTACACCTGCCGCGCGCAATTGCTCGGCACTTTCAGGATTACCCGCAACAATCACCGGAGTCGTGCGTCCGAGAGCCTTCAACTTGAGCGCAAGTTTTGTAGCCACGTCGAGATATTCCGCGTCGGAACTGCAAAGCACAATCAGGTCCGCATCACTGCCCGCAATCTCATCGACACTCTCGAACCTCTGCGTCACAATGTCGAATCCCGCGCATGCAAAAAAGTTGGTGGCAAAGGTGGAGCGCGCGCCCCGCATCTTCACATCCCCTATTTCAGCCAGCAAAACCCGCGGCAGCTTGCCGCCATTTGCCGCGTGTCGTTCCGTGCGCAGGCGAAGCTGTTCGTAACTTTGCGCGCCGCGCCGTTCTCCTCCGAGGCACATCGGATCGATGCGATCCAAGGCTTTTTCCGAAGCGCTTGCAAATTGATTGGTCCCGGTAAAAACCCGCCGCCGCGACACAATAGCCTTTTCCCTGGCCGCCATCGATTGTTCGAGAGCTTTAGTCAGCAGTCCATCCGCCGCAGCCTTTCTGTAGCCGCCGCCCGCCTCGATCTTCTGCATCGACTTCCAACCCTCGCGAGCAAGAAAATCAGTAATGGCCTCCAGACAGTACGAGCCTGCACCGGGGTCCGCCACCTGCGCCAGCAACGCCTCGCGCTTCAGAATGATCTGCGTATTTCGTGCCAGCCGACGGCTCGCCTCATCCGGCCTCTTGTAGCACTCGTCGAAAGGCGCCACCGTAACCGAGTCCGCGCCGCCCAGCACAGCCGACATGGCCTCGGTGGTTGCGCGCAACGCATTGACGTGCGGATCGTAGATCGTCTCGTTCCAGCGCGAAGTGCGCGCATAGATCCGAGCCCGCGCACTTTCCGCGCTCCCGCCAAAGCTCTCGACGGCTCTCGCCCACAACATGCGTAAGGCCCGAAGCTTGGCTATTTGGAAGAAATAATTCGCGCCAATCGCAAACGAAAACGCGACCGCGTTCGCGGCGCGATTGATGTCCACTCCGCGCGATTGCATCTCCGCCAGATAGTCGACCACGGCCGCAAGCGTGAAGCCAATTTCTTCAACAGCCGTCGCGCCTGCTTCTTCAAATTTCGAGCCGTCCACGGTGAAGGGGACAAGCGCCACCGGGGCGGTCCGCACAACCTCCGCCGCAAAATCGAGATTCGTCAGCGGATTCCATCCAGCCGATACAGGCGCCGAATCTTTCCGTTCCTTCAACCGCTCTATCAACAGACCAAGCAGCGACTCGCCGGCATTCTCAAAATGCACCGGAATCTCCTGCAACCCGGCCAGAAGCATTGCCAGATCGGACGCATTCCGAACGGCAACGTTCGTAAACGCAATCTCCTCGGCGCCTGCAACCACTGCTTTCCGCGCCGCAACATTTGCCTGCTCCAGATCGGCCGTATCGATCTCTTCGCGAATGCGCCAGTCGCCACTCAGCCGCGCGCTGCGAACATAAGGAAAGCTGCCGGGCGCCGCATCTAAAAATTCCAGCCCGGCAAGATCTTCCGCGCGGTAGTATGGCTTTACCGCGAGGCCCTCCGCTGTTTGCCAAATCAGTTTCTTCGCGTAGTCGGCGCCCTTCAGGTCCTTGGCGATTACCGCTTCCCACGCCTCTGTGCTGACCGGAGGAAACTCATTGAGCAGTTTGTCAGTTGCCATCTCTCGTCACTTGCTTTCCGGGTCTTCAACAATTTCGATAAGAAATCCAAATGGATTTTCGGTTCTCGATTTTGGATGGACGAAAAAGACCGTCGTCCCCCGCGAACCTTTCCGTGGAGCCTTGTCGATAATCTGAAAACCACTCGCCTTCATGGCATCGAACGCCTGCTGCGCGCTCTCCACGCGAAACGCCACATGCGCCAGTCCGCCGCGTCCGCCGTTCCGCTCGATCAGCTTTTGTACCGGCGACTCGGCAGTCAGCGGCTCAAGCAACTGAATCAGGTTCGGCCCGTCGCCAATTTGCAGCAACGCCTCGCGCACCTGGTCGCCGCCCAAAACCTCTTCGCGATGAATCTCCTTGAAGCCGATCATCGCGTAGGCCTTCACCTGACCATCAAGTTCGCCCTGCTTCACGGCGATCGCCACGTGGTCCACAAACTTGATTCCTGGCATTGCCTTCAAATCTTCTTCAACACTGCTCACGTGCATCCCTTTCGATAAAAATCTACTCCGGCTCAAATATAGATCCGCCGGCAATTACTCCATCTCCACCAGCACCTGGTGCAGCTTCACCGGGTTGCCGGCCTCGACGTTCACGCTCTTCACGCGTCCCGCGTGGTGCGCGGTGATCGTGGTTTCCATCTTCATCGCTTCCAGCACCAGCAGCACATCGTTGGCCTGAACCGCCAGTCCCGGCTGCACATTCATCTTGATTACGAGGCCGGTAACGGGGCTGCGATATTGCTTCTCGTCCGCACTATGCGTCTCGGCCACATGCGCGGGTGTGTAAGCTCCCGCGGCGGGCCCAGCCTCGGAAACAGGCACATGGCTTGGGCTCACGTCCTCATCCAGAACTTCCACATCGGCCACGTACGTCTTTCCATCGATCTTGATCTGCAGTTTCAAATCTTCGCTTCCTTTCCTCGATCCGTTTGGCAGATCGGCTTATCGCTTTGTGCGCAGGTTATGCGAGGCCTGTATGAGCGCACGGCCCTGCTGCGTCCAACGGCTGACTTGTTCGTGAGCCGCCTGCTGCAACTGAACCGAACCTATACGAAGATTCGCGCCCAGAAATACAGTCGCCGCCGCCGTAATCGCCGCAAGGGTCTCCGCCGGGATCGTCTCGTCTTCCCCGAGCCGAACCCCGTCCGTCGCCGCCGCAGCTGCGGTCTTTATGTTCATCTCCACACGCAGCTCCTCTTTATAGCGGAATCAACCCATGCTTCTTCTGCGGACGCAGTTCCCGCTTGGTATGCAGCGATTCAAGCGCCGCGGCCAAATATTTCCTAGTCTCGGCCGGTTCAATAATGTCGTCCACAAGCCGCCGCCCCGCGGCCACATGCGGAGTGGAGAACGTCTCCCGATACTCGTTCACCAGTTCATTGCGGCGGCCTTCCTTGTCCTCCGCCGCGTCGATCTCGCGCCGGAACACAATCTCCGCCGCGCCCTCGGCGCCCATCACCGCAATCTCCGCCGTTGGCCACGCCACCACCCGGTCCGCGCCCAGGCCCTTGGAGCACATGGCGATGTACGCACCGCCATACGCCTTGCGCAGCACCACCGTAATCTTCGGAACCGTGGCCGCCGAGTACGCGAACAGCAGCTTCGCGCCGTGGCGAATAATGCCGCCGCGCTCCTGCTCCACACCCGGAAGAAATCCCGGCACATCCACAAACGTAAGCAGCGGAATGCTGAACGCATTGCAGAAGCGCACAAACCGCGCCGACTTGTCCGATGCGTCAATGTCCAGCGCTCCGGCCATCACGCACGGCTGGTTGGCGACAATGCCCACCGGCCGCCCCGCTAAACGTCCAAAGCCGATCACGATGTTGGCCGCAAACCCCGGCTGTATCTCGAGAAAATCCTGGTTGTCCACCACGCGCGTAACCACGACCCGCACGTCATACGCAATCTTGGGGTCGACCGGAATCGCGTTGTTCATATCCGAGTCCGATTTGATCTTCCCGCTGAACGGCATCCGCGGCGGATCTTCCAGATTGTTCGAGGGCATAAAGCTAAGCAGCCGCCGGCAAAGTTGAGTCGCCTCTTCGTCGTTGCGCGCAATCAAGTGCACCACACCGGAGTTGTTCATCTGCGACTGCGGACCGCCTAGGTCCTCCGCGCTCACTACCTCGCCCGTCACCTGCTTGATGACCGACGGCCCGGTAATGAACATCCGGCCCTGCTGCGTTTGAATCACAAAGTCGGTCAGTGCCGGGCTGTACGCCGCGCCGCCCGCGCACGGCCCGCAGATCAGCGAAATCTGTGGCACCGTTCCCGACAGCTTTACGTTGTTGAAGAAAACCCGCGCATAGCCAGCCAGGCTGTCGATCCCCTCCTGCACGCGCGCCCCGCCCGAGTCATTAATAAAGATGAACGGGCTTCCCGTCTTCAGCGACATGTCCATCATGTCGGCGACTTTGCTGCTGTGCGTCTCGCCTGCCGCTCCGCCCGCCACTGTAAAATCCTGGCTCGCCAGGTGCACCAGCCGTCCGTCGATGGTCGCGCATCCGGTCACGACACCATCGGCAGGCAGTTCCTTGTCCGCCATTCCAAAATAGGTGGCGCGATGCCGCGAAAACAGCCCAATCTCCTCAAAGCTCTCCTTGTCAACGAGCTTTGCCACTCTTTCGCGCGCCGTCAGCTTGCCGGAATCGTGTTGTTTCTTGATCCGGTCCTTGCCGCCGCCCAGTTCCAACTCTGCGCGTTTTGCGCGAAGTGCGGAAACCTTGTCCGCCATCGTTGCTATCTTCGGGGTCTCTTCCTGGCTTGCCATTGCTGCTCTCCGGTTACTCGATTCCTCGAGAGATTTGGCGCCATCGGACAGAATCTGGCATAGAGAAGCGCCCTCTCACCGCTCGAATTCTATCCCCCGAAAACCACTCCCCGCTGTGATGGATTTCACGCACCACTCAAGGAGGCGGCAAGCGCCGGAAACCTCTGCATCGGAGGGTACCTTGAAAGGCCGCAGCTTCACAGACTGCGGAAAAACTCTCGTCCGACAAATGAACTCACTGGCTTTGTAACAGTCGTCCACCGGCGAAGCCGACCCGCGATGGGATGAAACCTCGCCGTCAAGCATCACCCGCCAACTTGCTAACTTGCCATCTCCGCGTAGCGGAGGCTAACTTGCTGCCTTTGTTTCAACCGATCCGCTTGGACTCTGCAATACACTGCCCAACTGGAACCATGTTTCTTATCAGCCCCCCACCGGTGTTTCCGACCCGCTGCGCATGAAACTCCGGGTGCCCCATCCTCGGCGCGTCTTTGTTTTTGCGCCTAGGATGGGTTCGCATCGACCTGCATACGCTTACTTGCTTTTCAAAAACTTACACACTTGTTTCTTATTAGGGCACGACTTCAGTCGCGCCGAACACGGTTGGATGATCGACGAGGGCTTTACAGACTGCGGAAAAAAACCTGATTTCTGTGTCGTTTTCCCGGGGAGCGCGGTTTTTGTCCTTTTCGGCTGGTCTCGCCCGGGTTTCCTTTCTTCGTTTTTGTGTCTGGAAGCCGTTTTTTCGGCCTCCAGGCACACTTCGGCCCTATCGGGCCAGCGATTCAAGCGGAATCAGTCTCAGCATGCACACCAGATTATGGGCCACAATGGTCAACCGGCAGAACCAATCCAGCCGCTCCAGCGCCCGGTCCACAAGCACCCGAGTCTGACGTGCCGGAGGATCGGCCGGGATCCGTTGCGCCAAGGTCAAATAACTGAACATCGACGTCTGTTTCTGATCGTCGCCACGCATACCTATGCGATAAAGCAAATCAAGGCAGTATGCTCTAACCACCAACAGGCAAAGAGTTTTTCCGCAAGCTGTGAAGCCCCTGAGGGATGCTTTTCGGGCTCCTCTTTCAAATCGAGGCCGTTTTCCGCAGCAAGTTTGGCCCTGTATGAAATGGCGACTTCGCCGCCAGGCTTGTTCACCGCTTCTTCCCCGCCGCCTCATTGGCCCCGCCAAAGCTGGCCTTCGCTGGTTCGCTGATCGTCACCGTGGCATCCACCGATTGCTTGCGGCCGCCCCGCGCCACTTCATTCTTTCCCAGCGCAATCTTGCCGTTTGCAATCGCTGCATCCGCGGTCCACCGGTCGAAACGCGCCAGCGCCGCCGTTCCTTTGCCAACGGCCCCATGCCGCCACTCAAAGTGCAGCGCGCCCTTGGCCGAGTCGGCCAGATCCTTGCCCGCGTAGCCTTCGAGCTCGATGTTTCCGTTCGCGTCGAACGTGCCGCCCCGCCAGCTCTCGCCCAGCAGTTGGCCCACCGCAACCGGATTTAGCTTCTTGAATTCTCCGCTCAGCGTGTAGTCCGGCTTATCCCCGGTAACCAGCGTGCCGGCTCCGTGCAGACTCCCGCCCAGCAGCGTGGCGTCCAGACTCGTAATCTCGGCGCCTGTCGGCAAAAGGCGCAGAACAGCCGTTGCATTCTTCAGCGTCACCGGGCCCAGCGTCAGCGTATCGGCCTTCACCGTGCCATCCACATGCGGCCACACCGGCGTCGACGCCGGATGCAGCCGGTTGATCAGATCGGAAAGCATCGTGCCCTTCACGTGCGCACCCAGAATGGCGGTCTGCACTGTCGCCGCATCCAGTTCGCCAAATTCCATCTCAAGATGCGCCGTACAAGACTCCGGAACGGCGCAGCTCGACGGCACAGTCAAACTCGCCCTTCCCTTCAGCGGGCCGTAGGAGAATTCGATCGGGTCCCAGCGGCTCTCGTCGATGCCCCCGGCAAGGTTAACGTGCAGCGTTGCCTCGGTAATCTCCACATGGTTGGCAAGGTAATCGGCCTTCCAGTTGGCGTTGTGCACAGTGACTGTTCCGCTCAGGCTGTCCGCGGCCGGAATCACAGGTTCCTCTACATCCGGTTTTGCCTTGGCCGCGTGATTCACCGCGCGTGGCGCAGCTTCGGCCAAAGGTTGAGCGGGCGGCGCCATGCCTGCAACTGCCTCTTCGGTGGGCAACCACGGCCCCACTGCATTCAAGTCCAGCGTCAGCGGGTCGCCGGCCAGTGCTTCCAGCATCGGCGCTCCCTGAACGCCGGCTGCATGAGCCAACTCCCGGCTCTGCGCAATGCTTGCTTGTCCCCGCAATGTCACCACGTAGCCGCTGCGTTCCAGGCGCACATTCACCGCAAGTGGAGTCGTTCCGCCCATGGGAATCGCCACGGTTCCCATCAGCGCCGGCGCTTGGCCAGCAGCCGGTTCCAACACAATCTTCGGTGCCTGGATCGGCCTGCTCAGACCGCCTCCGCTCAGCGCGAATCCGTCCATGGTAAAGCTGCCGGTGAGTGGGCCTGCTGTCTCCGGACTGCGCCCTGCCGCGCCCGCTTTGGTCGAGCGAGCCTTCGCCGCCGGCTTCTTCACTTCGACACTCGCCGTTGCATCGTAGCTCACCTTGCCGCTGGCCGTGCCGGCGGCCTCCAGCCCGGGGTCGACGCCGCTGCGCACCGTCCGCAGCGCATTGAGCCCCGCCGTTACGGGAATTCGATCCAGCTCCACCGAAAAGCGAGGCGAACCGCCGCCGCCCGGCAGATCCCCGGCCAGCCGTACATGGCCGTTCCCCAGCGGAGAGTCGCACGCCAGCTTCTCAATCGCGCGCTCGGAATAGTGGTAGACAAGGCTGCAATTGGCATCGAAATCCATCGACGTAGCCGGAGTGAATTCCTCCCGGTGAACCCCCGTCGCCCGCAGCCTGGTCTTGATCTGCGCCGCCTCGGCCGTCCCGTCTAGATGCACTTCGCCCCGCAGGTCCCCTCGCCAACCTGCATCGGAACCAGTCACCAGCCGCGTAAGCTGGCCAAGCTGTGCCTCCCGCCAATCCAGGTCGAGATGGATCGGCATCTGGCGCATATTGGCCGCCCGTAGCGCGCTCGCCTCCAACTCCACAATCCCCGTATCGCCCAGGTTCATGCTCACGTCGGTGCGCGCTGGCTGCCCGCGCAGCCGTATCCGCCATTCGCCGGGATTGTTCTGCCAGAACGAAATATCGGCATCCACCAGCGAAAACGGCAGCTTCTCAACGCCGTTCTTGAAATTGACCCGTGAGTTCGTCGCCGCAAGGTAAGGAAACGGAGCGGCTCTCACGCCGGCTGGCCCCGCCTTGGTGGCCGCCGTCTGCAACAGCGACTCCAGGTTCCAGCGCCCCTCCGGCATCCGCACCAGGTTCAGGCTGGCCTCGTCCACGCTGACTTCGCTGATCTCCAGCCGTCCGCGCCATAAAGAAAGCAACCGGATCGATGCAACCACCTTGGTCGCGTGCAGCAGCGGCTCGGCGCCATACGCCGGATCCTCTTCCACCGTCAGATCGTACAGAACAAAACCCGGCCTCGGCAGCAGCCGCCCGCGCACCGACGAAAGCCGCACCGGCCTTCCCAGCGACGCCGCCATCAGCCCCGTAATCCGGCTCGTGTAACGGCTCATGCTCACCAGCGGCGGCACGATCAACACCGCCAGGATCGCCACCAACACACCTAGAGCCAGCCAAAGCCGCGTGTGCTTCTTTCCTCCGCCTTGCTCGTCTTCCGTCATGGTCTTTTCTATAGTATCCGCTCTGGCGGGCCGTGATCAGCGGATTACTGCAAACGTCCGCTTCCAGCGCGTATCGGTAAAAACATGCGTCGCAATGTGCCCCATCCACCGAAGGCTGTGGCCGACCCCGGTTTGCTCCAGTTCGTCCTCCCTCGCCCTGAACGACCAGAAGTTGAACAGCGGCCGGCCAATGATGTTCTCCCGCGGCACAAACCCCCAGAACCGGGAGTCCGCGCTATTATGCCGGTTATCGCCCATCATGAAGTATTTGCCCGCCGGAACAACCAGCTCCCCATCCTCGACATGACTTGAGAATTCCGCTGCCCACGCCTCGGGAATCAGATTGCCCGGCTCGGGATCGGGCTGCACTCTGGGAAACTCGTCCAGAAAATCCATGTGATTTTCCGCGGTCGTCGGCTGCGCGTGCGGCTGATTCTGCGCCACGCCATTGATGATCACTACGCCGTCGCGCAACCGGATGTGATCGCCCGGAACCCCGATCAGGCGCTTCACCAGAATCAGGTACTCCGGCTTTCCCTCAACGTCGTCCGTCACCGGCTTCATGAAAACCACTACGTCGCCGCGCCTCGGCTCGCGATACCGAACCAGAGGCATCCACCGCGCCGGCGGAGCCAGCGTAATCCGGTCCACCACCAGGTGATCCCCCACCAGCAGCGTCTTCTCCATCGATCCCGAGGGAATGACGAACCCCTGCGCCAGAAAAGTGATGATGAAAATGCACACCACCAGCACCGAGCAGTAACCGGCAACCGTCTCCAACAGCGTTTCGTCCGCCCTGGTTTTTTCGGAATTCATTCCCGCCTGGCCTGCGCCTTCCGTCCTGGCAAGCGGCGCATCCAGAACCGGCGTCTGCGCAACGGGCGTCTTCTTCTTTATCATTCCGTAGCTCGTTTATCAGTGAACAGTGGACAGCAATCGGTTGAACGTTATCAGCAACCGCGGGTTTACTGACCCCTGATCCCTGGTCCCTGTCTTTTGCCCTACCGCACCACATGCAGCGTCCGCCCCCACCGCGTGTCGGTGAAGAAATGCGTAGCCACGTGCCCCATCCAGGCCAGACTCGCGCCCAGCCCGGTCTGTTCGTACTGCTCTTCTGAAGTCTTGAACGACCAGTAGTTGAACAGCGGCCGGCCCACGATATTCTCCCTGGGCACAAAGCCCCAGTAGCGCGAGTCCAGGCTGTTGTGCCGGTCGTCGCCCATCATGAAGTACTTGCCCGCCGGAACCACCAGGTCCCCATTCACAATGTGATTGGTAGACTCCACAGCCCATTCTTCCGTGGCGCTCGGATCCATCGCCGGCGGAATAGTCGGAAACTCGTCCAGAAACACCTTCTCGCCGGGATTCGCCGGCATATCCAGCCCGTCCTTCGGCTGCGTCTGCGCCACGCCATTGATAATCACAACGCCGTCACGCAAATGAATGCGGTCGCCCGGAACCCCGATCAGGCGCTTCACCAGAAACAGGTATTGCGGCTTCCCATCCGCATCCGGATCGGGCACCGGCTTGATAAACACCACAATGTCGCCCCGCTTGGGCTCGCGATAGTGAACCAGCGGCATCCACTTCGCCGGCGGAGCCAGCGTAATCCGGTCCACCACAAGGTGGTCGCCCACCAGCAGCGTGTTCTCCATCGATCCGGACGGAATCACGAAGTTCTGCGCCAGAAACGTCAGAATGAACAGGCCCACCACCAGCACCGAACAGATGCTGGCCGCCGCCTCAAACGGCGTCTCCTCCACCCTGGTTTCTTCTGGATTCGATTCCGGCAGTTTTTCGGTTTCCGTCTTAGCGGTTTTCTTCTTCGTCATCCTGTCGCTCGTTGGTAGTTGCCAGCTTTCAGCTCTTTGCCTTCAGCTTCCAGTCGCCAGTGGTCCAGCGTTCTTACTGATCCCTGATCCCTGACCCCTGCCTTTAGTCGCCAGTGGTCCAGGGTTCTTACTGATCCCTGATCCCTGACCCCTGTTCCCTGCCTTTAGTGCACCACATGAAAGATGCGTTTCCAGCGGGCGAAACCTGTCAGCCTTGCCGAAAGTTCCCTGTCGTGTCCGAGTCTATCATCCTCGGCTTTCAGCGAGGCATGCTCCACATCGGTAGTCGAGGGACGGCTCAGCGAGAAGTAAATCACCAGCGGCCGCGCCACAATCGCCTGCCGCGGAACAAAGCCCCAGTAACGCGAATCCTTGCTGTGATTGCGATTGTCCCCAAGCACAAAATACTCGCCCGCCGGAACCACCAACTCCCCGTGCTCGGTCAAATTCTGCATCTGCACCCACCAGTCCGGATCAACCTGCGGATCCGTATATACCGGTGCCGGAAAATTGTCGCGGAACGGATTGGCAGGCGCCGGCTCGAAGGCCGCATAGGGCTCGTCCAGCGCTACCCCATTCACAATCACGCGCCCGTCCTCGATGCGCAGATGGTCTCCCGGAACGCCCACCACGCGCTTCACCAGCAGCGGCGGCTGCGGATGGTGAAACACAATAATGTCGCCCCGCTCCACCTCGCGATACGGCAGCAGCCAGCGCGTCAAGCGGCTCGAAGGCGCATACACCTGCTTGTTGAACAGCAGAAAGTCTCCCACCAGCAGCGTGTGCTCCATGCTCTCGGACGGAATCAGCAGCGGTTGCAGCACAAACGTGAGCAGAAACAGCGCCACCACCACCGTCCGCAGCAGCGAGGCCATCGCCTCCGGCAAAGTCGGCAGGTGCAGCCTCAGATGCGCGAGACCATGTTCCGGCTTGCCCGCCCGCGGCGCGGCATCGCCAGCAAAAGTGCTCTCCGGTGCGCTCTCAGCTGTGCTCATTCCTCTGCCTGTTCCTCCCCGGTTCCTTGCAGCCCGTCCGGTTGGCCTTCCTCAAGCCCAGCCTCTTCCGCCGCCTTCAGCCGCTCCAACGCCCTTCGTGCCGCATCCTGCTCCGCGTGCTTCTTCGTGCTGCCGGTCCCGCGCGCCAACGGCTTTCCCGGCTGCCCGTCCTCAACCTTCAGACGAACTTCCACCAGAAACCGTTTACGGTGGCCGGGGCCGCTCTCGCTCTTCACACGGTACACCGGCGTTCCCGCACGCTCGGCCTGCAACAACTCCTGCAGCGCCGATTTATAGTTACCCAGCGCCGCGCCTGAACGCAACTCTTTGGCCAACTGCTCGGCCGCCTCGCCCAGAATCTTCCGCCGCGCAAAGCCCCTTACCGGCTCCAACCCTCCGTCCAGAAACAGCGCGCCAATCACTGCCTCCATGGTATTGGAAAGCACCGTGCTCTTGCGCCTCAGCCCGGTCTTGTCCTCCCCCCGGCTCAACCGCAGATACCTGCCCAGCCCGATCGCCCCGGCCACCTGCGCCATGTGCTGCCGGCTCACCAGTTGCGCGCGAACCCTGGTCAGCTCGCCCTCCTGCCAGTCCGGGTGCAGCCCGAAAAGCGACTCGCCAACCACCAGTCCCAGCACCGCGTCGCCCAGAAACTCCAGCCGCTCGTTGTCGCCTGTATCACCGTTCCCAGCCGCGCCTGAAGATCCCTCTCCGCTCTCATGCTGCTGTTCGAGAGCCGCCAATTCCTTCGCCAGCGACCGATGCGTCAGTGCGCGCACCAACAGTTCCGGTGCTCTGAAAGTATGCCCCAATTCGGTTTCAAGTTCCGCCAGAATCGCGTCCACGTGCGCCTCACCTGCCTGCATCTCTGCACACACAACCAGAGCAGCGCCACCCCGGAAACTTCCACCGGCAGCGCCCCTTGCAATTGATACATCGGCACGCCAAGGGCATTCTTGCGTCTTTGATCGATTATTGCGGCTTACCGTTACCCGTTTGCCCTGGAGTGCCCGTAACCGCCTTGCCGGGAGGAACCGCGCCGGGAGCGTCCCCATCCGCATCCTCGTCACAGGTGTGCCCGTTCACCGAATACGCGTTCTTCACGCCGCGCTCCGCGGCCAGGCGCGTATCCTCCTGCCCGTCGCGAACCGTCTGCGCCAGTTTGTACTCCGACAAAGCCTCTTCCCGCTTACAGTCCAAATCCAGCATCCGGCCTAGATAGATGTGCGACCACGCCAGCAGCCTGTGATCCTTGCTCGTCCCCAGCGTCTTCTGGAAGTCGTCGATCGCCTGATCCGGATGTCCCGTCATCGCCGCCGCCCTGGCCAGGATGAACCAGGCGCGCGCGCTGTCCGCCTCCGTATCGGCAGCTCCGTTCTTCTCCGCCAGCACCTTCTGCGCCATCGCGCTGGCCGTCGCCACGTCGCCGCCTGACAACTTCGCCTCCGCCAGATCCATCCCCGTCAGCTTGTGCGGCTTGCTCCGGCCCAGCACCTCCGCGTCCGCTTCCTTGTCGAACTCGATCTGGCGCGCGCGATGCACCTGTTGGTCCACGTCCATGCTGTACACCATCTCGCCGATCGTGTCCTTCAAACTCGCCGGATCTCTTTCAAACTGAAGCATCTGCTCATAAAAATATTGCGTCAGCACAAACCCTTGTCTCATATCGTGCTGCACCGTCGTCACGCGTACCCCTTCCTGCTTCTGCTCCACAAGCTGCCGCTCGTGCTGGTAGCGAGGCAGTTGCGACCGGTCAATATCCGTTGGCATTTTGTAATCCGGAATCCCGGTATTCATCGTCCGCGCTTCGATCGCCTTGATCAGGCACTCCACCGTCAGCGGTACCGTGTCCGACCGGTACCGGAACTCCAATGGCGCCTCCCGTATCTCCTTCAGCACCGGCTGCGTCCTGTCGATCGCGTTCGCCCGCGCATACAGCAGCGGCTCAATCACGTAGTGCAAATAAGTGTGGCGAACATCCGTCATCCGGATCTTCCCATTCACCGGCGACACCACCACTACGTAATCCGTCCCATAGATGCGCGCATTCACCGTGCTCGGCGAAAGCATCGGCTCGATCACAACGATGAACCGCCGCCCATCGTACGTTCCCGCCGGCATTTTGAGATAAAGATTGGTAGAAACAATCATCCGCGACAGCTCATCGTGCAACTGTACGGCCGCATCGTCATACGTGTGGTGCACCGTAAGCCAGATCCCGTGCAAATCCACCGCATCCTCAAAATCCTTCAGGTGCGGCACAATCTCCGCCACCTGTGTCGCGTCCGGCGGCATCTCCGTCAACTCCGCCGTCGTCTCCATATCCGGCGGAGGCGTCAAATACAGCGACAACGAAATGTACTGCGCAATATCCAGTTCCGTGCCCGTCATCCGGTGCTGGGCAATGTACAGGCACACCGCATCCCGCTTGGCGCGCGCATCCTCGCTCGAGGCCAGCGCCTTTTCGATCTCCTCGCGCACCTGCTTGCGCACCGGAGCGCTCGCGTCCAGCCCCGCATCGTAGCCGCACATGTTCAGCGCCGCGGCCATCACAAACACCGGCTCGGCGCTGGTCAGCGAAATCGTCGGCCCCGCCGGATCCACCAGCGTCGGCGTCTTCTCCCGCACATACGCCTGCGCCGCGGACGAACTCTGCCCCCCGCCTGGATTGCTGCTTGAAGACTGCGCGCAGGCCAAAGAAGAAGAAATGCCGCCCAGCAGGCATAAAAAAGCCGCCGCAGCCAAATAATTCGATCGAATCGTCATAAACCTCATCAGTGAACCCTGCCTGCAAGTCTAGTTAGACGCGCAAGCAGGGTCAAACGGGATGGAAATTCAGCCATTAGCTCTCAGCTTTTAGCTTCCACCTCTCAACCCGCTGCCCACCTTAGCCACCAAGCTCGGGTGCCCCACCCTCGGCGCGTCTTTGTTCTTGCGCCTAGGGTGGGATACCATGCACCCAATCTCGCGCGCCCAAGGTACCAGGGGGCCCCACATCTGATCTTCTCAAAAAGCTCGGGTGCCCCAGGTCCCGATTTTGGGACCTGGGATGTAGTGAGGATGTTGAATACCAAAGGGGCCGTGGAGGCCCAGTAAGTATCCTCTGGCAGAGCGAGCAGGCTTTATGATTGGCGGCCCCTCAAAGAAGCCTGCGTAGAAGCGCTCCATGCCGGCAGCAGCCAGTCGCCCCGCGCCGTAGGCTCAGTGTGGATTAGCCCCGCGCTTCAGCGTGGGGTTGGCAAAACCGGCGATTCATCCGGAGTCCCGTAGGGACGGCGCTCTTTCCTCAGACTGCCACGAGACCCCTTGGAGACAAGGGGCCTTCGTGTTGCTGGCGGTGTCCCCGGCTCGACTTGGCTAAATGCGAATCGGCCGGCACGAGGGCGGCGGCTCATTGCTTAACTGGTAACTTACGAGTTGACGGTTATCCAACCGGGAACCCAGGAATCCAGGAATCCGCACGCTTTTCCTTGGCACTGATCTCGAAACGCGGTTCAGCGATAAATTATCAATTGACCCTAGTTGGCGGCAATCACCAC
>CAYQOQ010000070.1:0-23857 GCA_964419175.1 uncultured Occallatibacter sp. | reverse complement strand
CCGTCTACCGCATGCACTTTGTAGCCCTCGGCAATGTCGAGGTGGCCTCAACCGGAGAAGAAAACAGCAAACCGGTGAGGAACAGCAATGTGCGCGTACGGTTGATGGCAAACAGTTTGGCGGCCCAGGAAGTCGCACCACCCCAGGGTGTTGCTTCCTCGACTGGCGCGGATAGGCCGTAAAGCCTAAGTCCTTCCTCCGAGGCATCCGTGCGCCAACGGCCACCCCGCCGTCCGGCCGCCAAAAAAGCTCTCGTAAAGCGAGAGAACCAAGGCAACTTGGCCCCCGTCGAAAACGGGGGCCCTTTTTTTGTGGCGAGCGATTGGCTGCTGCAATGTGACCCACTCTTCCAACGAGATGTAGGATGGACTGTCGGCGCGGCGGAGAGTTCTTCGAGGCGTCTATTTCCGCATTCATATCGTTGAGGAGAAATCGTCTTGTCTATAGATCGCCGTGAGTTCATGAAGACTGGAGCCGCGCTGGCGGCTCTGCAGACGATTGGTCCGCGCGCTGCTTTTGCGGCTGCGGCCGAAATGCCTGCCGGCACGGTGAGAACGCTGGGACGGATGGCGTGGGGCGCGGGTACCTGGTACCGGCCCTATATATCGAAGGCTGCGCATAAGGCTGATTCGGCGACGTGGGTGCAGATCGATCTCGGAGCGGCGCGGGCTGTTGATAGCGTGCGGCTGTATCCGGCCTTCACTCCGGGCGATGCTCATGCGAGTGGGTATGGGTTTCCCTCGCGGTTCAGGATCGAAGTGTCGAACGATGAGATGTTTGCGAGTTCGACCCTGCTTGCGGACCTGAGCCAAGCGGATTTTGCGGAGCCGTACGACGAGATCACGGAGTTCGCCGGCGGAGGCGTTGCCGGCCGGTACGTACGCTTGACCGCAACCAGGCTGCGGCCTGCGCAAGATGGGGTTGGGTGCGAACTCGCGCTCTCGAAGATCGACGTTGTCAGCGGCGGCAAGGATGTTGCCGTGAGCTGCCCGGTGACAGCCGATCCGGAGTTGGGCAATCCAAAGGATCTGGCGCAGATTGTGCGCGCGCCGCGGCCGATGGGCGAGGGCGTTGTCACGGACAATCCGGCGAACGTAACTCCGGTGGCGCAGTGGCATACGGTTCCTTTTCAGGCAAGCGTGCCGCTCACGGGGGTTCGCGTGAAGGAAGGCGATGGGCTCTTCCGGCGCGCGATGGAGAACAACATCACGTATCTGCTGAGTTCGTTTTCAGTGGAGGAGATGCTGCGGCCGTTCAGGGAGCGGGCGGGCAAGCCGGTACGCGCGGGAATGCGCCAGCCGATCGCGTTCTGGGAGACGACGCTGCCGGGGTCGAGTGCGGGGCGGTTCCTGATGGGAGCGGGGAACACGCTGCGCTGGATCGATCATCCCGAACTGCGCGGATGGATGAACGCCGTGGTCGACGGCATTGCGGAGTGCCGCGCATCGAACGGCTACATCATGGCGTATCCGGAAGAACTGATTCTTAACTCGGAGCGCGGCGGGTATACGCGCGCGTGGGTTACGCATGGACTGATCGAAGCGGGATACGCGGGCAATCCGAAGGCTTTTGGCTTGCTGCGGGGGTTCTACGACTGGTTCGATCAATGCAAGTATCTGCCGAAGATGATGCGCGGTGGAACGCAGGGCGTGCAGGGAATGATCGGCAATACGCGGATGTACTTTACGCCGGTGGGCAAGCCGGAAGACATACAGGTGATCCAGCGCTACTACCAGGAGGACTACTGGCTGGAGGGGCTTGCGGCGCATAAGACGGACGTTGTGTGGCAGTATCCTTACGACCGGCCGCATAACTACCTGATCACGGATTTTGAAGCGTACCTGGATGTGTATCGGGCGACGGGCGACAAGCGTTACCTGGATGCGATGAAAGGCGCGTGGGATCTCTATCACGACCACTGGGAGCATATAGGCGGGTCGATTGCGATTACGGAGTTTGGGGAGTTTCCGCCGGGGTCGTACAAGCTGGATGCGCAGTTTCCGTTTTGCGAGACAGGAGAGACGTGCGGCAGCGTGTTCTGGGCGCGCTTCAATCAGCGTTTTCAACTGATGTATCCGGACGAGGAGAAGTACGCGAACGAGATTGAGAAGTCGATTTATAACGTGGGCCTTGCGAACCAGGTGGGATCGCGCGGCATTATCTACCACGCGCGACTGGTGGGCATGAAAGGCGATTTGCCGGTTCCGCTTTGCACTAACTCGTGCTGCGAGGGGCAGGGCACGCGGCTGCTGGGGTCGCTGCCGGAGTACATCTATTCGGTGGCAGCGGACGGGCTGTATGTAAACCTGTTCGAGCCGTCGGCGATTGAGTGGACGCAGGGTGGGACGCAGATGAAGGCTGCGCTGTCGGGGAACTTCCCGATGAGTCCGGATGTGAAACTGGAAATAAGTGCATCGCAGGCGGCGCAGGCGAAGATCCGGATTCGGGTTCCCGCGTGGGCGGCCGGGCCGATGCAGGTAAGCGTGAACAAGGAGGCTGCGGTCACTGGAAAGCCGGGGAGTTTTGTAACGCTGAATCGGAGATGGTCGACCGGCGATACCGTTCGCTTTACGCTGCCGATGGAACTGAAGCTGACCCGGTATACGGGGCTCGACAAGATTGAAGGGTACGAGCGGTTCGCGCTGGAGTACGGGCCGGTGCTGCTGGCGCTCGTCGGGTCAGACAGTGCCGTGCTGAAGGTGCCGGGCGGGAAGCGGCATGAGGAGATTCTGGGACGGATCAAACAGGACCCGTTCCGGCCGTTGCATTTCAGCATCGAAGGGCAGCCGGAGCTTGCTTACATTCCGTACTGGCTGGTGGTCACGGAGCCGTTTACTTGTTATCCGGTGATCGATCTGGCTTAGGCGATCCGCGGCTATGGCAGTGCCGGGGATTTGATTTGCGGGGGATCGGCCGGGCGGCTGAAGGCTGCGCGGTAATGGTGGAGAATAGCGACGATCGCGATGAGGATCAAAATCCCGAAGCCAAAGATTGGAATGTAAAACGCACTCTGAGAGAACAGAGGCGATGGCTGTGGCTGTGGGAGATTCCACTCGCGGTTGATTGCTTCGCTATAGCGCATCATCATCGATGGGTACGCGAGAAATGCGACGTAGTGAGCCAGGCCAAATGCCTGCATAGCGAGCGCAAGCCGCCGGCCCCACTCTTCGAGCCGCCACAGGCCAACCCCGGCCGCGCCCAGCAGTGCGGCATAGATCAGGTAGTACGCTGCTTTTTGCCAGCCATGAAGAATCCATCCGGAGAATCCCGCGGGAATAGGCAGCAGCACCATCAGCGTGCACGAGACCGCCCCAATCATGCTGAACACGGCGATGATGGAGATCAGAAATGGGCGGCGGCTTTCGATAATCTGCCCTGGCGCACCGGTAAAGGTTTCGCGCACTTTCTTCCGATTGAAGTAGATGAGCCAGGAGACGCCTATGGCGCTGATGAGGCCGTAGAAGACAGCAATCACGCCGAACATGACTCTGGTCATCGCGTGCACGGTTTGGGCCTGTGAGGCATCCACGCTGGGTGGCAGAGGCAGAGGAACCGCGAGCAGGACGAGCATCATGAACATCGAGGGCAGGCCGATGAGGACGAGGCAGCCGCCGATGACGAGCGTCGAGTAGCGCGCCCAGCGGCGCAGGCGGAAAAGGCCGATGGAAGTGAGGATTCCCCAGACGGCGACAGCAACAAAGAAGGCACAAAGCCCGTACATGAAGATCGGCATCCAGGCGGGGATGGGCGGCGCTCCGGGATGCAGGCTGGAAGCAGGCAGGTTGTGCTCGACGGCTCCGGCGAAGGCCATGCCGGCGGCCAGCAGCAATTGCAAAAGCGATCCAAGGATGAGAACGATGGCGGAAACGATGACTCCGGGCAGACGCTTCATGGCTTCTCCCTGGCGGCAGTAGGACACACGCGGTTCAACTTTCAACCGGGGTCAAACTGCAGCTGTTTCGGTTGGGAGAAATATACCACCGGCGGCTTGCGCCAGCTTAAAGTGTGCAACGCCGGGAGCGGGCCGGTTTGAAAACGCTGCTAGCTGCCTCCACGGTACAATGACAATTAATCGAACCGTGGAGGTTGTCATGCGCAGGATTCTGCTTGCCGTTTTCGCCGTTGTTTTTGCTGTTTCGCTGGCTATGCCGCTGAAGGCGCAGGGTGCGCCGCCCCAGGGTGGAGCGGGACAGCCGTACACCGTTGAGTACTACTACAAGTGCCAGTGGGGGCACCAGGAGGAGTTTCTCAATCTGTTCCTGAAGAACCATTTTCCGCTGCTCAAAAAGATTCAGGCGACCGGGCGGATTGTGTCGGTGAAGATTGAGTCGCCGGCTTACCACACGACCGAAGACGGGCGCTGGGATTATCGCGTGACGATTCGCTACAAGGACTCGACTGTGGCGACTACGGCCAATCCGGACGAAGCGGCATTCATCAAGGAGCTGTGGCCGGATCAGGCGACTTATGTGAAAGAAGAACAGAGGCGGTTCGAGATTCTGGCCGGGCACTGGGATTTGCCGGTCACCGATATTACGCCAGGGAAATAGGGGCACGACAGGAAATAGGAAACAGGGAACAGCAAAACAGGGAATAGGGCGCAGAAGCCTTATTCCCTGTTTTTGTATTGACGAACGAGATCTTCAGCGGCTTCGGGCCAGGTGGGGAATTCGAATTGGAAGCCGGCTTCGAGGAGGCGGGTGGGGATTACGCGGCGGCTCTTGAGGACTAGCTCGGATTCGGTGCGCATGAGGAAGGCCGCGATTTCCAGCAAGGGCCAGGGGGCTGGGAGACCGTTGGGCATGTCCCAGGCATCGCGCAGGGCCGCCATGAACTCGCGGTTGGGAAGCGGATTTGGGGCGGAGATGTTGACGGGGCCGGAGAGGTCTTCGCGGGCGATGAGGAAGTCGATAGCACGGGCGAAGTCTGTCTCGTGAATCCAGGAGACGAACTGACGGCCGTTGCCTTGCGTGCCGCCGAGCCCGATACGCACAAGATTCAGGAAGGTTGCGAAGGCGCCTCCGGGGACGGGGCTGAAGACGATAGCGCTGCGCAGGCCAACCTTGCGCGTGCGCGGCGTGGGGGGCGCGAAAAAGGCGGTTTCCCAATCTTTGGCGACGCGGATGGAAAAATTCCAGGTGTCGGGGGCGCGGTGGCGTTTCGAGATCCACTCGTGGCCGCCCAGCTCGCCGGTGGCTTCGTCCATGGGGCGGTCGAGCGCATGGCGGTAGACCGTGGCCGTGGATGCGTTGAGCCAGACGCGCGGCGGTGCTTCGAGGCCGGCGATGACGCGATTCAGCAGCGTGGTGGTTCCGATGCGCGAGTCGTAGATCTTGCGGCGGTTTTCGGCGTGATAGCGGCAGTTGACGCTGTGTCCGGCGAGGTTGATGCAGGCGTCGGCGCCTTCGAGCGTTTCGATCCACGGGCCTTCGTGTACTCCATCCCAGTGCACGGTTTGCCAGGGAGCGGTGTAGGGTCCACGGGTGAGCACGGTGACGTGGTGGCCGCGGTCCTGAAAATAGCGCGCCAGCATTTGCCCGACCTGTCCGCTTCCGCCGGGCAGTACGATGCGGAGCGGGCGCGGGCTGAGTGCCCAGGATTCATGCATGGATTCAGCGTACAGCTTCTGGGCGGCTAGGGGTGGGGCGGGAAGGGATAGCCGCTGAGCAACTGACGCCTGCGGCGGGAGCGTAACTCAAAGACGATCACGAGAATGACGAGGATGAGGATCAGGGGCGGCAATGAGATGATCCAACCGGGCACAACGACGCGGTCTCCACCGATAGTGACGGATGGGGGCGCTTGCAGGGAGACAAAGAAGGCAACGAGATCCTTGCCGACGGTGACATTTTCTCCAAGGCGCACCGAGCCGAAGAAGCTCACCATGTCGCCATGGATGGAGGAGTTGTCTTCCGCCGTGATGTTGCCGAAGAAGTTGACAACATCATGATGGGCTTCGCCGGCGAGGTGGACGCTGCCGAAGAACACCACGATGTCGCCGTTTACCTTGCCGTCGACGCGAACGCTGCAGAAGAAGCAGACCGCGTCCTTGACCGGGTTGGCGGCGGTTACGTCGATGTCGGTGCCGAACTGGACGGCGTCGCGGTCGGCGGGGGCAGGGATAGCTGTCAAGGCAAGCACGGTTGCCAACAGGGGGACAAGCAGGGTTGTCTTCATCGTCGTCGGCTCCTGCCTCAACGATACGCGCGAACGGCAGGAAAAGTTCCAGGGGGATTTGGCCCTAGAACTGGAGGCGCATGCCTAGTTGCAGGCGGCGGGCTGGGGCGGCAGAGGTGATCTGGCCAAACGACGGGGAGGTGTCGATCTGGTCGATGCCGGAGCCGTTGACGTGGTTGAGGACGTTGAAGGCGCCGGCGGAAAAGCCCAGGCGCGGAGCTTCGTCGGCCTTGTTTGCGGTGAAGGCGAAGTCGTGGCCCCAGCGCACGTCCATGTCCACGTTTGTGGGGTTGGTTTCGGTGTTGCGACCAACGCCGTCGGGGCGGGTGTTGAAGAGGCTGTCACCGAAATCATCGGTTCCGGTGAGCACGGTCCAGGGACTGCCGGTGTTGGCGAAGAGGCCCACGGCCAGGTTGAGCACGCCATCGGGGTGGATCATGGCGTACATGTTGAATTGGTGGCGGCGGTCGTAGCTGGAGTTGGACCACTCATCGGGATCGTTCTGGTTCTCGGGATACCAGTAAATGCCGCCGGTATTGGACTCATAGTGGGACCATGTGTAGCGGCTGAAACCGGAAAAGTATTTGTTGAAGCGGCCGCGATAGGAGATATCCATGCCGCTGCCCTCAAAAAAGCCATCAGGCTGCATCTGGCGGATGCGTCCATAGGCGGGATTGGGGCGCAGGGTGTAGCCGGACTGTTGCGTGGGGGCGTTGACGTCGAGGGAGCGGAACATGTGAATGCCGCGCGTGGTGTAGACGCTGACGGTTCCGGTGGCGCGCTCGCCAAGTTGGCGCTCGGCGGAGAGGCCGTATTCAATTTCGTAGGGAAGGCTGGCGTTGGGTTGCAACTGCGCAAGCGATGGCGGCTCGGACGCGAGTGTAATGCACTGGCTGATGGGAACGCAGCCTGAGGAGGGAAGAATGGAAGGAGTCAGCGAGACAACCACGGAGCGGCGGCGCGCGGTTTCGTAGCGTGCGAGGTCAAGGATGGGGCCGCTTCCGAAGCGATCGTAATAGATGCCGCCGCCTCCGCGGACGATGGTTCTCGAAGCGGGGTCAAGCACATACGCAAAGGAGACGCGCGGAGAAAAGCCAAGTCTGTCGGTGGCGAGAAAGTTTTGCCAGTCGTAGCGGATACCGGGCGTGATGGAGAAGCGAGTGCCGAACTTGATCTGGTCTTGCGCGAAAGCGCCCATCTCCTGCTGGTGATAGATGAAGTGGGTGTCGCCAGTGTTCTGCGAGAAGGCGGAGGGCAGATTGTTGGCGTAGTTCTGGAAGGTGGTTTGGAGCACGGTGACGCCGTCGGCGGCCAGCGTGGGGCCGAAGGTGTAGGTGCCGAGTTCGTTGGTGTGGTCGTCGTAGGCGCGGCGGCTCATGTGGGGAACGCCGGCGCCGGCCTTGACGAGATGGCGGCCGCGCGTCCAACTGAGGACATCGGAGAAGCGGAAATTGTATTCGGTTCCGAAGGAGTCGCTTTGCGCGGACCCGGAGAGGAAATCGCCAGGCAGGCTGATGCGCGGACCTTCGGCGGTGTTGCTGTTGCGGTTGGAAGTGTGTTCGCCGACCAGGGAAACCTGATTGAGAAGGACCGGTGAATAGGCGGCGTCGACGTGCGCGGTGAGGTCGTCTTCGCGGTACTCGGAGTTATATCCGCCGGGGGCGAGCGTCTGTCCGCCGACGCCCTGGTTCTGGCCGGTCCAGTCCTGATAACTGTATTGCACGTAGCTGGAGTAGCGGTCGCCGAACAGGTGGCCGGCGCGGGTGCTGAATTCAGTGTCGCGGGTGGGCGCGGGCACATTGGCGCTAAATGCGCCGGTGGGGTCGGCAGTGGTGGGTGCGACGGTTGCGCTGACGACTGAGTTCCGGTCTTCTTCAGCGCGGTTGACGGACACGAGGAAGCTGCTGTGACTGGCGTGTGGAATGGGACCAGTGGCGCTGCCCTCGTAGATGCGGCGCTGCTCGTAGGGCTTGGAGGGGGCGAGGGCGTTCTGCGCGTTCATGGCCGAATCGCGGAAGTAGAAGTTGAATTGGCCGTGGTAGTTGTCGGCGGCGGACTTGGTCATGATCTCCATTTGGCCGCGACCGGGGTAGTAGTAGCGGGCCGAATAGGGATCCTGGTTGATTTGCACTTCCTGAACGGCGGAGGCGGAGACAGTGGCACGGTTGGCTTCGACCCCGTCGACGATGAGGCCGCTGCCGCCGGTCGAGGTCACGTTGCTGTCGAGAAAAGCGCTCATCGCGGTAACGTAGTCGTTGTCGAAGATGGGAAGAGCCTTGAGGTCCTGGGTCGTCAGCGTGGAGGCATCGCTGTTGGCGTCGGTCGAGGCGAGGTCCTGATTTGTTTCCGCGTTGACTTCGATGTTGGTGGCGACCTCGGCGATGGGAAGCACAACGTGAACGAGCGCCAGCGGCTTGGACGGCGCCGTGGGGCCAGTGGTTGGCGAGATCGTCACTGCGATTTGCACGGTTTTGAAGCCGGCCTCGGAGACGACCAGCGTGTAGCGGCCGGGGTGCGGAGCGGTGACCTGGAAATTGCCGTTGCCGTCGCATTGAAACTTTGCGGTGACGACACCGGCAGCATCCGTCAGATCGACTTCGGCGCCGGGGATGATGGCGCCGGTGGAATCGGCCACGACGCCGCGCACTGAGAGAGAGGGATGCGACGCGGAGGCGGCTGGATCAGGGGCAAAAGCTCGGGCGGCAGGAGCGAGAAGCAGAGAGGAAATGACGCAGGAAAGCGCAAAAGCGCGAGCAGTGGAACCCATGACAAAGATCTCCAAGTAACGAAAGATGAAACAAAAAGTTACAAGTGTTATTCGAGCGCAGAAGTCATGCTTCCAGTGGAGGTACATCCGCTAGAGCAGTTTCGGAATTTCTGTAGACCGAAGACATGCACTCAAGTGGCTTTTTCATCAAGAAAAAGCCACCTTTCCATGCACTCGAAATGTCTATACTTATTCCGAAAATGCCCTAAGGTGCGGGATTCCGCGGAGCGATAACCGTTTCTTGCGCAGTCGAGCATTCAATTGATGCAGTCACAGGCCAAAACGCGCATTCGGCGAACAAGGCGCACGGGCGTAGCTTCGGTGCGCTAAATTTCTTACTTCGAATTAGTATCGATTTTCGCAGGACTGAGCGCTGCCGTCCAGTCTGCGGCGCGGTCTACGAGGATGTCTGGCTTGGTTTTCGAGAGCGTTTGCGGACCGAAGCCGAAGGCGCAGCCGACGGACCAGGCCCCGGCGTTGCGGGCTGTTTCGACGTCGACCTGGCTGTCGCCGATCATTACCGTTTCATCGGGGGTGGCGCCGGTTTCTTCCATCAGGGTGCGCAGGCCGAGAGGATCGGGCTTTTTGACGGGGAAGCTGTCGCCGCCATAGATGTGGAGGAAGTAGTCTGCCATGCCGAGGCCCTCGCAGATGCCGCGGGCGGGGCGCACCGGCTTGTTGGTGAGAACGGCCATGATGCGCGGAGTTCCGCCAGGGGCGTCGTGCAGGTCCTTGAGCGCGGCGAGAGCTTCCAGGACTCCTTCGTAGGCGTAGGTGAAGTCCAGCTTGTGCTCGCGGTAGTGCTTGAGGAAGAAGGCGTAGGCGTCGGTGAACAGTTTTTCGTCAACCTGCTCGATGGGAATGCCGCCAGCCATGGCAAGCGAGCGGCGCATGAGCATGGGGGCTCCGTTGCCGACGAAGCTGGCGATTGCCGGATCGGGAAGGTGCGAGAGACCAAACTCGCTGAGCGCGGCGTTGACGCTGTTGCACAGATCCTGCGCCGAGTCGATGAGAGTTCCATCCAGATCGAAGACGAGCAGCTTCAGGCGTTCTACTGGCAGGGGACGATAGACGTGAACCATACCTTTAGTGTATCGAATGTGAGATGAGTGCGGCATCTTCGCGCTTGGGGGGCGCGGCGGTCCGGTGCGATGATGTTTCGATGGATTGAACCTGGCGATAGCGTGTGCAGGAAAGGATTTGGAACGGTGAAGAAGAATCTCGGACTTCTGGCGGTAGTTTTTGCAATCGCACTGGCGGCCGTGGGCGCAGGCGGGCAGCGGGCCGCGGGCAAGCTATCCGCGACAGGGAAGGCACAGCATTCGGCGTTCAGCGTGAATGCGGCGGCAGAGCGCATTCCGAACCTCGATCTGCTGAAGAAGGAGATCAAGGAGTATCACGAATGCACGTGCAAGTGCGGCTGCTACGCGCGCGACATCGACGTGCAGGCGGATCGGGCGATTGCATTTTTGCGGCGGCGCGCTGCGCATCCAAACTCGCGGGAAAAGCTGGCCATGGTGTTCGATATCGACGAGACTTCGCTCTCGAATTATCCGGAGATGCTGAAGGCGGATTTTGCCTACGACAGCAAGGTGTTTGACGCGTGGGTCGAGAGTGCGCAGGGGCCGGCGATTGCGGGCAGCCTACGGCTTTATAAGGAGGCGCAGCGGTTGGGCGTGAGCGTCTTCTTCATTACGGGTCGGCCCGAGGCGGAGCGCGATGCGACGGAGCGCAATCTGCGGGAGCAGGGGTTTCAAGACTGGCGGGGATTGACTCTGCGCCCGGCATCGACGGAGTCCACGGAGGCGTATAAGTCGGCTGCGCGCGCGCAGGTTGCGGCGCAGGGATACAAGATTGTGCTCAACGTGGGCGACCAGTGGAGCGATCTGAAGGGGAAGCCCGAGGCTGAGTTCTCGGTGAAGTATCCGGACCCCTATTACTTTATTCCGTAAGCAGCGCGAGCAGGAGTGCACAGGCGAGAGGAAAAATCAGGCGAGGCCCTCCCAAGGAGCCTTTCGAACCTCGCCGGAGCAACGACACTGAGAAACGGTGTTGGGGCAGCGGAGACGGAGTGAGACGAATCTCCGGTCTCAGTGAATGCGAATGCTGCCCGAACCGGTCTCGATCTTCACCATTGGGCCGCCGCCATTGATTTTTCCTGAAACATGATGGAGGTTGATGGGCCCTTGAGTACTCATCTCGCGGTCGGTATGGACGCCGCCGGAACCTGTTTCCGCATCGAGCGTGATGCCGGCGTCGCCGGTCCAGATTTCGACGCCGCCTGAGCCTGTTTCGAGCTTCCAGGGAGCGACCGGGGTTCCAGTTGCTTTGATGGAGCCAGAGCCGGTTTGAGCGTGCAGGCCGCCGTGGAGATTGCGCAGCTCGATTGCGCCTGAGCCGGTTTCAGCTTTTATCTCTCCATCGCCGATCTGTTCGGCGTAAATGCTGCCCGAACCGGTTTCGACGGAGAAGCCTCCGTGGAGGCCGGTGGCGTGGATGGAGCCCGAGCCCGTACTGAGCTTGGCGTTCTCGCCCACTCCGTCGTCGGTGACTTCGCCGGAGCCGGTGGCGGCATTCAGATAAGCGTCCGCCGGGGCCTGAATCTCATAATCGATGCTGATGTTGTGTAGGTTTTCGTGGTGCCCGCCGATGCGGACGATGTTGCCGGTCTGCTCGATGGGAGGATTGGCGGCGATCTGTTTGACCTGCTCGTCGCTTCCACCCCAGTTGGAGTGAACGCGGCCGAAGATGTGGACTTGGTTGCCGGAGCCGTGGGTCAGGTGGATGTATCCGGAGCCGGTGGAGACGTTGAGATCGACTCTTCCATGCAAGGTCAGGGTGCGTTCGAAGGTGGCTTCCGAGGCCGAGACCGGAATGGTCATCCACGCCATCGTGGCGATGAGCGCCGTTGCCGCAACAAGAAGATGCTTCATGGGTACCTCGCTTTCTAAACGGTGAACAGTGGACAGGGAACAGAGATCAGCATTCCAAATGATCGTAGCGCACTCTGTGTGCCAAACTGATTTCTTTGTTAAGCCTTGTCCTTTCAAGCATATGGCTGTTATGCGCGGGTGCTGGATTCCTTGTTTGCGTCCGCTTGTGAACACTGCTGTGCACGTCCGGACAGGCGAACGCACGGGCATGGAGCGAACGCCAACTTTAAGGCAGTACGTGTTGCGATGGCTCTTTGTTCCATGGGCGGCAAATTTGGTTCGGCGGCTCGACTGCTGTGAAGTGCTATTCTCTGAGCCAGATGCACGGGCTTTCGCTGCTTCAGTTTGTCGCCGTGGCCATGCTGATTCTGGCCAACGCCTTTTTTGTGGCTGCCGAGTTCGCGCTGGTCTCGATTCGCGAAACGCGCGTGGAACAGATGCTGGCGGCGGACGTGCCTGGGGCGCGCGCGGTGCGGCGGCTGCAGCACGGTCTTGACGAGCTGTTGCCGGCCGTGCAGCTTGGCGTAACGCTTTGCTCGCTGGCTCTTGGCTGGCTGGGCGAGCCGCTGGCCGCCTCGGTGCTGATGGGCTGGTTTGGCCGGCTGCCGCACGCCAATGTCTTTGCAAACATTGCCGCCGTGACAATCGGATTTGCGCTGATTACGTACTTCCACGTGGTGGTGGGAGAACTGGTGCCGAAGGCGCTTGCCTTGCGACGGGCCGAGGCACTGGCTGTGGCCGTGGCGCCGCCGATGCTGGTATTCATGGCGGTGGCGCGTCCCGCGGTTCGCCTGCTCAAGGTATCCGCGGCGGCTGTTCTGCGCGGCTTTGATGTTCCCATGACAGAGCGGGCCGGGGTGCACTCTTCCGACGAACTGAAGCTGATTGCCACCGCCGCGCGCCGGATGGGGTTGCTGCCAAAGTTTCAGGAGACGCTGATTCACCGGGCGCTGGAACTTGACGATGTTTCGGTGCGCGAGATCATGACGCCGCGGCAGAGGATCTTCTCGCTGCCGGCGAACATGCTGCTGGAAGAAGCCAGCGCCAAGGTGATTGCGCGGCACCGTTCGCGGGTTCCGGTCTACGACGAGAAGCGCGGGCCGGAGCATATTATCGGCATCGTTTACGCGCGCGACCTGGCGCGGCTCATCTTCTTTCGCTCGGCATCGGAACGGAGCGGATTGCAGGCAGTGCCGCTTGAGAGCCGGGAGGTGTCGAGCCCCAGTCCGAGCGCGCGGCTGACCACGCCGTTTGTTGAACTCCGGCTGCGCCAGATCATGCGCGATGTGCTGGTGGTTCCGGAAACCAAATCGGTTCTCGATCTGATCACGGACTTTCAGCAGCGCCGGCGGCATATGGGCGTGGTTGTGGACGAATACGGATCGGTTGTTGGGCTGGTGACGGCCGAGGACGCGATCGAGCAGCTCACCGGGGAGTTGGAAGACGAGTTCGATTCGCCGGCGGTTCCCGTGCTGACGACCGCCTCGGGCGCGCTGCTGATGGATGGCGGGGTGAATCTGCGCGATCTGGAAACGCAGATGCAGTGGAGCCTGCCGCGAGAAGGCGGGGTTGAGACGCTGGCCGGATTTCTGCTGATGAGGCTTGCGCACATTCCGCACGTTGGGGAGTCGATTACGTTTGAAGGCAGGCGCTTGACGGTGGTTGAGATGGACAGCCGGCGGATCGCGAAGATTCGCGTCGAGCCGGTGGAGGAAGAGTTGCCGCCGCCCATGCCTGAATCAGCGTCCCGTCCGCGGTGAAATGCTCCTCGCTCAGCGGGTTGTGTTCCTGCGCCCCTTCCAACGCCGCACTCAGTGGCCGTCGGCTTGCTGCCCCGGTGATCGGTCGCCCGCGGTTCGTGGCAAACACCTTCACATCCAGCACCGGATCGTCCATCTCCAGGCCCGCAACAGCCGATCCGGAGACGCCAAGCTACGCCTCAATCCAGCATTGAAACCCATCCCAAATCCGTCAACCTACAACACGCGCCATGCGGAAACGGGATCGTCCCACCCGATCCTCTCCGCCTGTGACTCCAATCACTGCCATATTTCACGCTAAAGCTTCTCCTCATAGCGTGTACAACTCTAGAAGAATTTCTAACTATATCCTTGCTGTATCCCTGCTTGCCTGGGCCCCGACGGCGCAATCCGCGCAAAAGCTCAAGGACGCCGACTGCCTCGCCTGCCACTCCGATGCCACGCTGACGACCGATGTGAACGGCAAGCCGCTCAGCCTGTTCGTGGACGAGAGCAAGCTGAAGCACTCCATCCACGGCGGCATGTTCGCCTGCGTCGACTGCCACACGGACGTAAAGAGCCTGGCTCACGACACCACGCCCAAAAAGATCACTTGCGCCCAGTGCCACACCGACGCCCAGGATGCCTACGCGCACAGCGTCCACGGCATCGCCCGCAAGACCGGTGCGCCCGCCGCGGGTTGCCAGGACTGCCACGGTGGCGCGCATGAAGTCATGGCCGCCGCCGATCCCAAGTCCCCCGTCAGTCACGAGAACATTCCCTACACCTGCGGCCGCTGCCACGGGCAAAAGTTCCTCATGGAGTCGCAAGGCCAAAGCGCGCAGCCCTTTATCAGCTACCAGGAAAGCGTGCACGGGCGCGCCACCGAGAAGGGTTCGCAGAAGGCCGCCGTCTGCACCGATTGCCACGGCGCGCACGACATCATGCCGGCCACCAACCCCAAGTCGCCGATCTACAAATTCAATGTTCCGGCCACCTGCGGCAAGTGCCACACCGACGTCGACAACACCTTCATGAAGAGCATTCATGGGCAGGCTCTTGCGCGCGGTAACCAGATGGCGCCGGTCTGCACGGACTGTCACGGCATCCACTCCATCAAGTCGCATACCGATCCCAACTCGCCATCCGCCGGGCAAAATCTGTCGCGCGACACCTGCGCCCGCTGCCATGAAGGCGTGCGTCTCTCGCAGGAGTTCGGCGTCCCTGGAAACAAGGTTTCCAGCTACATGGACAGCTACCATGGCCTCGCCGCCGAAGGCGGTTCAGTGGTTGCGGCCAACTGCTCCAGTTGCCACGGCGTCCATAACATTCTGCCTTCCAGCGATCCTCACTCCACCGTCAACCGCGCCAACCTCGACGCCACCTGCGGACAGTGCCACAAGGGCGTCACGCAGAAGTTTACGCAGACCAGGGTGCATCAGGAAGACGGTGTCCATCCTCATGACATCGGCTCGCTCGCCGTTCGGTGGGTGCGGATCATCTACATTGCTCTCATCCTGCTCGTCATCGGCGCCATGTTCCTCCACAACTTCATCATCTGGCGCAGGAAGGCTGTCGACCGGCGCAAAATGCAGAACCCCTTCATGGTGCGCATGACCGCCAACCAGCGCTGGCAGCACCTCGTTCTGCTCTCCAGCTTCATCATCCTCGTCATCACCGGCTTCGCGCTCAAGTTCCCCGACACGTGGTTTGCCCATGTACTAGGGATGGGCGAGCAATGGCGCGGCATCATCCATCGCGTTGCTGGCGTAATTCTGATAGGCGCCGGCGTTTACCACATCTTCTATCTCGCGGCAGCCCGCGAAGGCCGCCGCCTGATTTGCGATCTCGCGCCTCGTCCGAAGGATATCTTCGACGCCATTTACACCATGGCCTACTATCTCGGCTTGCGCAGCGAGAAGCCCAAATTCGGCCGCTTCAACTACGCGGAGAAGGCCGAGTACTGGGCGCTGGTCTGGGGCACGGCGCTGATGGGACTTACGGGCGTCATGATCTGGGCCAAGGTCTGGGTCGGCGACACGCTGGCGCGTTGGTGGGTCGACATCGCGACAGCCGTCCACTTCTACGAGGCGATCCTGGCCACGCTGGCTATCCTCGTCTGGCACTTCTACCAGGTCTTCCTCGATCCCGATGTCTACCCGATGAACTGGGCCTGGTGGGATGGCAAGATGCCCGTCGACCACTACAAGCACGAGCACGGTCTCGATACTGAGAGTCTGCCGGAAGGCGAAACCAAGGACGGCCCCGAGCCGAAGGAGAAATAAGGCCAGCTACAGGTGGCCTTGGAAGTGAACGAAGAAAAGGCTCCAGAGCGCATCGTAGATTGGATGCGCGCTGGAGCCTTTTCTTCGTTTTCGAACGTTACACTCTTCTCACACCCGGAAGTTGTCGGGGCGCCAGTCCTTGATCCGCTCTTTGATCTGCTTGCGATCCAGATTGTGTTCCAGCGCCTGCTTGGCCAGCTCCACCACTTCATCGTCCGCCGCAAAGCGCAGCCCAATCAACTGATCCTCGCTGAGCCGATAGATCTGCGTGTGCCACTCCGCTGGCGCCAGCGCCTGCAGCCGTATGCGTTCCTCAAGCCGAATCACCCGGTCCTGCACCTTCATCGGATACAGGCGCAGCTTGAAGAACGGAATAAAGACCACCACCGACAGCACCACCAGCCACGCGGAGTAAAGACCCAGATGTTGGACCATGTAGAAGATGGCGACGACCAGGTTGACGATAAGGACAAAGAAGGTGACAACGTGAAAGGACGGATCGAGCCGTCCGTGGTTCTTGAGATTCTGCGGTTCTGATTTACTCATGGATCGCCTTGATTTCTATCAGGCCGGAGTTTGCTGGTTCTGGCGTCTGTGTTTCTGGGGAGACGCCGTCAGCCGCGCCGGGGGCCCGTGCACCTGCGCTTCCCGGATTCTGCGCGGTGGCCGTGGGCGCTGTCAATTCGAAAAGATTATCGGGCCCCACTACCTCGGGATCGTTGGGGATCACGTGATGGCGGCTGCGCACCAGGTAGTCCACAAACAGCCCCCCGGCCAGGTAAGGATTCACCAGCACGAGGGGGACCGCGTAGCCGGTAGTTGTCAGCGACTCGGCAATGCTCTTGTTGCTGCCGCTGTGGCGGCGATAGCCCGGCACCTGCCTGATCTCGAACACGGTCAGTTGCGCCTCAGCGTGTTGTCGCGCATACCGGTTCAGCTTGTAGGCGATGTCCTTCGGCGTCGTCATGCCGGCGTCGGGAAAGACGCTGCGCCCGAAGGTGCGCGGAAAATAGCTGTTCAGAATCTCCCGTGCAAAATCCGCGCAGTTGTTGAAGAGCAGATTGAATTGCGAACGGTTCGGCCCGGCGTTCAACCGGGCGATCAGCGCATCGTCCTGTTCCGGCGTAGTCTGAAAGCGGAAGGCGTAGGTGCGCCGCTCGTACGCCGCGCCCAGCAGTTGCGTCCAGCCACCGCGCAGAAAATTCCCCCTGGGCAAGTTGTTTCCCAGCGATTGCAAATGCGTTTCGCGATACCGGCTGCGCAGGCGCGTCACCGTGTCGCGATCCACGCGATCGGGCACATCGGCTGCGTCTTCTACCGAATAGAGGTAGGGAACCAGCGGAATCGCGATCCAATCGTAGCCCTTGATGCCCTGGTACCGTGCGATGACCGCGCCCAACTCGCCCGGCTCGCATCGGCGCAGCTTCACCGGCGTCTCGGCGCAAATGCGCTCGAAATAGATCGCGTTATGTCCGGTGGGGTTCAGCGTGCCGAATATGCCATAAGGCTGCTCCATCAGAAGAGCAGCCTGGCCGTGGCAACACGAACTGATGAAAGTCGCCAGAGCCACGACAGCAAAGACAGTAATGTGTCCCTTGCGCATCAATAGCGTCGGTTCCCTTTGGTGAGATTGCTGATTTTTCCTCTAGTCTATCCATCGGCGGCAAATGGTTGACGGCCAATGGATTCGTGCAATTGGAGAAGCGTTAGGTTTGTCGGTTGTGGCGTTTCGGAGCCCCCAAAAAACCGGATGCCGCAAACGCCTGTTCATTAGATTTGACACCGATTCCAGCAAAATAGTTGTGTTCTATTGCTCTGCGGTCGGGCCAACAGTCTCGCCTGCCGGGACCTGAAGCACACTCGCATCCTCTGGTAACATGATGTCCGGAAATCTTCCGCCTGCAATCCGGCGTTGAACGGTCTCCGCCATTCCGCTTTCATAAGGATACTGATGAATCTGCGATCTCTTCTTTTGCTTGCCTTGGTCCCTTGTGCAGCCCTGCCGGCACAGGTCACTCTGCCTAAAATTCTTTCCAGTCACATGGTCATCCAGCGCAACCTGCCCGTTCATGTCTGGGGCATGGCTGCTCCGGGTGAAGAGGTTGCCGTGACTTTTCGCGGACAAACGCGCTCCGCACAGGCCGGTCAACTCGGCCACTGGAGCGTCTATCTCTCCCCCGGCGCGGCCGGCGGCCCCTTCCAGATGACGATCACGGGAACCCCGCAGCCAGCCGCCGCCGCGCAGACCCTCACTCTTGACGATGTGCTGGTCGGCGACGTCTGGGTCGCTTCCGGCCAATCCAATATGGAGTTCCTCATGCGCCAGGCAGCCACGGCAGACCAGGATCTGCCCCATGCCGGCATTCCCAACATTCGCCTCCTTGTCGTCAAAAAGAAAGCCATCGAGTACCCACTGGGCGACGTCGACACTGAAGGCTGGGCCGCCTCCACGCCTGAAACCGCCAAAGTCTTCTCCGCCGTTGCCTGGTATTTTGCCCGCGAAATCGAACAGCGCGAGCACGTCCCCGTGGGTGTCATCGATTCCACCTGGGGCGGCACGCCCGTCGAGGCCTGGACGCGCATGGCCACCCTCGGCGCGGACGCGGCCGTGGCGCCATTGTTCACCACCTGGGGCGCGATGACCGAGCGAGAGACAGACAACCTGCTCAACGACAAGGACCGCCAGCGCCAGATCGCCGAAGCCGCCGTGCAGGGCAAGCCCGCCCCGCAGTTTCCCTGGGGTCCGCAGCTTGATAGTCAGGGCCCGGGCTTCCTCTACAACGGTATGATTGCGCCCCTCACGCCCATGCCCATCCGCGGAGTCCTCTGGTACCAGGGCGAGACCAACGGCGGCTTTGACAGAGCGCCGCTCTATGGCCGCATCTTCCGCGACATGATCGAGGACTGGCGCCGCCAGTGGGGTGTCGGCAATTTTCCGTTTCTATTCGTGCAGATCGCCAACTATAAAGCCACGGCCGACTGGGCCGCCGACTGGGCCACCTTGCGCGATCAGCAGTTGAAGACCCTCGCCGTCAGCAACACCGGCATGGCCGTTACCATCGACATCGGCGACCCGGACAACGTTCATCCCACCGACAAGGTCGACGTCGGCCTGCGCCTTGCCCGTTCCGCCCGCGTACTCAGCTACGACGAAACCCTTGAGGATTCCGGCCCCATCTTCCGCCAGGCCACGCCCGAGGGTGCCTCCATCCGCGCCTGGTTCGATCACGCCAAGGGGCTCACGGCCAAAGGCGGCGCAATCACCAGCGTTGAGGTCGCCGGGGCCGACGGAAAGTTCTCCCCGGCCACAGCCACCATCGAAGGCGACACAATCCTCGCCTCCAGCCCCGAAGTGCCCAGTCCCGTTGCCGTCCGCTACGGATGGGCCAACAGCCCGCAGTGCAACCTCTACAACGCCGAGGGACTGCCAGCTTCGCCCTTCAATTCGATCCAGTAGCGAGACACCTGGAGCGGTTCTCGCAATAACGTAAAGTGGCGCAATCCATTGGCGCAAAGTGGTGTGATCCAACGGAGGGGGCAGGGGCCTTCAGGCCCCTGAAAAGAGAGCAGGAATCAAGCGGGCTTTACAGGCTGCGGAAAAACTCCCCTTTGGAGCAAAACCTCAAGGCTTTGTAACAGGGCACGACTTTAGTCGGGCCTAAAAATGTCACAAAAATGTGCGAGGGCTTTAGCCCCTGCAAGATTCCTCCCGGGCCAAAAGCCAAAATCAGCCCTTTTTCCGCAGCCCTGTTTAGCCGCGGGCCTTGATGCCTTCTTGCCCAATCCGCTAGCGACGACAACTCTGCATCGTTCAGAGAATCGCCCCTAAGCTTGTTCAGGAGACGGTGCAAGCGTCCGCGAATACCGCACCACCTCCACCGTCGAAGCCGCAACCACGCCCTCTTCCACCATCGCGTCCAGAAAGGGAATCAGCTGCGCGATCCGCTCTGCCGTGTCGATGACGCTCAACTGGATAGGCGCGTCCTTTGAGAAGCTCCAGTGGCTGGAGTGGCGAATTCGTGTGCTCGGGCCGTAGCCCTCGATGCCACGGAAGACAATCGCCTCCTCAATCCCAAGTTCTTTGCATTTGGCCACAATGGCCTCGTGCAGAGGCTTGCCCTGCCAGCGGTCGTCTTCACCGAAATGAATGCGTAACATGCGCGCGGAATACTGTTCCTTCATCGAGGGGCCTCTCTTACTCCGCAACTCCGCCCGGCGTCGTCGGGGGCGGCTCCGTCTCCGTATCGAGAGGGCGGTAGGCGTACTTGATAATGTCGACGTCCGAGAAGACTACCAACCCTTCTTCCACCATCTGGTCCACCAGCGGAAGAAACGCGTGCAGCTTCTCAGCCGTGTCAATGGCTGAAAGCATCACTGAGCCGTGATGGGTGGAAAGCAGCGGCTTGTCCTTGTGCACACGGCGATGCGCTCCGTATCCCAGAATGCCGCGATAAACCGTGACGCCGGCAATATCGTTCGCGCGCATCGCCTCCACCAGCGCCTTGTACAGCGTCTTGTCGTTCCAGCGGTCTTCTTCGCTCAGATAGATGCGCATCATCTGCGCCTTGCCCTCGATCTTCATATGAGCGGGAGGTGCGGGTTTGGCTTTCCTTGAGACCTGCCCGGGCTTGGCCACCGTGGTCTCCTGTATCTCGATCAGGCCCGTGCCGGCCAGTTCCTCCAGCTTGCCGAGAAGCTCGTCGACTTTCTCCCGCGTCTCAATAAACTCGATCTTGATGGGCAGATGGTCGGAGATCTCAACGCCGCTCGATGAGTGCATGCGATGATCGGCGCCAAATCCGGCGAAGCCTTTGGTAACAGTGGCGCCGGTCACGCTGCGATAGAAAAGGAAATCGAGAATGCTGGAGTAGACCGGAACTCCATGATGGGTTTCCCCATCGATCAGATAGATGGTCACTTTAACGGCTTTTCCAGGCTGCAACATGCTGGCTCCGTAGATGCAAGTGTGGATTCTAATTCTTGTGGGTGGGCGCGTCGAGCGGCGGCTACGAAAGGGCCTCCGCCACCAGAGATCCGCCCCAAACGGCAATGAGGCCCAAAACGAGCGAGCCCACAGCGTAGAGCGCCCCGAGAAAGAACGCCCCCGAGCGCAGAGACGACAGCGTCTCCCATTCATAAGTGGAGAAGGTCGAGTAAGCGCCGATGAAGCCCACCGGGATCAGGTACCTCCAGGCAGGACTGAGGTCCGCACGCCTGCCCAGATAGGTCAGCGTGAATCCGATAATCACGCAAGCCGTAATGTTCACCAGCAGCGTGCCGTAAGGAAACCGAATCCCCATGCGCCCTGCAACGGTCGACCCAACCCAGTATCGTGCGATCGACCCCAGCGCTCCACCTGCGGCGATGAGCAAGTACTTCTGCAATGCGTTTGTCTCCTATTCCAGATTACAGCGTCTGCTGGACGGACTGGCCTTCGGCAACTTTGTGAGGTAGCAGATGCCGCGGCAGAAAGAACGTGTTGGCGATGAGAGTGGGCAGCACTGCGCTGGCGATGACTGCGCCCACCAGGAAGGAATACTGGGCCTGGGTGATGATCTGATGATTGAGGCCAAAGAGCGCGGAGATGGTTCCGAATGTGAGGCCGGTGGACATCATCAGCGTGTAGTAGGTTCCGGCGTTGCCGTTATGTTTACTCGCCCGCACCGCTGGAAAGACGAACGCCGTTTTCGAGGCCATTTTGGCCAGGAACAGAATGATCAATGTGGCCGGAGCCGCAATCAGAGCGGGAATCGAAACGAAGGAACCAGCGCGAATGAAATAGAACGGAGTAAGCAGTCCAAAGGTGAGTGTGCGCAAGCGGCGAATGAGCGCGTGGTCTTTGCCCACCGTTCCAGCAAGCACTGAGCCGATCATGTAGGCCGGAAGCACGGCCTCACTGCCCGCCCATGCTGCCAGTCCGCCCAGCGAAAACAGGAGGAAAAGGATGTATTTGGTTTCAAGTTCGGAGACGCGGCCTCCGTATTTCTTGAAGAACCACCGGGTGACAGTGGGCAGGATAACAAAAAGGACAGCGCAGGTGACAACAAAGAGGAGCGTCTTCAGGGTAAAGGGCGAGAAAATCAATCCCAGGGCGATGACGGTGCCGAGATCGTTGACAAAACACGCGGCCAGGATCGACTTACCGTATTCGGTGACGTTGAAGCCCAACTCCAGCATGACCGCGTACACCACGGCAACCGAGGTTGTAGAGAGCGCGACGCCGCAAAGCCAGCTTGAGCGGACACTCCAGCCAAGAACATAATGGCCCACCAGCGTGCAGCCCAGAAATGGCCCGATGAAACCCGATAGGCCGACCAGCAATGCCTCGCGCCACTTGGTTTGGAGAATCGCCGGCTCCAATTCGGCGCCGGCCAGAAAGGTAAGAACGATTGCGCCGGCGCCAGCTAGATAGGTGATCCATTGCGTACTGCCCAGCAGGCCGCCGGAGCCGAAAGTGGCGCCGATAATCAGCTGTGCTACGGTGCCGACGATGATCTCGGAGAGCGCAGTGGCGACGCGAAACCAGATCGCGAGCAAGGTCGCAATCAGCGCGAGACCGACCCAAAGGGCCGACAGAGTCCAGGCGTTTGCCATGACTCATGCTCCTAAAAGATGTACTCGGGGATCGTGCTGGGACGTGACTCCACAACAGGTTCCCCTGTCAGGAGTCATCATCTGTCCGGCCTATCGGAAAAGGACAGCGGTTAAGGGTGAACTCCTTCACCACAACCAACACTTCAATTACACGATGCAACCTGTTTGCCTGTCAACCCGTTGACTGTCGCAATTGAAAGGGCGCGGCCGAAGCCGCGCCCTCTCAATCCAAAACCAATGCCAACATCTACCGATCTGTGCAGGAGTAGCACGGATCGATTGACGCCTGAATCAGCGGCGTATCCGCAAGCCGGGCTCCCTTTACCATCCAGCGCACGGCCGGCATGTTGACATATGTAGGCGTGCGCACATGCACCCTGCTCGGATTCCTGGCATTCTCTTTCCAGGAAACGCTGTAGATCACCTCGCCCCGCGGCGCTTCGACGCGGCTGGTGGCCGTGCCTGTCGTGAACACGATCTTCTGTTCGCCCGTGTTGATCTCTCCGGGTGGCAGTTTGGTAAGCGCCTGGCGAAGAATCTTGCAGCTTTCAATAATTTCGAGCGCGCGCACAAAGAGGCGGGCGCGCACATCGCCGGCCTGCTCCACCGGTACGTCAAATTCGAGTTCCGAATAAGCGGCATACGGTGCGGCGCGGCGCAGGTCCTGGGCCAATCCGGCGGCTCTTGCCGTGGGTCCGACAACACCGCAGGAGATGGCTTTCTCATGCGTCAAAACACCAATGCCCGCGCAGCGCGACCGCGCCGTCGAACTGGTGGTGAAGATGGGGATGACAGTCTTCATCATCTCGCCCTCAAGCTGCTCGATCATCTTGAGGATCGCCGCCGGATCGTCGATGTCGCGATTGACCCCGCCTATGCGGTTCATCGAATAGTTCACGCGATTGCCGGAGATAGCAGCCAGCACGTCCATGATCTTTTCGCGAATCTCGAAGCAGGTCATGAACATGGTCTTGAAGCCCATCAGCTTGGAAGCGATGCCCGCCCACAGAACATGCGAGTGCAGCCGCTCCAGTTCCGCCATGATTACGCGAATGTACTTGGCGCGCGGCGGCGGCGTTTGCCCGGTCAGCCCTTCCATGGCCTGGCAAAGCGTGAGCGTGTGAATGTTCGAGCAGATGCCGCACACGCGCTCCATCAGCGCAATCACCTGGATGTAGTTGCGGGTCTCGGCCAGGTGCTCGATGCCGCGGAAGTTGAAACCGATATGCAGCTTGGCGTCGATCACCGTTTCGCCTTCGCAGATCATGTCCAGCTTGTAAGGCTCTTCAAGCGCCGGGTGGTACGGTCCCATGGGGATTTTGTAGCTCATTTTTTGACCTCCTCGCGCAGGTTCACGCCCAG